>DALZLW010000196.1:0-7061 GCA_032007425.1 Stenotrophomonas sp.
CAGTGGCGGGCCCTGCGGCCCGGTGGCCGCTTCGCGCTGTCCCAGCACCCCGGCGTTGCAGCGGATGCAAGCTTCCTCTGCCTGCGTGTCGACCACGCGGCCCGTAACAACCTGCAGGCCGAAGTGTTCGATGCCATCGAACAGCTTTTTGCACCGGAACATGATGCTGACCTCGCCCTGCCCGAGGCGCTGGTCGACGACGGCGCCCGCCCTGCCATGGCGGCGCTGGACGCCCAACTGTATGAGAACGCGTTCGAGGTCATCCCTGCCGAGGTTGTCTATCGACCGCAGACCGAAGACGGTCACGGCGTCCGCCTGCATCCACGGCCCAGCATCCAGGGCAGCCTGAGCGCGATCGTGGTCAGCGACGGCGGGCCGTTACTGTCTGATCGCGATCAGCGGATCAAAGTGCAGTTCCCTTGGCAACGCGGCGGCGATTCCAGTACCGCGCTGGCCCATCCGGGCGGCGACGAAAACGCCAGCGCCAGCGGTGGGGCATGGACCTGGGTCCGGGTGATGACGCCCTGGGCCGGCGACAACTGGGGCGGCATGTTGGTGCCGCGGCGCGGGCAGGAAGTGCTGGTCAGCTTCCTGGAAGGCGACATCGACCGTCCGGTAGTGGTGGGTACGCTGTACAACGGTGCCGGCCAAGCCGATGCCGCGCACAATCAATTGAGTAGCGGCGGGGCCAAGGCCACCGGCAACGCGGCGGCGTGGTTCGAAGGCAATGACCACCAGGCTGTGTTCACCGGCTTCAAGAGCCAGGCCCTGGCCGACAGCCAGGGCGGTAGCGGTGGCTTCCAGCAACTGCGTCTGGATGACACGCCGGGGGAAGGCCGTGCCCAGCTGTCCACCACCCAGCATGAGAGCACGCTGACACTGGGCCACCTGAAAGGCGGCAAGGACAATGTGCGTGGTGACGACCGTGGTCATGGCGTCGAGCTGTCCACCGCAGCGCACGGTGCCTTGCGCGCGGGCAAGGGCCTGCTGCTGGCCACCGAAGCGGGCAAGCCACAACTGGCCGCGGCCAATGGCCTGTCGCAATTGCAGGAGAGCCACGAAATGCTGCAGGCGCTGGCCGAATCCGCGCTCAATCAGCAGGCGACGTTGCCCGGCGAACCGTCCACGCTTCCGGTGGACACGCTGCTGGCCGGCCTGCGCGAGGAGCTGGCGGCGATGGCCACCGGCAGCGCGGCCGAGCGTATCGGCGGCGGAGAGGGCGACGCCCCGGGCTGGAGCGCGCCGGTGCTGCTGGGCAGTGGCCAAGCCGGTGTGCTGAGCGTCACGCCGCAAGACCAGGTCTGGATCAGCGGTACGCATACCGTGTTGGCCAGCAACGTGGCAATGAACTGGCTGACCCAGGGGGCGCTGACCGTGGCCGTGGCCAACGGACTGGTGCTGTACGCCGCCGGTGAGGCCGCCGGCGCGCAGAGCCCGAATCAGGAAATCGGTATTGCCCTGCATGCGGCGCAGGGCAAGGTCAGTGCGCGTGCGCACCAGGACGCGGTCAAGGTGGCAGCCAAGGTATCGGTGCAGGTGGTCAGTACCGCTGCCGGCATCGAGATGCGTGCGCCGGCGTCGCACCTGCAGTTGGCAGCAGTCGGTGCGCAGCTGAAGATCGCCGGTGACAGCGTCGAACTGCTGGCGCCGGGGAAAGTGGAGTTCAATGCGGGCCAGCGGAACTGGACGGGGGCGGCGAGTGCCACCTCGGCACCGCCGGTCATGGGTGAAGGCAAGTTGAAGTTCTGCGAGCCGACGGCGATGCGTGCCGACATGAACGGTGCATCGCTGGTGGAGATGGGCTGATGGAAGCGCTCGATCATCGCGTGATCCTGGGGCATCGTTATGCTTTGCTCAATCCGATCAGGGTGCCATCATCACGCACCGCGCCCTTGGTGACGCAGCCCTTGGTGCCGGCCGGCTGGGAGCGGCACACGCGGCTGATGCCAAGACTGGCAGATCTAGACCTGCTCGAGGATGACCAGCGTCTCGCGCTACTTGACCGTCAGGTCCTATGGATGCAGCAGCATGACGGAGCCTTCTTCAGCGCCTTGCTGCAATCGGACGCTGCGCCGCAGCGGGTGCGCAGCCATCTGTTGCGAACGATGATTATTGCCGTAGCAGGGCGTGCGTCCTGGTTGCGCCTGCACGACGCCCGGGTCTTCAAACATCTTGCCTGGATGCTGACACCCGCACAGTTGGCCCGTCTCATGGGCCCCGTCGACGTCTGGACATGGTTTGATGAGCACACGCGGCAATGGCACAGCACGCCAAGGCCAGAGATCGGCGACGAGCCGTTGCAACTGCTGGATAAACAGGCGTTGGTCGACATCGGCCTGATCGAAGCGATCAATGTGGCCATACGTGATGACCTCAGGGCCGGTACGCCGGCACCGAGCGCCGAAGCGCTGCGCGCCTTGTTGCGGGCTGGGCATCTTGCTGAGCGCTACGGTCTTGATGATCTCCATGACATTGCTTATTTCATGCGCTTGTCCATGAAACACGGTGAAGGCTTGGTCCACGTGCCGGCCTTCACCGAATGTCTGGAGTACGTCCACGCTGGCCACGGCAGCTTCGTGGGAGCCTGCATGCGGGATGGCGCTTCACCGTTGAACTTTGTAGAGGACGGCGCTTTCGAGCGCGAACACGCTTTGGAGAGCATTCATGAGTGACACGCCAACTGCGCAGGAAACCTGCCCGAACTGCATCAAAAAGGGCCTCGCCCTGCTGCCGGTGCGGTACGCCGTGGCGCGCGACGATACACCGGTAACCACCAACGCACCGCCATTGACCGCCCCCTTTGGTGACGGCGTTACCAGCATTGCCTTGCCTGCCACCGCCGCGCGCTACACCTTGCGTGGAACGCGCGAGGGCTACCTGTATGTCTTCAATGAAGCGCGAGGACTGTGGAGTGCCTACGAGTCAGACAAGAATGGTGTGCTGACGGAGTTTGATCCGCATGCAAAGTCGCCGCCTCAGCTGGCGGAAGATGATGCGCAGGCAGCCGCGTGCTCACGCACGGGCGTCTGCCCCATGGCCCGTTGCATCTTCATTCCTGACGCAGCCCAGGCCACGAGGATCTGGATATGTTACTCACAGGCGGCGTGGACGCCGGCGGTGTTGGCGAATAACCGACGCAGCGCGGTCCGTGCCAAGCACATGCGATGCATCGATATCCGCGCGTGGGTGGCCGGTGGCGGCAAAGCGACGCAGCCGCATCTGTGCAGCATCGAAGAAGTCGGCACACGCGTGGCTGACTATACCGTGGAGGCCCCTCGATCCACACAGCCCAACGAGGTCATCGTAACCTCATACATCGCGTACGCCTCGTCGCCGCAAGGCTCGATCGTCGCACGCAAGGACGAAGTGCCTGACATGGTGGCCCAGGCCAAGGCGGCCGGCGAACAGTGGGGCTACCCGCCAGCGATCATTGCTCTGGCTGACCCCTGCGGTATTGCGATGGAGCTGGTCGCCGTTGCGGGAGATACCCTCGCCAGCTTCGTGAGGCGGCACAGCGATGTGCGGAAAATCGCAGTGTCGCGCGCTATTCAGTCCGTCCGGCGCGCCATCGAAGCAGACGCCGAGAACCGCAAAATCTACAGCGTCGACCGCAATGCCCATCAGATGGCGGATGGCGGCGTTTCCGGACAAGGTAGCGCAGGACTTGCGCTGGCGCGTGCCATCTTCCCGGAGATGCAACGGCAGCGCGATGAGAACTACGAAGCGTGGCGTGATGCCACGCCAGCGCAGTTGGCCACGGCGCAGACGGATGCGTGGGACAAGTATCTCGGTAAGTACGATGAGACGGCGCGTGCCAATACGGAGACGAATTGGAACTCGACCATGGAGGTGTTCGATAAAACGTTGACGACGCCGATCACTCGTGCACACGTGGCTTGGATGAAGAGCGAACAGTTAGTGGACTACTTTGACTGCAATTGTGACGATGCGGATGTCAATTCTGGATTGGAGTTTGTAAGGCAGGTCGTGGCGTGCGTTGGAGACAGCCAGCAGTACGCAACCTGTTTTACGCTTTACAAGGAGTGGTTCGGGGCCACTCACATCGAACGCACCAACCTGCTACTACGAGCCATGGGTTACAACCAGAAGGCTGTCCTTGGCAGGATCGACAGGGTTGCCCAGGGTGGCTTTGCGCCGGATGCGTTGAAAGGTCTCCCCTGGGACCAGTTGATCAATGGCTACGCCGATACCATGGGTAGCTTGGGCGAGGCTGGGCAGAGCGCGATCACGCGCTTGCTGCTCACAATGGGTGGAGCAATCACCAGTGTTGCAGGTAAGGCGGTTGACCACGTCATCGGGCCCGGCCTGGTATTCCTAGGGGTGATTGGCAAGGCGCCGATCGTCCAGGTTGAAGTGACCATGAGCAAGGCCAATGCGATCCAAGAGCTGGTCGCACGAATGACAGCAGTGAATCCTAAAGTCGCCGAGGTCCCGGACCTGCGGAGGGCGATTGACCTCGAAATGCGCAGAGCACGAATTTATGGCACGCCTGTGCATGGAACCGGAAAGTTCAGATACCTATTGATTGCGAACATGCAAGTGATCGAGGATTTTCCTGGAATGACCGCGAACATGACGCCGAGGCGGTTTGCCGAAGCGACCATCCTGACGGAAGCCGATCATCGTACGCTTACCCGCCAACGCTGGCGAAGTGTGCTGCCGCAGGGCTCGCCGGTGGGCGCAATCACTGCCGTGTTGCAGATCGTTGCATTGGGCAAGCTGGCGGAGGATCTTGATAAGAGCATGGTCCACGAGCGGGCGAGCAACCGGAATCGCTTCATTACAGGTGTTGCTGGTATGACAGGGATGCTCAGTGACTTCTTTGGGGATTGGATTGAGCGTGCCGCTGCTGCGGGTAGTCGCCTTGGTATAAGGTTGAATTCCACCTTTGGTTGGGCTTTGCGTGCTGGCGGCAAAGTGCTTGGTCTAGGCGCGGGAGTGGTCATGGCGGCACTTGATCTGTATGCCGGGTTCAAGGAGTACTCAGAGGGCAATCGGGCCATAGCATTCTTGTACGTGGCCAGCGCGGTCTCGTCAGTGGCTGCCCTGGTTGCATTCTCATCTCTCGGGCCGCTTATCTTTGGCGCGGCTGCGACTGGGATTGGTGTTGTGCTTGTCGTAATAGTAATTGTCATTGCGATTCTAATAGAAGTTTTCAAGGACAATAAAATTCAGGATTGGTTGGAGCGTTGTTCATTTGGTAATCTCGCGAATGAGCGTTACGCTGATGGCGAGGTGGAGATGGCGCAGCTTAAGTTGGCGATCGAGGGGTAGCATGGATTACGCGGGAATGGATTATCGAAACATTAGGTTTCCGGTCAATAGGCCTGTAACTGCAGAAGAGCGTCGTCATGCATATGATAGGCGGAAGCGGCCGGCAGCTAGTTCGAATGATTTCCTGTCGGTGATCAGGATGGACTCGCGGTGCGTTGAGCTTGTCGACAGGTGGTATGCGATAAAGGGGCTTAATACGTGGCTGGGCTCTGCTATTGCATGCCTCGGGGGTGCGTTGATCTGCCTGCTGTTTTACATGGTGTTTGTGAGTGAGACTTCGCCCAATTTTGCGGTAGTGATTGGTGCGATTATCTTTGCTGCGTTTGGTGTCGCGATCATTGCTGTGGGCATTGTAATGCTCCGGACAGAATGCTTTCGGATGACTCACTATCCGATTATTCTTGATAGAGGTGGGCGCATGGTGCACGTCATGCGGATGAATGGAACAATATTAAGTGTTAGATGGGATGATCTTTTCTTTTTTGCTGGTGAGGCAACATCACCTATTGCCGGAAAAACGCATGACCTGCGTGCGCACGTTCTGTCGGAGGATGGGTGTACGGTGTTGGAAACATTTACCCTCGTCTATGTCTTTCATGCGGGCAGGCCTGCCGTGGATGAGGCGTGGGCCTTCGTTTGGAGATTTATGGAGGATGATAATGGTCCTAAGCTCACTCACGATGTTCTCAGCGAAAGTGCGTTGATGCCCATTGACCGTAGAAAAGAGGGGGCGGTATGGAGTATCGTTCGAACATTCTTGCCTACCAGTCCTTGGCCTCTGATAAGCCTGTTGCTTTGTATTCCGTTTGCGCTGACATCGTTGGGGCGTATGGTTGCGATGGCCACCAGTCGCATCCCGACTTGGCCGGTTAATATTTCCAGTGTGTTTCTGGCTGATGATTCGGATCCATTTCGTCGTACATCACGTGAGAATAATAGGATTGGTTTTGTAGAGCGTGGCTGGTCGATTATTTGCTTCGCAGTAGGTGTGGCCCTTGCAATTTCCGTTCTAATTGTTGCTCCAGGCTTTGTTTGAGGCTCCGTCCCCTTTGTACTTGCTGTGCTGATAGATAGGTGGTTGCCGGGATTGGCTTGGGACGCGCCTGTTGCATCCATGCGTTGCGTCGGCGAACTGATCCGTGCGGTCGGCAGGCTCATGGGCGTTGCGATTGCCTTTTGAAGAGGACGCCGACGTCAATCGTGTGACGCCAAACTAAGCTGCGACCTTTATCGTCTTGACGGTAGCCAGTATGATGGGCGCAACAGTAGCCTTCGGCGTCGGTTCCCGGGCTGCGGACGTTGGTGGACAAGTGTAGATAAGAAATTTCCAAGATAATGGTCCGAGCCTGCGTGGATAAAGCCGCTCGAAGCGGATTTTTCTGGGCTAGGCTGATCGTAGGGTGTAGCACAGGCATGCCGCTGGTCGCGCTGGTTGCAGACGGTAAGGCACGCCGATGCTGCCAGCCGTACAGGGTCATGGGATTTGAACAGAATGGCGCGCTGAGCGAGTAAGCGCAGGCGTAGGCGCGCTTGCGAAGAGATAAGCCGAACGTGTCGAAAATGTGTCGGGAAGTGGTGGCTGAACGATGATCAGTGGTTGGCTTTTGAAATTTCCGACAGAAAGGCTCTTGCTTCCTGATGAATGGCAGGCGCGATTGCCACTGGACGTGCCACAGGCGTTTGCTGCCGACCAGAACCTGTCGCTGATCGCGTTCAACAGCACCTACATTGACATCCTGGATCGTCGCTATCGCCAGCGAGGCATG
>DALZLW010000197.1:0-7026 GCA_032007425.1 Stenotrophomonas sp.
TGGCCCACGTGCTGGGTGTGCCGGCCGTGGCCTACGACCGCAGCCGCGGCGACTGCAAGCCACCGCAGGTGGCGCTGATCGTGGAAGCGGACTGCATCGGCTGCACCAAGTGCATACAGGCCTGCCCCGTGGACGCCATCGTCGGCGGCGCCAGGTTCATGCACACCGTGATCGCCGATCTGTGCACCGGCTGCGAACTGTGCATACCGCCGTGCCCGGTGGACTGCATTGAACTGCGACCCCTGGCCCAGGGCCTGCAGGTGGCGCGCGCAGGCGGGTGACGCCCCCCGGTCGTCAGCGCCATCCGGGGCGTCAGCGGACGCGTGCCCGCTGACGACCGTCCACGCCGTTACGGCACGGCGGCGGTGATCACGATTTCCACCTTCCATTCCGGATGGGCCAGCTTGGCCTCGAAGGTGGCACGCGCCGGCGTCGCGCCTTCGACCACCCACTCATCCCACGCCTTGTTCATGCCGTCGAAATCACCGATGTCGGCCAGGTAGATTTCCGCGCGCAACACATGCTGGCGGTCGCTGGCGACCTGGGCCAGCAGCTTGTCGATCTCGGCCAGCACCTGGCGGGTCTGCCCGGTAATGTCCTGGGTCGCATCTTCGGCGATCTGCCCGGCCAGGTAGGCCACCTTGTTGTGGACCGTCATTTCGGACATGCGCGGGCCATTATCGTAACGCTGCAACATCGCTGCACCTTCTCTTCGGATGGACAGCCTGCATTCTGGCCCAGCGCCCGTCGCTTGTATGCAGTTGCAATCGGCCAATGCCTGACCACGCGCCAACCCGGTGCCGGGACTACTGGCTTTGTCGCAGTCGGAAGCGCAGGATGCGCAGCAACTTGACGCTCCCCTCGCCCGGCTGCCCGCACCCTTGCCTACGATGACCGACGCCGCGCCCACGCCGCCCTCCTCCACCGCCACGCGCTTCAAGCGCGTCGCTGCCGCGCTGCTCCCGCTGCTGGTGCTGGCCCTGGCCTTGCGGGGCCTGGCCGGGGAGTTCGACGAACACGGCTACCGCGCCGTGCGCCAGGCCTTCCATGCACTGGGTGGCGGGCAATTGGCACTGGCGGTCCTGCTGGGCCTGGCCAGCTATGCCTGCCTGATCGGCTTTGACGCCATCGGGCTGCGGCGCAGCGGCGTGCAGATCCATCCGGCGCGCGTGGGCATCACCGCCTTCCTCGCCCATGCGCTGGGCCAGACCGTCGGTTTTGCCGCATTGACCGGCGGTGCGGTCCGCATGCGCGGCTATGGCCGGGCCGGGCTGGACATGGCGCAGATCGGCCAGGTGGTGCTGGTCAGCACGTTGGGCTTCCTGTTTGGCGCCTGGGTGCTGCTGGGCGTGGCGCTGTGCGTGGAGCCCGCCGCAGCCGCACTGGCACTGCCGGTGTCCATCCCACTGGTGCGGGCCATGGGCATCGTGGCCTTGCTGGCGTATGCCATCACGGTCGTGCTGGTGGGTGCCCGTGGCCGCCGCTTCCGTGTTTTTGGCAGCACGTTATGGCTGCCCGACCGCCGTACGATGCTGGGCGTGACCGTGCTGAGCATCGTTGAACTGGTGCTGGCCAGTGCGGCGTTCTACGTCCTGCTGCCCGATGCCACGCCCACCGGTCTTCCCGGGTTCGTCGGCCTGTACCTGGTCGCCGTGGTGGCCGGCCTGGTTTCCACCGTCCCTGCCGGGCTGGGGGTGTTCGAATGGAGCTTGCTGAAGCTGATGCCGCAGGTGGCACCGGGTGCGGTGCTGGCAGCGGCGTTGATCTATCGCATCACCTATTACGTGCTGCCGTTGCTGTTGGCCACCGCGCTGGCCTGCGTGCCGACGTTGTGGAAGCCGCTGCGCAGCAGCGCCGGCGCCACCCGCGCAGGCTGGAAGGCGCTGCGCCCCTGGCTGCCGCAGATCATCGCCTTGGCCGGCTTCAGCCTCGGCGCGGCACTGCTGGTGGACGGCACCCTGCCAGTGCCGCGCCAGCACCTGCGGACCGCATCACTGCCGCTGCTGGAAACGTCGCACCTGCTCGGCAGCCTGGCCGGCGTGGCCCTGCTGCTGATCGGTCAAGGCCTGGCCCGCAGGAGCCACGCCGCCTGGATGCTGGCGCTGGCGGTCTGCGTGGCCGCGCCGTTGCCGATCTGGCTGCGCGGCGGGCAGGTGCTGGTGGCGCTGGCACCACTGCTGGTGGCGGCGGCGCTGTGGGCCGCCCGCCGCGAGTTCTACCGCGAAGGCGCCCTGCTGGATGAGGCCTGGACCTGGCCGTGGCTGCGCAACCTCGGGCTGGTGCTGGTGGCGGTGGTCTGGCTGCTGTTCTTCGCCTACAGCCATGTCGAGTACCAGAACGAACTGTGGTGGCAGTTCGCCGCCTCGGACAATGCACCGCGTGCGCTGCGCGCCCTGCTGCTGGTGGCCATCGCGCTGACGATTTTCGGCCTGGCGCGGTTGCTGCACAGCACCCGCACACCGCTGCCAGCGGCCGACGAAGCGACCCTGCAGGCGCTTGCGCCGGTGCTGGAACGCGCCCTGGACAGCCAGGCCTGCCTGGTGCTGACCGGCGACAAGGCGGTGCTGAGCGATGCGAACGGAGAAGGCTTCGTCATGATGCAGCGCTACGGCGGCTCGCTTATTGCGATGGGCGACCCGGTCGGCCCGCCCGAGGTGGCCCGTGCACTGATCTGGCGGTTCCGCGAGGAAGCCGATCGGCTCGGGCTGCGACCGGTCTTCTATCAGGTCGGCGAGGCGTATTGGCAGACCTACCTGGACCTCGGGCTGGGCCTGGTCAAGCTGGGCGAGGAAGCGCTGGTGCCACTGCAGGATTTCTCGCTCGAAGGCCGTCCACGCGCCGAACTGCGCCAGGCCTGGAACCGCGGCAAACGCGCCGGACTGAGCTTCCAGGTGCTGCAGCCTGACCAGGTCGCCGCCGTACTGCCGCAACTGCAGCTGATCTCCGACGCCTGGCTGGACGATAAAGCCGGGGCGGAAAAAGGCTTTTCGCTGGGCAGTTTCGGCGACCGCTACCTGAGCCGGTTCCCGTTGGCCGTGGCCGAAGCCGAAGGCCGCATCGTCGCCTTCGCCAACCTGTGGCAGGCCCCGGCCGGACGCGAGCTGTCGGTGGACCTGATGCGCCACCTGCCCGACGCGCCGAAGGGCACGATGGATTTCCTGTTCATCGAGCTGTTCCTGTGGGGCCAGGCCAACGGCTACACCCGCTTCTCGCTGGGCATGGCGCCGCTGGCGGGATTGGCCGAACACCGCCTGGCTGGACGCTGGAACCGCCTGGCCAATCTGGTGGCCCGTCATGGCGAGCGCTTTTATGGCTTCAGCGGCCTGCGCCGCTTCAAGTCCAAGTTCACCCCGCAGTGGCGACCACGCTATCTGGTGGCGCCGGGCGGCATGCACCTGCCTGCTGCCCTGCTCGACGCCACCCGGCTGATCTCGCTGGACCCGCGCCGCTAGCGGGCGGCATCGCTGGCGGTCGGGCGCGTGGCCTGCAACCCCTGCAGGATCAACCGTGCCAAGCGGTCGTGGTCACCATCGAAGTGGTGGTCACCGGGCAGCGTCACCCGATGCACGCCGCTGTTGGCAGGCAGGTCGGGGCACAGCGCGTCAGCGTCTTTTTCGCCGTGCACGCACCACGTGCGCGCCGCCGGCAGGCGTGCCAGTTCCGGTGCGATCGGCAGACCGCGATCGCTGCTGCCCAGCCAGTTGCTGACATGGAACTCGAACTCGGCCTTGCGGCCCGGCGACAGCAGCACGATCCGCTGCACCTGCGCACGCAGCGCCGGATCGAGCTGGTTGATGCTGGCCGGCAGCACGTCGGCGCCCTGCGAGAAACCGATCAGCAGCAGGCGCGGGCGCTTCCATTGCGCGCGGTAGTGCGCGGCAATGCGGGTCAGGTCGGCGGCGACGCCGGCCGGCGTCCGGGCCGTCCAGAAGTAGCGCAGAGAGTCGACACCGACCACCGCCACGCCGTGCGCGGCCAGTGCGGCGGCCACGTCCTTGTCCAGTCCCGCCCAGCCGCCATCGCCAGAAACGAAGATCGCCATCGTATCGCCGTCGCCGGCCGCCGGAACTTCGACCACCGGCAAGCCCTGGAGGGCGACCGGCGCGGGTGCCAGCACCACGCCAGGGGCCGAACCGAGCACCTGCGCCGCCGCCAGCAGACCCGGCAGCGCATCGCCCGCCGCGGTCCGCTTGAAGCGTCGAGCCGAGGCGATCTGGCCGAGGAATGCATCGGCATCGGCTGTGGATACCGCACCGTGCGCAGGAGCGGCATCCAACCAGGGTTGGTGCAGACCGGCCGCCTGCAGGCCACGTTGGCCGCTACCGACACCACAGGTCGGCACGGCGGCCGACGGCCGCGGACTGAAACCGCTGGTCAGCAGGCCCGCCAGCACCTGCGGATCGGCCTGGGCCGCCAGCGCATACGCCAACGCGGCCCCTTCACCGTCCCCGCCCAACAGTGGCAGCCGATAACCGGGTAATTGCAGATAGGCCTGTACCCAGCGCGAGAAGTTCTCGACATCGCCGACCCCGAACCCGCACGGGCCGCTGCCTTCGCCCTTCAGCGCCCGCTCGATGCCAGCCACATCCACCGCCGCGACCAAGGCACCGGCACGGCGCAGGCCCTCCACCTCGGCCGATGGCCGTGCACGTGCACCGCGCTGGAACCACACCACGACACGCTGCACCGGACCGTCCGGGGAATACACCGGTACCTGCAGGAAGCGTCCGTGGCTGACCTCCTGCACCGCTGCCGCGGCTTGCCCGGCCGCCACCACCATTACCACTCCCAATGCCCAGCGCAGGCCTGCGTGCATCATCATCGTTCCGGCTCGAGGAGCCGCCTACGATACGCCGGTCACCGACACACGGCACCTGCCCGGCATTGCAACGCCGGCCTCAGCGCTGCTGGCGCTGCGGCTGCCGCCACAAGGCGATCGCCAGCCACAACAGCCAACCGACGATCACCACGATCACCAGCTTCTGCCCCAGCCCGCGCGGTGACGCGCGCCACACCACATGCAGCCACAACAGGGCGAAGGCCGCCCACGCCCAGGGCCACAGCACCCGGGCGTGGCCCTGCCAGCCCGGTTCCCGGCGCAGGTACCAGGCCTGCAACAGCATGGCCACACTGGCACTGAGGAAGGCCGTCATCGCCGCAACACCGTGCACCAGCGGGGCCACCAGGGGCGCAAGCCCGGGCAGCCAACTGTCGCCGATCGCCACCCCCAGCAGCCCGAGCGCGGCCAACACGAACAGCAGCGGCGCCGCCGCACTGCGCCGCGGCCCGAGGCTGTGCCGATACACGGAAAGCCCGAGCACGGCGATGGCGGCCGCGAGCAGGCAGTACGCCGTGCGCAAGGCCAGGCCCCAGGGGCCGTGCAGGTACAGGCTCAGAGTGGCCTGGACCCAATCAAGATCGTCGCGGGCAAACTGTGTCCACGACGCCGTGGCGACGAACAGCACCAGGGCCACCACGGCCATGGTGGCCGCGACATGGGGGGGCGGCACACGCAGCACGCGAATCATCGCGGCGCGTCCGGATGGCGCAGCAGCCATTGCGCCAGTTCCTGGCGGTAGCGCTGCAGCTCCTCGCTGTAAAGATCCAGCACGCACAGCGGACAGCCACTGCCACAGCATTCATTGGGACCTGGAGCTTCCGGCGGCTGCGGCCGCGGATCAGCCTCGGCGTCCGGGGAGAAATCAGCGTTGGACACGGCACATCCATACAGAAGAGACCGCCAGTGTACCCAGCCGCATCAACCAGCCACCACCCGCTGCAGGTTGGCACGCGCCTGCGCGTCGTAGCGATCATGGAAATACGCACTGAGGAAGATCCGCGGCCTGGCCAGCATCGCCTTGAGGAAACGCCGTCGCCCGGCACGATAAAGGAAGCCCGGCACCACGTCGGCATATTCGTCGGCCACACCCCGATGGTAGGCATCGAAGACATCGACCGGCGCGCCGAGAATGGCCATGTCGCAGTCCAGGAACAACGCGGCCTCCTCGTCCACCTCATCGGCGGCCAGATCGCCGTGGCGCGCGGTGAGCAGGATCAACTGCTCGACCCTGCCCACATCCACCCCCTGCTGCGGCAACCAGCGGGTGATCGCGTGCGCGGCCAAGCGTGCCGAACAGGCCTCGTTGTCCTTGCGCCCGGCCACGTACACGGCATCGTGATACAGCGCTGCCAGATAGACCTCCACCGGCTTGCGCCACCCAGGCCCGTCGGCGACCTGCTGGCAATGCGCCAGCACGGCCCTGACGTGACCGAAATGGTGATAGGCGCGGGGCGGCTCGGCGTAGGCCGATTCCAGCGCAGCGAACTGCGCGTCGGGCAGCGGGATGGGAGCAAAGGCCATGGCCTGATCATCCCCTCACCCCGCCCTGCCGGCAAGCACTGGCGATTTTTTCACCGCGCTTTTACACCGCTTGCCGCGCAACGCTGCAAGCGACTTGTCCACAGCTTTTTGGCGAAGCCTTCCACATGCAATGTGGATGAACGTGGCCGATCAGGCCTTGCGCAGGAAGCAGGTTTTCAGCACCAGGCCCTTGATCTTGTCGGAGTTGCCTTCGATGTGTTCGGCATCGTCCTCGACCAGGCGGATGTTGCGGATGACCGTGCCTTGCTTGAGCGGGATGGACGAGCCTTTGACCTTGAGGTCCTTGATCACGGTCACGGTATCGCCGGCCTGCAGCGGATTGCCGTTGCTGTCGCGCACGACCAGCGTGTTGTGGGCGGCCTCGTCGGCGGTCCATTCAAAACCGCAATCGGCGCAGATCCACAGCGCGCCATCGGCGTAGGTGTTTTCCAGAGTGCAATGCGGGCAGGCGGGTACGGCGGACATCGTGTTTACCTTGCTGGGTTCTAGCGGGTTGTAGTTTAGCTGGCTGGCGCTTTGGGTGGGTCGCCGGGAGCGGCAGGGCCTCTGGTGACCTTTTGGGGCTATCGGCCTGGGCCGGGGGGCGTGGGTGGCCTCGGGGGACGGCAAAAGCCGCTCCTGCGTGCCTCGCGTTTCGCCATCCA
>DALZLW010000198.1:0-6919 GCA_032007425.1 Stenotrophomonas sp.
GCCAGGCCGAACGCCAGCCGGGCTATCGCGGGGTGTTCGAGGCACCGGCTGAACTGGCTGCTCAAGCACCTGCCGAAGACGCGCCATCCTGGCAGTTGGCCGATGTGGAGGCCGGTGACCCGGCCGATGCCAGCGGCATGGCCGAAGATCCGGCGCTGGTCGCCGCCCGCGACCGGCTGGAACTGGCCATCGCCTATATGGACCTGGGCGAGCAGCGCACCGCGCGCGCCCTGCTGGACGAAGTGGTCCAGTACCCGGATGCGTCGCTGCAGGCGCGTGCCCGCGCGCTGCTGGACGGTCTTTCCTGATACCGGCCGGCGCCCATGGGCGCCGGCTCTGCATGTTGAGGTTCCCCATGCGTTACGCCCTGGGCGTCGAGTACGACGGCACGGATTACAAGGGTTGGCAGAATCTTGGCGAGGGCGGGCCGAGCGTCCAGGCCACCTTGGAACAGGTTCTGTCCTCGGTCGCCGATGCCCCCATCCAGGTCGTCTGTGCCGGTCGCACCGATGCCGGCGTCCACGGTGAGTGCCAGGTCGTGCACTTCGATACCGACGTCGTGCGCGACCCGCGCGGCTGGACCCTGGGTACTACCACGCGCCTGCCGCGTTCGATCGCGGTGCGCTGGTGCGTCCCGGTCGCCGATGACTTCCACGCCCGTTTCAGCGCGCAGGCGCGTCGCTACCGCTACAGCCTGCTCAACCGCCAGGTGCGGCCGGCGCTGTACCGGCAGACCCTGAGCTGGGAGCGGCGCGCGCTGGATGTCGAGCGGATGCACGCGGCGGGGCAAGCCCTGTTGGGCGAGAACGACTTCAACGCCTTCCGCAGCGTCCACTGCCAGGCCCTGCATGCCCGCCGCAACATGCACGCCCTGCAGGTTCGCCGCGAGGGCGACGTGGTCCATGTGGAGGTGCAGGCCAATGCATTCCTTCATCACATGATCCGAAATATCGTAGGCTCATTGATCCTGGTTGGCAGTGGGGAGCGCCCGGTGGCCTGGATGGGCGAGCTGCTGGCCGGACGCGACCGTACCGTTGCCGGCCCGACGGCGCCGCCGCAGGGGCTGGTGTTCCTCGGACCGCTGTACCCGGATACCTGGAACCTACCTGCTGAGGTCACCTTATGAATCGCTCGTACTACCGCACCCGCATCAAGTTCTGTGGCATGACCCGCGCCGGGGACGTCCGTCTCGCCGGTGAGCTTGGTGTTGACGCGGTAGGTTTCATCTTCGCCCGTGAAAGCAAGCGTCGTGTTGCACCGGCTGAAGCCCGGGCGATGCGCCAGGCCATCGCGCCGATGGTGGATGTGGTTGCGCTGTTCCGTGACAACAGCCGGGAAGAGGTGCGCGAGGTCCTGCGCACGGTGCGTCCGACCCTGCTGCAGTTCCACGGCGACGAAGACGAGGGCTTCTGCCGCAGCTTCAACGTGCCGTACCTGAAGGCGATCGCGATGGGCGGCCGTGACGAGATCAACGCGCGCGCGCTGCAGTTGCGCTACCCCAGCGCGGCCGGCTTCCTGTTTGACAGCCACGCGCCGGGCGGCTCCGGTGGCAGTGGTGTCGCCTTTGAATGGGACCGCATCCCCACGGGGCTGCACCGGCCATTCCTGCTGGCCGGTGGTCTGGGGCCGGACAATGTGTTCGATGCGATCACCGCAA
Source organism: Stenotrophomonas sp. (assembly GCA_032007425.1). Taxonomy (GTDB): domain Bacteria; phylum Pseudomonadota; class Gammaproteobacteria; order Xanthomonadales; family Xanthomonadaceae; genus Stenotrophomonas. The sequence goes on from DALZLW010000198.1 coordinate 1,658, forward strand.
CCCTGCCGTGGGGCGTGGACGTTTCCAGTGGTATCGAAGTCTCGCCAGGGATCAAGGACGGCAACCTGATGCGCCGTTTCGTCGAAGAGGCACGCCGCGCCGACTGCGCCGAGATGGACTGAGGCCGCTGCACGGAGGCGCTGGTCGCTGGCCGGCAGGATGGACGCGGCGGGTTCGGAACGTCCGCCTGGCGGCGCTCGCGTCGGCCGCGGCGCTTGGCCTGTCCGTCAGACGCTGACGCCTTCGGTCAGCGTCCTCCTGAATTCTGGATTTGTGCCGCGCAACCGGGATGGCGCAGCGGCAGGCCTGCTAGTATCAGGAGCTGGAGATCGTCCATGAAGGACGATCGGCAAGGCGGCCTTTCTGGCCGGGGCGATTGGCCTCGGGGGCTGCCCGCACAGGGAGGCTCGGATGCAGGAATTCCTTGACGTCGTACTCAGTTTTCCCACGTTGCCTTACAGCGTGCTGCTGGCCGTGGTGGCCATCTACTGGGCGTTGGCCGGCTTTGGCCTGGTAGACGACGGTTTCGCCGATGCCGGCTTTGATGGCGCGCTCGATGGCGACGCCGAACTGCATGGGCTGTCGGCGCTGCTGTCGCGCTGGGGCCTGGGCGGCGTCCCAGTGATGCTGGTGCTGACCCTGCTGGGCTTCCTGGCCTGGACCCTGACCTACTTCGTCCATCTGTACGTACTGCTGCCGCTGCCCACGCTGCTGCGCTGGAGCCTGGGCGCCGTCCTGCTGGTGGTGGCGCCGCTGCCGGCCGTGCCGGTCACCGCCTTGCTGCTGCGGCCGCTGCGCCGCTTCCTGCTGCGCCTGCGGCCCCTGCCGCAGGCGGCGCTGTTGGGACGTACCGGCGTGGTGGCCTCGCCCCGGGTCACCGCCAGCAGTGGCCACGCCACCGTCGATGATGGCGGTGCCGGCCTGGTCCTGCAGGTGCGCAGCGATGTCGAGCTGCAGCGCGGCGAACGCATCATGTTGGTCGAACACGTGGCCGCACAGCATTACTACCGGGTGGTCCGCGCCGACGCGACCGCCCTGGCGCCACCCACTTCCCTGCTTTCCGGCGACAAGGAGATGTACCGATGAGTTTGGCAACGATGGCTCCCTTCCTGATCGGGGTGGGTCTGCTGCTGGTGGCCCTGCTGGGCCTGGCCGGTCTGTTCAAGGCGTTCTACCGCAAGGTGGACCAGGGCGTGGCGTTGATCGTCAACGACATGAGTGCCACCCCCAAGGTGCATTTCACCGGTGCGCTGATCATCCCGGTGCTGTACCGCGCCGAGCTGATGCGGATCAGCCTGATCACCCTGCAGATCGACCGCCGCGGCAAGGAGGGGCTGATCTGCCGCGACAACATGCGGGCCGACATCGCCGTTGCGTTCTACCTGCGGGTCAACGAAACCCAGGCCGACGTGCTGCGCGTGGCCAAGGCCATCGGCGCCGACCGTGCGTCGGACAAGCATGCCGTCGATGAGCTGTTCAATGCCAAGTTCTCCGAGGCACTGAAAACCGTCGGCAAGAAGTTCGACTTCACCGAACTGTTCGAGAAACGCCAGGAATTCCGCGACGAGATCATCGCGGTGATCGGCAATGACCTCAATGGCTATGTGCTTGAGGACGTGGCCATCGACTACCTGGAGCAGACGCCGAAGGCGCTGCTGGACCAGTTCAACATCCTCGATGCGCAGGGCATCCGCAAGATCACCGAACTGACCGCGGCGCAGAACGTGGTCACCAACGAACTGGAACAGAACGAAAAGCTGGCCATCACCAAGAAGAACGTGGAGGCGCGCGAGGCATTGCTGGCGCTGGAGCGGCAGCAGGCCGAGGCCGAGGCGCGGCAGAAGCGCGAGATTGAAACCATCCGCGCCCGTGAGGAGGCGGAAACGGCCAAGGTGCAGGAAGAACAGCGCCAGCTCTCTGAAAACGCGCGGATCGAAGCGCAGCAGTTGATCGAGATCCGCGACCAGAACCGCCTGCGTGAAGTGGAAGTGGCCGAGCAGAACCGCCAACGCGCGGTGGCCATCGAGGCCGAGCGGGTGGAACGGGCGCGCCAGCTGGAACAGGTCACCACCGACCGCGAAGTGCAGTTGCAGGGCGTGGAGCGCGACAAGGTGGTGGAGCAGGGCCGGATGGATGTGGCCAACATCACCCGTGAGCGTATTTCCATTGACAAGACTGTCGCCCAGGAAGAAGAGCGCATCAAGGAAGTGCGCGAAGTGTCCGAAGCCGACCGCATGAAGCAGGTGCTCATCCTCGATGCCGAGGCCAAGGCGCAGGAAGCGCTGGTGCGCGAAGTGAAGGAAGCGCAGGCGCGGGAGACGGCGTCCAAGCACCGTGCGGTAGAGCTGACCACGCTGGCCCAGGCCGAACACGAAGCCGCTGGCAAGCAGGCCGAGGCCAAGCGCCTGCTGGCCGATGCGCTGCGTGCCGAACAGGCGGCGCCCGGCCTGGCCGAAGCACAGGTGCGTGAAGCGTCGGCGTTGGCCATCGAGAAGGTCGGCATTGCCGAAGCGCGGGTGATCGAGGCCAAGGCCGAGGCCAACCTGAAGCAGGGCAGCAACGAAGCCCGTGTGTTGGCCGAAACCCTGCAGGCACAGGCCCAGGGTGAAGAAAAAATGGGCTTGGCACGGGCCACGGCCACCGAGTCGCTGGGCACCGCCGAAGCAGGCGTGGTGCAGAAGAAGCTGCTGGCCGAGGCCGAAGGGCTGGTGCGCAAGTTCGAGGCGATCGCATCGCTCAGCGATTCGGCGCGCGGCCACGAAGAGTTCCGCATGCTGCTGGACAACAGCCTCAAGCAGGCATTGGCCTCGATCGAAGCCGGCAAGGAAGTGTCGCGCGAGAACGCCCAGGTCATCGCCGGCGCGCTGCACAACGCCGATATCGATCTGGTCGGTGGTGACGGCGGCATGTTCGAGAACCTGGTCAAGGCGGTGTCGCTGGGTAAGTCGATCGAAGGCTTCGCCGGCAAGAGCCCGATCGTGCAGGAGCTGATGCAGCGCTACCTCGGTGTCAGCGTCGAGCAGGGGCCGCAACGTCTGGCGGATGGCGAGCCGACCCAGGCCGTGCCGACCGTACAGGCGGACGTGGTCACGCCCGCGCGCTGATGCCATCGGGCGGTGGCCCTGGGCCACCGTCCTGCCAGGCCGGTCGCTGCGGTGACCGGCATCTCCAGAGTCGGGAATCTGCTGATGTCTGAAAACACGCCGTCCCCTGTGACGACAGCGGACGCTGCCGCGGGCAGCATTGACCAGGCCGTTGCCACCGGGGGTGCCTATGAGGTCCTGCGCCGCCGTTTGTCCGAGCAGGGGCTGCAGCTGCGTGGCATCGCCCAGGCGCTCAACCAGCAGCGGCTGGCGGAGTTTGGCGACAGCCGCCTGGAGGTGGTGGGGCGCTTCCGCATCCGCAGCGAGAACAACTGTGTCGGACGCGATATCGTCCAGGTCGGACCGGACCGCCTGCTGTTCGGCTACAACGTCTACATCGGTCTGAAAACCCAGACCCGCATCGAAGACGTGTTCGGCCTGTACAGCCTGGTGCGCAGCGAGGACGGCTATGACGTGGCGCCGCTCGCACTGGCCGGCACCTTCCTGGACCAGCCCGGGTTCGTGCATGACTTCAACGAGCTCTACGCCTATTACAAACATGCGCGGCTGCTGCAGCTGATCCGGGTCGGCGACAAGCTGCTGGCCGCGTTCCAGATCGGCGAGCGCAGCAGCGATGTCCGCGTGTTCCGCTGGGCCGTCGCCCGCGATGGCCAGCTCACGTATCTGGACGCGCGCGGGGAGCGGGACATCGCCCTGCCGCCGCCGTTCGATTTCGAATGGGCCCGCGCCACCCGGGACATGGCGGTCACCGGCCGCCACGCCCACCTGAACCTGCTCGATACCCTGTTCGTGGAAACCACCGGGGGCGATCTCACCATCAAGGTCGAGAACAACACCGACACCGGCCAGGGCATCTACAGCGAGCCGGTGGAAGACAGCACGCAATCGCTGGACGATGCGCAGATCGAGTTTGCGCGGGTCGGCACGTTGATGCTGCTGAAGGTACTGCCGTACCGGGAAACCCAGTGGCGCGGGCTGATCTACAACACGCTCACCGCGACCATCGTACGCAACGATGCCATTGTCCAGGCCTGCGTGCAGCTGCCCGAGGACCATGGGGTGATCTTCCCGGGCGGGTATTACCTGCAGGGCGGCGAACACAAGGCCTTCGATGCGTCGATGGCCGGCATGCAGTTCAAGCGCGCCATCCGCTCGCCCAATGGCGAGGACGTGCTGTACATCTTCTACGACCGCGAAGGCGGGCGCTCGGCCCTGTTCGTCTACAACACCATCCAGCGGGTGCTGCAGAACCCGGTGTTCGGCCACGGCTATGCCTTCATGCAGGACGGGCGGATGGTGCTGTTCCATGCCGAAGGCAGCGAACCCACCCGCATCCACCCGATGCAGGTCTGGCAGACGCCGTTCAGCAGCGACGAATTCGCCGCGGCCACCGCACCGGCCAACTCCTTCATGGGCCGCATCGGCAATGCCGAACTGGTCCGGGGCATCTCCAACCTGTTCAACCTGTCGCGCGAAATCGACGGCGACGATGTCTCGGTGCAGCGCTACCAGCGCCTGGTCGCTGACACCCGGCGTTTGTTCGACGCCCACCATTGGCTCGACGATGCCGAATGTGGCGGTGTGGTCACCTTGCTGCACCAGATCAGCGGCACGGGCGAATCGGTGCTCGATGAATATGAAAAGGTGCAGTCCATCCGCCAGCAGTCGGCGCAGGCCATGGCCGATGCCGAGACGGGACAGAAGCGGCTGCTGGCCGGTCTGCAGCCGGACGATTGGAACGACGTGCAGCCGTACGTCGAGGCGTTGAACGCACTCAGCGCGCAGCGCGGCCGCTTGTTGACCATCCGTGAGCTGCGGTACATCGATACCGCCCGGATCGATGCGATGGTGGATGCGCTGGTGCAGGCGCAGGACACCCTCGGCGCGGCTACCGGCGCCTTCCTCGCCGGCGACGCGGCACTGGTGCCGTTCAGCACGCGCCTGGCGGCACTGGATGAGGCCGCACAGCAGGCCGCCAGCGCCCGGCTGCTGGATGAGCAACTGCAGGGCATGGCCGCGATGGCCGCGGACCTGGACATGCTGTCGGCGTTGATGGCCAGTTTGAAGGTGGACGATGCGACCACGCGGACCCAGGTGGTCGATGCCATCTCGGCGGTCTACGCGCGGCTGAACCAGGCGCGTGCGCGGGCCGGGCAGC
>DALZLW010000199.1:0-6786 GCA_032007425.1 Stenotrophomonas sp.
CTGCGCCGATGGTAGTGTGGCTCAAGCCATGCGAGAGTAGGTCATCGCCAGGGTTCATACCCAAAACCCCCGCTGCTTACGCAGCGGGGGTTTTTTCATGGCCAGCACGGTGACAGCTGCACTTGCCTTTGAAGTGTGCCCCGGCGCACATATGATCGTTTTCTGAAAGTCGTCTTCGGCACGCCGGGATACCCTCCTTGCTACGCGCTGACAGGAGAGACGGCATGCCACTGATGAAAAACGATGCTGTCATCGTCCCCATCAGCCCCATCAGCCCTGTGCACCCATCGCCGCGCGATGGCCGCCGGCCAGCGCCCTGTTGCATTCCTGGCCAGATCCAGAACCATGCGCTGTCCTACAGCCAATGCGCGTATCCAAGTACCTGCGAGGCGGGACCTGCGGCGCGCTTGTGCGCGGCGCTGATGCAGACAGGCAGCGCTGGGGAGCCCACGCACCCGCCCGTGCTCTTCGGGCTGCTCTACGCGATCAGCAATGCCGTTCTGGAGCGGGCGCAGCGTGGCTGTCCAGCACGACAGAATGGGCACTGAGCCATGCTGGACCTGCACAATCACGCGAACGACCTCGTCGCCTGGCGCCATGACGGGTTCACTGACGCGGGGCAGTCATTGCGACTGGGGCGGTTCCCGACAAGTGGTCTTGCCGCGGCATCGCCGCTCTCCACGATTGGACTCTCCGGCACCTGGCTGGAAGCCCCGCCGGTGAGGTCGGTGCTGCTTGCCCCGTCCTTGTTCGAATCACAGGCGCCCGCATCGACACTTACCCCGTTGTTCCACGACGACTATTGCATGGGACCGGGTAGCCTCCACTGTCCGGAAGGAATGGATGCGCTGGAATTGACCTGGACACAAGCCGACCTGCAGATGCACTGCAATGGTCGCCGCTGCCATGCCAGCCAGCTCGACCAGGCAACACTGGACACCGGCCGGCTACAGGCCGGTTCGCCGGCCTTGGCGACGCTGCTTGCAGCAGGACGACCGTTGCGCAGCAATCTTTGCCGACTGCGCGTCGGGCAGCGTTATCGCCTTGCCATCCTGCCTTCGGACGCACTCGGCAAGGTCATTGACGCCCTGGCGATGGCCTTGCAACAGGTGCGTCCACTGTGGCGCCCGGCGCTGTACCCTGCGCGAGGCACCGTCGTCGCGCTGCCGCAGGTCCGTGGCCAGTTGACCCTGCTTGTGCAGCAGGCGCCAGATGAAGCGCGCGCAGCACAACGGTTGATCGCGCTGCAGGCGTCCCTGCCGAACGTACACATTGATGTCCATGGCCTGCGACATGGCAATGAAACGTGCGGTCAGTCGCTTCAGCGCAGCGCCAACGATCTGTCTGCACTGAGGCAGTCGAGCCGCTGGGCGCTGCAGCGCTGATGGCCATAGCGGCATGGACCCCGCGCTGCATGCAACAACGGCGCCCTGGGGCGCCGTTGTTGTATCAAGTCGATGCGGATACCGGGTTACTGTGCCGGTGCCGGCTGCATCATCGCATCACGTGCGGCCTTGAACGGGTTGCCGTCATACCAGTTCGGCCAGCGGTCGCCGCCGGCGAGTTCGCGGCCCACCCCGTACAACAACTGCAGGTCTTCGATGGTGCCATCGAGCTTCCAGGTGGCGGCATCGTACTCGTCCTTCGGCCCGTGGTAGCGGTTGCGACCATAGTCTTCAGCCGCCTTGCGGCCGGCTTCCACGCCGCCTTCGCGGAGGTCTTCGCCGCCATCGGCGTACAGGGCCGGAACACCAGCCTTGGCGAAGTTGAAGTGGTCCGAGCGGAAGTAGAAGCCGCTCTGCACCGCGGTTTCACCATGCAGGGTGCGGCCTTGCGCGGCCGCCAGGGGCTTGAGGATGTCTTCCAGTTCCGAGCTGCCGAAACCCGTAACGGTCATGTCCTTTGCCCGGCCCGCAACCGACATCGCATCGATGTTGATCGCGCCGGCGATCTTGTTGAGCGGGAAGCTGGGGTGTGCCACGTAGTACTTGGAACCCAGCAGGCCGGACTCTTCCAGCGTCACCGCCAGGAACACCACCGAACGCTGCGGCTTGGGATCCTGCTGGGCCATGGCACCGGCCACTTCCAGGATGCCGGCCACCCCGGTCGCATTGTCGATCGCGCCGTTGTAGATGCCGTCTTCGGCCTCGCCTTCGTGCTTGCCCAGGTGATCCCAGTGGGCCATGTACAGCACCGCCTCATCGGCGCGCGAGGTCCCCGGCAGCACGCCGACGACATTGCGCGAGTTCTTCTGGCTGATGGTGCTCTTCAGGTCGACCGACAGCTTGGCCTGCAGCGGCACGGGCTTGAAACCACGCTTGCTGGCATCGCGGTAGGCCTGCTGCAGGTCCAGCCCGGCGGCGGCAAACAGGGACTTGGCCACCTCGGCGCTGATCCAGCCCTGGGCGGGTAGGCGCGGTTCCGGATCATCCTTGGCGGGCAGGTCGTATTGTGCGCCGGACCAGGAGTTCTTCACCACGTCCCAGCCATAGGAAGCGCCAGCGGTGTCGTGCACGATCAGCGCCGCGGCGGCGCCCTTGCGTGCCGCCTCCTCGAACTTGTAGGTCCAACGGCCGTAGTAGGTCATCCGCTTGCCACCGAACAGGTCGGCATCATCGACATGGAAGCCGGGGTCATTGACGAACATGACCACGGTCTTGCCCTTCCAGTCCTGGCCGGCGTAATCGTTCCAGTCCTGCTCCGGGGCATCCACGCCGTAGCCGACGAACACCAGGTCACTGGCTTCCACCTTGACCTCGGTCTGGCCGGTGCGGGTGCCGATCACCATGTCCGGCCCGAACTTCAACGCCTGCACCTTGCCGTTGTGTTCGATCTCCAACACGGTGCTCTCGCTGGCCGTGGTCTCGGTCATCGGGACATCCTGGAACCAGCTGTCGCCATTACCGGGCTGCAGGCCGATGCGCTGCATCTGGTCGCGGATGTAGTTGACCGTCAGCTCTTCGCCCTTGCTGCCGGGGGCGCGGCCTTCGAAGGCATCGGAGGAAAGCGTCTTGACCAGCTCGGCGAAGTCACCGGCGTTGATTTCCGGGGAGAACGCATGGCCCGCCGCGGCAGCGGAGGCTTGCGCCGGCGGTGCGGCAGTTTCGCCCTGGCAGGCGGTGAGGGCGGCCGAGGCGGCCAGGCACAGCAATAGTTTGCGGGACATCCGGAGGCTCCTGGGTGTGGTGAGACCCACCGTCCTGGCGGGCGCGAAAGAGTCAGTTTTCCGGGGCGGTATCGCTGTCGAAGCGGACAGGCTCGGCGCCCATCACCGGGCCGATCCGTGCCGTGCGGTGCACGTACAACACGACGTCGCGTTCAAACTCCAGCGAACCGGTCACCTCGGCATTGGGTCCGATGATCACCCGCGGCTTGCGCGCCGGGGTCAGCGACAGGCTGAAGTTGGGTTTGTGGATCTGGATGCCGCCCTCCACGACCGAACCAATGCCGACGGTGACATCACCGTTGACCGTGGTGATATCGCCGCTGAGCCGGGTCTGCACCAGCCCGATGCCGCCGTTGACGGTCTCGACCCCGCCCTGGATCTGGCTGTTGCGGTCGCTGAAAATACTGCCGTTGACGGTCTCCACCTTGCCGGCGGCGGTCACGTCGGTGCCCAGGCGGATACCACCGTTGACCGTGGAGATCCGGCCGGTCCGGGCGCGCTCACCGATCTTGACGCTGCCGTTGACCGTTTCGATGTTGCCGGTCTGCACATCATCGAGTACCCGGATGCTGCCGTTGACCGTTTCCAGCTTGCCGTAGACCTGACCGGCCTCGGCGCGGATGCTGCCATTGACCTTGCTGATCTTTTCCTGGGAAAAGGCCGGGCTGCTGGCAACGGCGAGTGCCGCCAACAGGGTGAACGAAACGCTAAGGTGATTCATGAGGTCCTCCGATCACGTGCGGCTGGCGGGCCGCGCCACTAAGATGTGACCATGCACCGTCGTTCCCCGCATCTGCCTGAAGTCACTGGAATGCCCTTGGGTCAAGCCTTGGCGCGTCCGTACCCCCTTGATCGGGCCACCCTCGGGCGTTGCCTGCGCGCTGCCTTCTGCTTGGCCCTGCTCACCTCGCTGGCCTGGCCGCAGGGCGCCTGGGCGCAGAACCAGCGCGAAACCGAGCGCAAGCTGCAGAAACTGCGCAGCGAGCTGAAAGACGTGGCGCAGGAGCGGCGGCAGCTGGATGGCCAGCGCGGACAGGCCAGCCGGCAGTTGCGCGATGCCGACGAAAAGGTCGCCCGCACCGGCCGTCAGCTGGCGCAGACCGAATCGGCGTTGGCGGCCCAGCGAAAGGCGCTTGAGCAGGCGCAGCAGCGCCGCGATGCGCTCCAGCAACGCCTTCAGCAGCAACGCCAGGAGCTGGCCGGGCTGCTGCGCGGGGCCGACCGCCTGGGCAACCATGCGGCGTTGAAGCTGCTGTTGTCCAAGGACACCGTGGGCGATGCCAACCGTGCGTTGGCCTACCACCGTTACCTGCAGCGCGGGCGGGCCGAGCGCATCGGGGCCCTCACCGCCGATCTGCAGGAACTGGACGCCCTGCAGGTGCAGATCACCGAGCGCCAGCAGGCGCTGACCCAATCGCGCCTGCAGCAGAAACAGCAGGCCGATGCCTTGGCCAGCGATCGTCGTGAACGTGCCCGCACCGTGGCCGCCCTCGACGAGCGGTTCAAGGACCGCAGCGAACGCGAAAAAGCCTTGGGACAGGACGCCAAGGCTCTGGAAACCCTGCTGGCCAACCTGCGTGCCGCTGCGGCACGGGCCGAGGCCGAGCGGCGTGCGGCGGCGCGCCGGGCGGCGGCGGAAAAAGCGGCGGCTGAAAAAGCCGTCGCCCAAGGCAAGGCACCGCCGCGCGCGACCAAGGTACCGCCTGCGGTGGCCTCGGCACCGGCGCCGAAAGTGGGCGGGCTGGGGTGGCCGCTGTCGGGCAGTCTATTGGCCCGTTACGGCGGCAAGTTGCCCGATGGCCGCACCAGCAGCGGCGTGCTGATCGGTGCGCCGGCCGGCAGCACCGTCACCGCGGTGTCCGAAGGCACCGTGGTGTTCTCCGACTGGATGACCGGCTACGGGATGATCCTGATCATCGACCATGGCAACGGCTACATGAGCCTGTACGCACACAACGACACCCTGCTCAAGGATGCCGGTGCCCAGGTCAAGCGCGGTGATGCGCTGGCCAAGGTGGGCAACTCCGGCGGCCAGGGTGTCACCGCGCTGTACTTCGAACTGCGTCGCAACGGCCAGCCGGTCAACCCGGACAGTTGGCTGCAGCGCCGCTGAATGCCGCCCGCTCCAGGGCGACTGGATTCAACGGGAATTTACCGGGGCATCGCGCATAATCAGGACGGCAACCGGCATGCCGGTGCCACCGGATTCCTCCACAGGAGTGCTTCATGCGCGTAGTTCGATCCGCCACCTTGTTGCTGGCCCTGCTGCCGGCGCTGTCGTGGGCCCAGCAGACCGCCCCGACCGCCGCGCCGACACAGGCTTCGGCCACTGACGAGGAAGCGGCCACGTCGAAAGTCCCGTTGGAGGAAATCCGGCGTTTCGTGGCGGTCTACAACGCGGTCCGCGCCGCCTACGTCGATCCGGTGGATGACAAGAAGCTGATGCAGGACGCCGTGCGTGGGCTGCTGCTGGACCTGGACCCGCACAGCACCTACTTCGATAAAGAAGACGCCGAGGCCTTCGACGAACAGGCCAACGGTGCCTACGATGGCATCGGCGTCGAGCTGCAGCAGCAGCCGGACAACAGCAGCCTGAAGGTGATCGCCCCCATCGACGACACCCCCGCCGCGCGCGCCGGCATCCTCGCCGGCGACCTCATCATTGCCATCGATGGCAAGCCGATCAGTGCGATCGACGCCAGCGAGCCCCTGCGCGGCGAGGCCGGCAGCAAGCTGGTGCTGACCCTGGTACGCGAAGGCCGCGACAAACCCTTCGACGTGCCGCTCACCCGCGAAACCATCCGGGTCACCAGCGTGCGCAGCCGGATGCTGGAGCCGGGTTATGGCTACCTTCGCCTGAGCACCTTCCAGGCCGACACCGGTACCGATTTCCAGAAGCACGTGGCGCAGTTGCAGAAGCAGGCCGGCGGCAACCTGAAAGGCCTTGTGCTGGACCTGCGCAGTAATCCCGGTGGCCTGCTGACGGCAGCGGTGCAGGTGGCCGACGACCTGATCAACGATGGCAACATCGTCAGCACGCGTGGGCGCCTGCGGATCAGCGATACGCGGTTCGATGCCACCCCGGGTGACCTGCTGAAGGGGGCGCCGGTGGTGGTGCTGGTCGACGCCGGCTCGGCCAGTGCCTCGGAAGTGCTGGCCGGTGCACTGCGCGACAACAAGCGTGCGCGCGTGGTCGGCAGCCGCACGTTCGGCAAGGGTTCGGTGCAGACCGTGCTGCCGCTGGACAACGGCGATTCGGTGAAGCTGACAACCGCGCGTTATTACACACCCAGTGGCAAGTCCATCCAGGCCACCGGCATCGTTCCGGAGGTGGAGTTCCCCGCGGCTCCCACCGATGCCGACGATGCCTTGCCTGCCAGTCTGAGCGAGTACAGCGAGGCGACCCTGCCCGGCCACCTGCGCGGTGATGAAGAGGGTGGGGAAGGCTATAAGGCAGGCGCCGTGCTCACCGGTGACACCTACATCAACGATGCCTTGGCCGAGCTGAAGGCACCGGGTTCGGTGGCCGCGCGGCTGAAGGCAGAGTCCGCCAAGGCAGCATCCGCCAAGGCAGAATCCGCCAAGGCAGAGGCCGCCAAAGCAGAGGCCGCCAAAGCAGA
>DALZLW010000200.1:0-6773 GCA_032007425.1 Stenotrophomonas sp.
GCGGTCGTGCGCGCTGGCGTGCTGACGGCGGTGGCGGTCTGGCGCGTCTGTGCGGCGACCTCTGCCGCAGTCGCTGCAGCCACCGCCGCGGCGGTGGCCTGGCGTTGGCGCAGTTCGGCTGCCTGGCGCAGCACCTGCTCGCGGCTTTCGGCGGGGAGCTTGCCTTGTTCGAGGAAGCGTTCTGCGCTGGCGCTGTCGTTGCGCAGCAGGGCCCAGACGGCAAGGTTGGCTGCGGCGCGGGCGTTGTCGGGGGCCAGTTCCAGGGCCTTGGCCAACGGCGCCTGCGCGGCATCCAGTTGCCCGGCGCGCAGGCGTGCGTAGCCCAGGTCGCCCAGGTAGCTGGTGTTGAGCGGCTGCAACTGCGTCGCGCGCAGCAGGGCCGCCTCGGCCGCGGCCTGGTCGTTGCCATTGGCGGCGATCAGGCCCAGCCCGTGGTAGGCGGCAGCCGCTTGGTCGCTGCGCAGCAGCCCTTCGTACACGGGCCGTGCGGCGGCGAGGTCACCGGTCTGGCGCAGGGCATTGGCCTGCAGCAGGCGCAGCGCGGGGCTGTCACCGTGGCGCTGGCGGAAGGCATCAATGTGCGCCAGCGAGGCGTAGTACGCACCTTGCGCCTGCATCCGCTCGATCAGCTCCAGGTACGTGGCCCGGGTGTCTTCGGCGTTGCCACCGGGTTCGACCAGGCTGGGTGCGCTGGGCATCTGCCGGTAGCCACCCAGCTTGGGCGAGCAGGCAGTCGCGGCCAGGCAGGCCAAGGCGCAGGCGAGTGGTGCAGCCAGACGGTAGGTCTTCATTGGGACATCCGCGAAAGGGTGGTGGCCAGGGCCAACAGGGCGGGGCCGGAAAGCACCAGCATCAGCGCCGGCAGCAGGGTCAGCATCATCACCACGGTCATCTTCACCGACAGCTTGCCGACCTTTTCCTTCAGCGTCTGCCGCCGTGATTCACGCAGCCGCACGCTGAATTGCTTGAGTGGTTCCTGCACGGCGCCGCCGTGGGCATGCACCTGCAGGATCAGCTGTACCAGGCCGCGCAGGTCTTCGTCGTCGTAGGCTTCGGACAGCCGCCGCAGCGATTGCGCGCGGCTGCGGCCATGCATGTAGGCGATGTTGGCATCGGCGATTTCCTGGCCGAGCACCGGCAGCGCCGTGCGCAGCTTGTCACCCAGGGTCTGCAGGCTCTGGTCGACGCTGAAGCCAACGCCCTGCAGCAGGCGCAGCAGGTCGATGAGCATCGGCAACTCGTCGTGCACCTGCTTGCGCCGGCCCTTGGCCCAGATGCTCAGCGCGATCTTGGGCAGCAGCAGGCCGGCGGCAAGGCCGCCAAGCAGGGTGAAGAGGCGGCCCATGCCGTCTTCAGGCGCGAGCAGCAGGGCGACCAGCAAGGCGGCCACGGCCAGTAACAGGCGCAGGCCGAGGTAAATGGCGGTGCCACTGCGCGTGTTCCAGCCGCCCAGATCCAACAGCATGCGGTCTTCACTGGCCAGCAGCGCGGCTTCGATCCGGCCGCCGCTGAAACGTTCGCCAACGGCGATCAGCCAATCCCAGCGGCCACCCTCGCTGCTGGGCGGCGGCGTGCCTTCGCCACGCGGCTGCAGGGCGGCCTTCAGCGTGGCCTCGTTGCGTTGCTGGCGCGTGCCCTGGACCAGATAAGCGGCGCCATACAAGGCCACGCCGAGTGCAAGCACCAACAAAGCCAATACCCACCAGATGGCCGGGCTCATCGTGCACCTCCGTTGCCATCGCGCTTGGAATGGATCGAGCTCATATGGATTTGGCCAGTCGGTACAACAGGAAGCCGCCGATCAGCTCCATGCCCAGTGCCGCCAGCAGGATTTTGTGACCCGCCGGGTCACGCAGCATGGGCTCGAAGAAGTCCGGGCTCATCATCGCCATGAACAGCGCACTCAACGGCGGCAGCAGGCCGAGTACCCATGCCGAGGTACGGGTTTCGGCGGTGGTGGCCTTGAGTTCCTGCTGGGCCTGATCGAGGTCGCGCATGAAGTCGCTCATGCGCTGCAGCACCTGGTCGGATCGTCCGCCGATGCGCACGCAGACCCCCATGACCACAGCCAGCACTTCCAGCGCTTCGATCCTGTAGGGCGCGGCGGCCTGGGACAGGGCGCGGTCCAGGTCCATGCCGGTGCGGGCATTGCGCACCGTGGTGTCCAACAAACCGCGCAACGGTTCCAGGGTGGTCTGGCTGGCGGTCTGGAAGGACATCTGCAGGCTGTTGCCGAGCGCGGTCAGCCGCACCAGGTTGTCAAGGAAATCGGGCAGTTGCCGGATCAGTTTGCGCTGCAGGCCACTGATGCGCTTCTGCAGCAGCAACCAGACCAGCAGCGCGTACAGTACGAAGGCCAGCGGTGCGGCCCAGCCCGTGCCAAGCCGCATCGCGGCGACACCGGCAAAGGCCACGCCGGGCAGCAGCCACAGCAGCGGCAACCGCCAGCCCGGACGCAGCCCGGCGCGGATCAACAGGGCGTTCCTGGGCAGCTCGCGCGGCTGCATTGCTGCCGCTGACGGTGGGGCCGCACTGATGCCCGGCACGGCCGCATTGCTGACCACGGCCGTGACCTGCGCCTGTGCCTGTACTTGGGCGCTGCGCTGCAGTTGCTGCTCGGTGTGGCTCAACGAGGCCTGCGCGCGCGCGCGCCGCTGTGCACCGCTCCACAGCAGCAGGCCGCCGGCGGTGAGCAGGGTGGCCAAGCTCAGCAGGGCCAGCACGATGCCCATGTCACCAGCCTCCGGTCACGGCCTCGCGCAACTGGGCGCGGAACGGTTCGAGCTTGTGCGAGTGCGGGTGGAAGCCCAGCCCGACCCAGCGATCGATCTCGCGGCCGTCGGCCGAGAGCTGGACTTCATGGCGGAACATCTCCTGGGTCGTGATCATGGTGTCGCTGACCCCGGTGATTTCGGTGATCGACAGCAGTACGCGGCGGCCATTCGCCAGGCGGGAGATCTGCACCACGAAGTCGATCGCGCTGGCGATCTGCCGACGCAGGCTGTCCTCACTGCCCTGGAAGCCGGCAAAGCCGGCCAGCATCTCGATGCGGTACAGGCAGTCGCGCGGCGAGTTGGCATGGATGGTGGCCATCGAGCCGTCGTGCCCGGTGTTCATGGCCTGCAGCATTTCCAGCACTTCGGCGCCACGGACTTCGCCGACCACGATGCGATCCGGCCGCATGCGCAGGCTGTTGCGTACGAGGTCGCGGATGCTCACCGCGCCCTGGCCGTCGGCACCGCCAATGCGGCTTTCCAGGCGCACCACGTGCGGGTGGTTGAGCGACAGTTCGGCGGTGTCTTCCACCGTCAACACGCGCTCGTTTTCCGGGATGTAGTTGGCCAGCGCATTGAGCAGCGAGGTCTTGCCCGAGCTGGTGCCACCGGACACCAGGATGTTGCAGCGGCCCAGCACCATGGCACGCAGCAGGGCCTGCATCGCCGCATCGAACGTGCCCATCTGCAGCAGTTCGTCGGGGGTGAAGGGGTCCTTGCGGAACTTGCGGATGGACACCATCGGGCCATCCACGGCGAGCGGTGCGATGATCGCGTTCAGGCGTCCGCCGTTGGGCAGCCGCGCATCGACCATCGGATTGGAATCATCCAGCCGGCGCCCGAGCGGGGCGAGGATGCGGCGCAGGATGCGCAGCAGGTGGGTGTCGTCGGTGAACCGCTGCGGCGCACGTTGCAGGCGGCCGCCCTGGGACACGTGCACGTCCTGGTAGCCATTGATCAGGATGTCTTCGATGCCGGGGTCACGCAGCAGGTCATCCAGCGGGCCAAAACCGGTGAGTTCCTTCACCAGGCCGCTGGCCACGGCCTGCATCTCGTACTCGTTGATCGGAATGCGCCATTCCTGGATGAAGCCCGCGGTCTGCCCCTGCACCCAGCGCGCCACCGTGTCCGGGGCCCAGGCATCGATGTCGATGCGCTCGTCTTCGATGCTGTTGAGCAGGTGCTCGTGGGCGGCCGACAGCACCTTCTGGTACTGGTCGGTCTGTTCGAAGGGCAGGGGCACGCCGACTTCGTTGATCGAAGCGCGGGCCGGAGCAGTAGGGAAGGGCATCACTTTGTCTTCCATTGCAGGCTACTCAGGGCGTTCGCCAGGCGGTCACGCAATCCATGCGCTTCCGGGACACTGGCGGAGGGATCGAAGCGCGCCAGCAGGGGTGCCAGCGCACGCAGGTACGGATCACGTGGAGCATCTTCCAGCAGCAGGCGACCATGGCTGGCGCTGGCACGCAGGCTGGAGCGTTCGGGCAGGGCGGCCAGCAGCGGCAGTTCGAAGCGCTGGGCGATCTGCGCGGCGCTCATGCCTTCGTCTTCGTGGGCACGGTTGACGATCAGCTGCAGCAGGCCATCGCGTTCGCGCAGGCTGGCTGGCAGCTGGCGCAGCAACTGATCCAGCGAGACCAGGCTGGCGATGGCGCTGTCGGTGACCAGCCAGATGGCGTCGGCGGCCTCCAGCAGGGCAGGGGGAATCTGCCGCAGCGGCGTGCCGCCGAGGTCGCACAGCACGCTGCAGAACAGCCCGCGCAGCCGCTGCAGCAGCACGCCGGGGTCGCCCGCCGGGAGGGCTTCGGCGCCGCTGGCGCGGTCGAGCAGGGCCAGTCCGCTGGGGTGGTGGGCCAGCGCGGTGCGCGCCAGGGTCGCATCGATGCGGCTGGCGCTGCGCAGGGCCTCGTCGTAATGGAACTGACTGTCGGCGTTGAGGTACAGGGCCAGGTCACCGGCCGGTTGGGCCAGGTCCAGCAGCAGCACGTCCTGGTGGGTATCGCTGCCCCGCATGCGCTGGGCAAGCACCGCCAGGTGCGCGGCCAGGGTGCTGGTGCCCATGCCCACGCGCACGCCGAGCAGCAGGGTCAGCGGTGCACGTCGTGCAGTTTCCGGGACGGCAGCGGCCACCGGTGCGGCCGCGCGGCGCAGCACGTTCTGCACTTCCTGGCCGTCGGCATCCAGATCGACGAAGTCACGCAGGCCGGCACGCAGTGCGGCGACCACGCCTTCGACCTGGCTGACGCTGGTGGATCCCACGGCGACCAGTGGCAGCTCTGGGCGCTGCTGGCGCAACTGCTGCACCAGCTCCACCGACGAGGCTGCACGGGCGCCATGGAAATCCAGCAGGACCAGGGTCTGCGGCGGTACACGCAGCTGCTGCACACTGCCCAGGGCACTGCTGTCCTGGTGGCCCACGCTCCAGTTGGCCGGCAGCTTGGCGGCCAGCCGGGCCAGTAACTCGCGGTCACTGCACAGCACCAGCAGGTTCATCGGCGAACCTCCCGGAAACGACAACAGTGTGGCGAGATTGGACATGGGGGCCTTGAGGTCATGGATCAGCGCGAGAAGCCGGGAACCGAATCCGGGCCTGCCGGATGCAGCAGCCAGGAACCCCACACCGGTGTGCGCGAGGCAGCCTCGCGTTCGCCCGGGAGCGGAAGCTCGGTATTGCGCGCCAGCGGGCGTACCAGGCGCGGGGTGACGATGATCACCAGCTCCTTGTCCTGGCGCTTGTAGTCCAGGTTGCGGAAGAACGAGCCGATGATCGGGATGTCGCCCAGCAGCGGGATCTTGTTGACGGTGGAGGCGGTGGTGCTGCTGACCAGGCCGCCGATCACGAAGCTTTCGCCATCACCGAGCTCGACCGTGGTATCGGCCCGGCGCGTGGTGATCGAAGGCACCTGCACGCCGTTGAGGGTAAGGGCGTTGCTGTAATCGAGGTCACTGGCTTCCGGGGCCACCTTCAGCGCGATCCGGTCCGGCGACAGCACCGTCGGTGACACGGTCAGGCCGATGCCGAAGGGCTTGAAGGTGATGGTTGTGGTGCCCAGGCCCTGCGGTTCCAGGATGGGCAGTTCGCCGCCGGCGAGGAAGCTGGCGCTCTGGCCGGACAGCGCGACCAGGGTCGGCTCGGCCAGCACCCGTGCCAGGCCATTGCTGGCCAGCAGGTCGATGTCGCCGGTCCAGCGGTCGGTGGTGGAGCCCAGTGCGATGCGGAAGGCCGAGGACAGCGGGTTGCTGCCATCATCGCCGTCGCTGCCGCCGGCGCTGCCGCCCGGGCGGGTGACGCCCCAACTGAAGCCGCCGTTCTGCTTCTGGAAGTTCACCCCGATCTGGCGCAGCGTGCTGCGGTTGAACTCCACCACTTTGACTTCCACCTGCACCACGTTGTTGACGCCGACGGTGGAGATATCAGCAACGCTGCCCTTGTCGCCGACCGCGGCGGTGGCGGCCTTGTGCGCGCGTTCGTGTTCCAGCAGCGTCGGCGCGCTGCCCTGCAGCAGCGCGGTGCCGTCCTGCACGGTCAGTTGGGTGCCGGTGGCCTCGCTGCTCAACGCACCCTGCACGGCGCTGCGCACGTCCACCTGCATCCGCTGCGGTTCGCTGTTGCCGCGCTGCCACAGCAGCAGGGTGGTGGTGCCCGGTGCTTTGCCGACCAGCAGCGCCTGCTTGTTCCCGCGCAGCATCACCACGTCGGCCACGGTGGGATCGGCGATCGCCACCCGTTCAAGGTTCGACGGCAGGGCCCACGGCCGTTGCTCACGCGTCAGCAGCACGAAATCGGCCTGGGCCAGCGCCGGCATCGGGCAGGACAGGCTGGCCAGCAGGGTGGCCAGCACCAGTGAACGGCAGGACAGCATCCGTTGGGGGCGTCGAGGAATCATGGGATGTCTCTTGGTCATCAAGGGGAACCGCCAGAGCCGCGGATGATTTCAATGCTGGGCGCACGCGGTGCCGCCGGTGCGCTGCGGCGCGGTGCGGCGCTGGGCGCGGCCG
>DALZLW010000201.1:0-6578 GCA_032007425.1 Stenotrophomonas sp.
GGCCGCGGCCCCGCGGCGCGCGTGACACAGACTGCGCCGGGCCAGGCCCGGCGACCGTGACGCATGGGAGCGCCGGGCAATGCCCGGCGCCCCTGCGCCTTACCAGTTCATGTTCAACGAGACGCCAACCGTGCGCGGCTCGTTGTACACGGCGGCCATGTAGTTCTCGATGGCGCCCTTCAGGTTCTTTTCGTTGGTGATGTTGCGCGCGAACAGCGCCACTTCATACGCGCCGTAGCCACCGGACCAGCCCACGCGCAGGCCACCCTCGAAATCGCCCTTGGAATTGAACTCGGCGCTGTCGTACAGCACGAAGCTGGTGTAGCCCTGCTTGTTCCAGTCGGTCGACACGAACACGGTGTCGGCGTCGCTGACTGGAATGTCATAGCGCGCGGCGAAGTTCAGGTTGTACTTCGGGGCGTTGGGCAATGGATTACCGTTGATCTGCGCAAAGGTGTTGGCCCCCACCTTGATCGTCGGATCGTTGACCGTGCACACCACCGCGCCGTTGAGCGCGCACACCTGCGCGTAAACGCGGTCATCCTGGATTTCGCTGTGCAGCAGGCTGACGCCGGCACTCAGGGTCAGGTTCGGGATGGGACGCAGCTCCATGTCCGCTTCCAGGCCATAGGCCTTGGCCTTGTCCGCGTTGAACAGCACGCCATTGCCGTTGGAGTCGTTACCGTTGAGCTGGATGTCGTTGACCGTGTAGGTGAAGGCGGTGGCATTCAGGCGCAGGCGGTTGTCCCACAGACTGCTTTTGACGCCGGCTTCCCAGGACAGGATGGTTTCCGAATCGGCCGTGGTGAAATCGGCGTTGAACACGGCCGAGCGGCCCTGGATGGTCGGACCGCGGAAGCCGCGCGCGACCTTGGCATACACGCTTATCTGGTCGTTGATCTGGTACATCGCACTGACGTCCCAGCTCGGCGTGCTGTCGGACATTTCCACGTCGGTGCGGCCACGGTAGGTGACGGCGCCGGCGGCGGTGTCGGCGGTCTTCAGCAGACGGGTGCGCTTCTCATCGCGGGTCTGGCGCAGGCCAGCGGTCAGGCTCAGCTTGTCAGTGAGCGCGTAGCTGAGCTGACCGAAGCCGGCCCAGGAGGTGTTGGTGTTGCGCAGGCGCACCCAGTTGTTCGGGTTGCGCGCCGGCCCCTGCAGGAACCAGCCGCGCTGGTAGAAATCGGTGGTGTCGCGGCCATCGAAGTAGAACGCACCGAACTGCCACTTCAAGCGGTCATCGCCGGTGCTCGCCAAGCGCACTTCCTGCGTCCACTGGTCCAGATCGCGGATCTGGCCCATCGACTGGCCGTAGCCATTGGCCACGCCATTGACCGGGAAGTCCGCAGCTGCACCGCCATCGGTATCACCGCGGCTGTAGCCGCTGGTGGTTTCATAGGCCGTGATGGAGGTCAGCTCCACCGCGCCGAAATCGTAGGTCGCCTTGACCGAACCGCCGTAGGTCTTATAGGCCTGCGGGTTGTCCTGGGCTTCATCGTAGGCCACGCGGTCACGCGGCACGTCGGTCTTGTTGGAGCCCTTGGTCAGCGCACCGCGCAGGAACAGGGTCGAGGTGCCTTCGTAATCACGCGCATGCGCCGAGGCCAGCAGCGAGAAGTTGTCGCTGGGGGTAAGCAGCAGCTGGGCGCGGACGTTGCGGTCATCGAAGCCCCCCATCGCGTTCTTGCGCGGAGTCACCGTGCCGTCGGCACTCGGGCCAGCGTAGGTATTGTCAACGTAGTCATCGCGGTGCTGGTACAGGGCCGACACACGGAACGCGGCGATGTCGTTGATCGGCCCGCCGAAGCCACCGTCGATGGCCACGCTGTTGTTGCTGCCATAGCTGGCGTTGACCCGGCCGCTGTAGTCCTGGCTGGGCTTGATGCTGTCGAACTTGACGATGCCGGCGGTGGTGTTGCGGCCGAACAGGGTGCCCTGCGGGCCACGCAGCACTTCGATCTGGTCCACGTCATAGACCGGGTTGGACTTCAGCACCACGTGCTCGAGCACCACGTCGTCCTGGATGATGGACACCGGCTGCGAAGCACCCAGGTAAAAATCGATGTTGCCCAGGCCACGGATGTAGAAGCGCGGGAAGATGCGCCCGGTGGTGGTCTCGGCGTAGAAACTGGGCACCTTGCCGGACAGCGCCAGCAACGTGTCGTCGCCGCCGGCGGTGAACTCGCGCATGCGCTCGCCCTGCACCACGCCGACCGACACCGGTACTTCCTGCAGGTTCTGTTCGCGCCGCTCGGCGGTCACGGTGATGGCATCCAGCGCGGTGGCACTGGCAGGTGCGTTGGCCTGCTGGGCGAACGCGGGCGCGGCGATGCCCAAGGCCAGGCAGGCACAGGCAAGGGCCAGCGGGTGGCGACGGAAAGAACGGGGGTGCTGTGGCATGAGGAACTCGGCGAAGCATCCGTGCGGCCTGCGCAAGCCGGGCGGAAAGGAAAGGAATGCGCGCAGCATTCAATTATCGTTAAATTTGTGTCCGTTTGTTTTCAACGACACATACGGTCGCAAGACACCCGATCCAGCACAGTGTCTCGTCGCAGCGGACAGGGTCTTGGCAAGCGGGCAAGCGCTGGCCTACACTTGGACCCGCCGTGGGGCCATAGCTCAGCTGGGAGAGCGCGTCGTTCGCATCGACGAGGTCAGGAGTTCGATCCTCCTTGGCTCCACCACGGATTCCGAGCCCGCAGATCTGACGATCTGCGGGCTTTTTCGTTTCATGCCGCTCAGGCCTCAGACGATGCCGTCATCAGGGCGCGCGCACGGAGGCATTTGGCAGATTGGCCCTCAAGCGGGTTCGCCGCCCCCGTCTTTGCGTGGCGGCCGACGCGTATGGTCGTCATGAACCTGCTGGTCGCGCTGGCCAGGCCGCTGGCGCGCCACGTCGTCCTGCTTGCGGTCCTGGCGCGATTCGTCCACGCCCTGCCGGTCTTCGTCGTCGTGCTGTTTCGATGTCATGGAATTACCTGCTCACTGCGGGCTCGCACACCGCGAGACGCCTTATTGCGCACGCTAGATGCATGCATGTGATCTGCAAGTCACGATGTGCATCCAGGCTGCCTGCTTGCCGTCGTTACCGGCGACAACGCACATTCGCCCTTCCCCCAGCACAACAAGGACGTTGCATGCGCCTGATCGCGTTGTTCGCCGCCACCCTCCTGGCCACCGGCTGTGCCACCCAGCGCCCACGGCTGCCGCCGCCGACGGCCGGCCTGATCCTGCCGATGGAAGCGGTCCGCGCCGCCAATGACAACCCTCGCCGCGGCATCAGCGGCACCTTCGCCATGCTGGTGCAGGCCACCGCCATCACCGACGAGGGCATCTTCCTCAACAGCGAACGCGATTACCGCCATCCGCTGGCCCTCACCGTTCGCATTCCGCTGAACATGCAGGAAGATGTCGAGCGCCAGCTTGGTCTGCCGATCAACCAGTTGGTCAATCGCCGCGTGCTGGTCACCGGTACCGCGCGGCAGACCCGCATCAACTTTTCCTACAACGGCATCCGCACCGACAAGTATTACTTCCAGACCCACATTTCCGTGCCACTGGCGGAGCAGCTGAGTCTGGCGCCTTGAACAGCACGTCCGGTGCATTCGGCAACGAAGGATCAAGCACTTGCATGCGTTCCCACGGTGCCCAGCCATGAATGTGAAAGATTTTTCTCAAAACGCTTGCCGAACTACGAATACATCCGTAATATGCGCGTCCTCGGCAGCGACATCGCTGCAAACGAAACAAGTGGCCGAGTAGCTCAGTTGGTAGAGCAGGGGATTGAAAATCCCCGTGTCGGCGGTTCGATTCCGTCCTCGGCCACCATTTCTAAAGGGTCTGCATCCGTGCAGACCCTTTTTTTTGCCCTGCTTCTGCACGGCACCTCATCGCGTTGCGCAGGGCACCGGGCCGCCCTCAATCGACGGCCCATGCAGTCGCCGAGCCGGGCCCTGCCCGGCTTGGGCACACCGGCTCAGTCGCCGGACGTCGGGCGCAGCGCGCCTGCCAGATCAGACAACGGCACGTCCCTGGCCCAGTCACGGCAGTTGCGAAAGTTTTTTTCGCTGTACCAGACGTCCAGGTCAGCCACTTCCTGCATCAGGGTGAAGAACCGACGCGTACGCGGACGATCCCTGGCCAGGCAGGAGAACCTCGCGAAGTTCTGAATGTTCCACTCAGAGGGATAACGGGCCACGATGTCGTCCATCCCGCGCGCCATCAGCGGCCAATCCACCTTGGAATTGCCGGGAAAACCGACATCGAACTGTTCGTAGATGGCGATCCAGTAGACGCGCGCGTAAAGAGCGTCACCATCGGTGGCCTCGGTCATGCGTGCCGCCATCCGGGCAAACGCCTCCACCGCGTCAGCGTCCCCATTCCACTTAGGCAACAAATAGGACGTGGCCTCGAAGTAAATCCCGTAGTAGCCGGGATGACGCGCCGTCGCCTCGTCGAACAACTGCCCGTACATGCCACGCTCCGCACCAGTCTGCCGTGCGATCTGCTGCATGAGCACGTACCAGTGCGGATCGCTCGCCGCCACATCCCTGCTGGCCAGCAGCACCTCGCCCGCCGCCGTGAGATGGCGATAGAACGGCTCCCAGTTCGCCTCTGGCACCTTGTGTGCGTAGGTACCGCCCCGGTAGCTGCCAGCCTGCCTCAACTGCAGGATCGCCGACGCCAGGTGCGGTGTCGGGGCGTTCGGGTACGCCGCCAACCAGCGTGCAGCCAACGCATGATTGCGCTGCCACGAAGGGGCATCCGGATCCTCACTGTAAAAGGCATCGCTGACACCTTTGTAGAACCGTTCGAGTTTCCAGACACCGCTGCCCAGGCGCTGGGCCGGATCGCGATAGGTCTCGGCCAAGGCCTCCAGCGCGGTGAAATCCTCGTTCGCCAGCAGACTGCCGACCTCATCGACGATCGCCTGGCGATCAGCGATTTCCCCTGCCCATGCGGGCGCTCCCACAAGCTGCAACACGACAAGCAACAGCATCCGCTGCACAACCTGACTCCAACGCACGTGGCATTCCTTTATCCGAGGTGGCAGGCAGTTCCCCCCTGCCGGACTGCGGATACTACCCCGGTACCGCAGCGGCCACCCACGCATCGGCACCAGCGAAGCGGCGGACATCGGCAAAGCGACACCCTCCCGCTCTACCATGGACCCTGAACGGCGAGGGTCGACAGGACCATACGCCATGGTATCTAATCGAGTGAAAGGAACCCGTGCCCATGTCGCTGCGCTTTAAAACCGCCCTGATCACCTGTGTCGCCCTTGCCTTGGCTGGCTGCAACAGCGGCGTGGTCAAGCGTGTCTCCGCGCCCGCCGCCAGCCTGCAGCAGCTCACCGTGCAGGCCGATGGCAGCTGGACTGTCGCCCTGCGCCTGCAGAACTACAGTTCCATGCCCATGCAGTTCACCGATGTCTCGCTTGCACTGACCGTCAACGATGTTGCCGCAGGCACGCTCGCCGCCAACCCGGCGATCTCCATCGGCGGCGTCTCCGCCGACGTCATCGACGTGCGCCTGCAGCCGAGCTCACAGGCGCGGCTGGTTGTTGCCGATGCACTGGCCAGCAACCGCACCCTCGCCTACGCCGTCGAAGGCACGGTCAGCGCGACGCCGGAAGAACAGAAACCACGCACGTTCCAGGTCAAAGGCCACAGCACGCTCAACCAGGCCCCCGGCCTGCCGGGCGTGCTGCGCTGACTCCCATCGCGGCAACCGCCGCCGCTCCGTCCCACCTTTCGAGATGCCCACGATGAGCCGCTACACCGCACCGCTGTCCGACATCCGGTTTGCCCTGCATGACGTCCTCCAGGCCGAGGCCCTGTTCGCCCGTCTCGGCTTTGCCGACGCCACCGCTGATGTGGTGGATGCGGTGCTGGAAGAAGCCGGGCGTTTCAGCGGCGGCGTGCTGGCGCCCTTGAACAGCGTGGGCGATGAAGTGGGCTGTCGCTTCGACAAGGCCAGCGGCGAGGTGGCCACCCCACCCGGCTTCAAACAGGCGTACGACCAGTTCGTCGAAGGCGGCTGGACCGGCCTCACCGCCGCACCGGAGGTCGGCGGCCAGGGCCTGCCGCACACGCTGGGCGTGCCATTGAATGAAATGATCAACGCCGCCAACCTGGCCTGGGGCAACTTCCCGCTGCTCTCGCACGGCGCGATCGAAGCCCTGAAACACCACGGCGAGGCCTGGCAGCACGAAGCCTTCCTCAAGCCCCTGATCGAAGGCCGCTGGACCGGCACCATGTGCCTGACTGAACCGCATTGCGGCACCGACCTCGGGCTGTTGAAAACCCGCGCCGAACCGAATGCCGATGGCAGCTATGCGATCACCGGCACCAAGATCTTCATTACCGCCGGCGAACACGACCTCACCGACAACATCGTGCATCTGGTGCTGGCCAAGTTGCCCGACGCGCCCCCCGGGCCCAAGGGCATCTCCTTGTTCGTCACACCGAAGTTCAAGGTCGACCGCGACGGCGTACAGGGCGACCGCAATGCGCTGCGCTGTGGCTCGATCGAGCACAAGATGGGCATCAAGGGCTCGGTCACCTGCGTGATGAACT
>DALZLW010000202.1:0-6402 GCA_032007425.1 Stenotrophomonas sp.
TGACACGCGGCGTGTTCAAGCAGGTCCGCGAAGC
Source organism: Stenotrophomonas sp. (assembly GCA_032007425.1). GTDB lineage: Bacteria > Pseudomonadota > Gammaproteobacteria > Xanthomonadales > Xanthomonadaceae > Stenotrophomonas. Next base: position 35 of record DALZLW010000202.1, read on the forward strand.
GACCCAGCACCTGCCGGAGTACGAGGGCTTCCTGGAGATCTCGGGCTTCAGCTTCGTCGGTCTGGGCGAGAACGTCGGCATGGGCTTCTTCAAGCTCAAGCCCTGGGAGGACCGTGAGGGCTCGGTGGATGACTTCATCGCCTCTGCCGGCAAGGCCGTAGGCACCATCAAGGGGGCGAAGATCTTCGTGGTCAACATCCCGACCGTGCAGGGGCTTGGCCAGTTCGGTGGCTTCGATATGTGGCTGCAGGACCGTAACGGCGAAGGCCAGGAGGCACTGATTGCGGCCCGCAACGCGCTGATCGAGGCAGCGTCCACCAATCCTGCCGTGACCCAGGTGCGTCCCAATACGCTGGAGAACGCCCCCGAGGCGCGCATCACGGTTGACCGGATCCAGGCCGAAGCCATGGGTCTTTCCATCGATGACATCTACTCCTCCATCCAGCTGATGCTGGCGCCGGTCTACGCCAATGATTTCGTGTCGGAGGGGCGCATCAAGCGCGTGAACCTGCGGGCCGACGGCCAGTACCGCAATGGCGTGGAGGCGTTCGACAGCCTCTACATTCCCAGCAGCACCGCCAAGGAGGCCGATGGTTCCAGCACGATGATCCCGGTCGCGCCCCTTATCAAGACCGAATGGGATTCCACGCCGCCCTCGCTCTCGCGCTACAACGGCTACTCGGCGGTGAACATCAATGGTTCGCCGGTAAATGGCGGCTCGTCGGGCGCGGCCATGAATGCAATGGAAGCGCTCGTGTCCAGCAAGCTCGCGCGCAGTTTCGGCTATGACTGGACCGGCATGAGTTACCAGGAACTGCTGGCCGGCAACGGGCAGGTGCTGTTGCTGATCCTGTCGTTGGTGATCGTCTTCCTCTGTCTTGCTGCCCTGTACGGAAGCTGGTCGATCCCGGTGTCCGTGCTGCTGGTGGTGCCACTGGGCATCCTGGGCTCGGTGGTGTTCACGATGGGGCGAGGGCTGTCGAACGACATCTTCTTCCAGATCGGCTTGATCACGATCATCGGGCTGGCCGCGAAGAACGCGATCCTGATCGTCGAGTTCGCGGTCATGGAACGTGCCGCCGGCCGTAGCCTGCGTGAGGCCGTGATTTCCGCGTCCCGGCTGCGCCTGCGGCCGATCCTGATGACTTCCTTTGCCTTCATCATGGGCGTCGTGCCCATGGCCCTGTCCACCGGCGCGGGTGCAAACGCGCGTCACGCCATCGGTACGGGGGTGATCGGCGGCATGCTGTTCGCCACGCTGCTGGGTCTGATACTGGTTCCGGTGTTCTTCGTGGTCGTCAGGCGCCTGCTGGGCGATCCGATGGACGAGCCTGAAACCGAGAGCTGATCCCCACCGGGATCAGTGGCAGTGAGCAGTAAAAAACGCCCCCCGCCTGGAGCGGGGGGGGCGTTCTGGTTTCAGCGCGCTGGAGGCTTATCGGCCCTGGCGGTCTGCGATGGCGGCTGGGTAGCGGGCGCCCTGGACTTCAATCCCCGCAAGTTCGGACTCGATCTGGGCCAGCTCGCTTTCCGTCAGTGCGATGTCCGCCGCAGCCAGGTTCTCTTCCAGCCGATGGATCTTGGTGGTGCCGGGAATCGGCACGATCCAGGGCCTCCGGGTCAGCAGCCACGCGAGCGCGACCTGGGCGGGCGTGGTGCCGCGGGAGGCGGCGATCGAGGTGAGCCGGTCCACCAGGACCTGGTTGGCAGCACGGGCTTCGGCTTCAAACCGCGGAACCACGCCTCTGAAGTCGCCGGCGGAGAAGGTCGTATCGGCAGTGATGCTGCCGGTCAGGAAGCCCTTGCCGAGCGGACTGAAAGGTACAAAACCGATGCCAAGCTCTTCACACAGCGGCAGGATTGCGTTCTCGGGTTCACGCCACCACAGTGAGTACTCACTCTGCAGGGCGGCCACGGGCTGTACGGCATGGGCGCGTCGAATGGATTCGGCCCCGGCCTCCGACATGCCGAAGTGGCGGACTTTGCCCTCTGCGATCAGGTCGCGGACCGTGCCGGCAACATCTTCCATCGGCACGTTCGGGTCCACGCGGTGCTGGTAGAACAGGTCGATGTAATCGGTACGGAGATTGCGCAGTGAAGCTTCGGCTACCTTGCGGATACGCTCGGGCCGGCTGTCCAGCCCCTTGCTCGCGTCACCCTCGGCAAAACCGAACTTGGTTGCGAGGACGACGCGGTCCCGCACGTCGGACAGGGCTTCTCCCAGCAAGGCCTCGTTGGCGCCTTGCGCGTAGGCCTCCGCCGTGTCGAAGAAGGTGACACCCAGGTCATACGCGCGGCGGATCACGCTGATGCCATGTTCGTGGCTTACCGCAGGTCCATAGCCGAAGCTGAGCCCCATGCAGCCGAAGCCCAGTTCGGAAACGATCGGCCCGTGGGCCCCAAGTTTTCTGGTTTTCATGTGTTTCACTCCTTTAAATAGCTTGCTACGCGTCATGACGCCGATGATCTTCCCGAGGGTAATAGCGCAGGAGCAGGGGAGTAAGGCATGAATGTTTGATGTAGTCATGAACTGGATTCATCAATAGCGGTCCACCAGCCCTGCGGGGGCGCCTGGACATTCATGCATCAGCGTTATGACTGATATCCAGCTGATGCGCTGTTTCTATTAGTGCACGCCCGGTAGCTTTGATCCCGAACCCATCTGCCCCGACGCGCGAGCTTCTCCGCGACAGGGCTTTTCTGGACCAGGGAGTCCCCACATGAAGTTCGCCGTACACGCAACGATGCTGGCAATGGCGCTGGGAATGGCCGCCGGCAAGGCCTCTGCAGCCGACTACCGGCTCAATCCCTTCAAATTGGCCTACGAAGGCGCGATCACGCGCAATGTGCCGGGCGAGGTCAACATCCACTCGGTGTCCTACCCGCTGGACGGCATCGAGATCGCCGCCAACTACTACACGCCGGCCAACTTCGATGCGTCGCGCAAGTACCCGACCATCGTGGTCGCCCACCCCAACGGCGGGGTCAAGGAACAGGTCGCCGGCCTGTACGCACAGCGTCTGGCAGAGCAGGGCTACATCGCCATCACTGCCGATGCGAGCTACCAGGGCGCCAGCGGCGGCGAGCCCCGCAGCGTGGACATGCCGTCGCACCGCATCGAAGACATCCACGGTATGGCGGACTTCATCACCCGTTTCCCTTGGGTGGATACCACCCGCCTGGGCCTGCTCGGCATCTGCGGCGGCGGGGGCTACTCGCTGGCGGCCGCACAGACCGACAAACGCTTCAAGGCCGTGGCCACGATCAGCATGTTCAATTCCGGTCGCGTGCGCCGCAACGGCTATGCCGACTCGCAACGCGACACCATCCAGCAGCGCCTGCAGCAGGCGTCGCAGGCACGGGCGCAGCAGGCCGCTGGCGGTGAAGTGCTGTACTCCGGCGACGCCAACCTCAGCGACGCGCAGATCGCCAAGCTCCCCTTCGATCTGTACCGGCAGGGTTATGAGTACTACTGGAAGACCCATGCCCACCCCAATTCGACCTTCCGCTACACGACCAGCAGCCTGCTGGACCTGATGCGCTGGGATGCCACCGACCAGATCGAACTGATCGACCAGCCGCTGCTGATGATTGCCGGCATCAAGGCTGACAGCCTGTACATGACCGAAGATGCCTTCGCCAAGGCAACCGGGACCACCGACAAACAGCTGGTGCTGCTGGACGGCGCCACCCACATCGAGACCTACTGGGTGCCGAAATACGTGGATGCCGCGGTCGCCTCCCTGAAGACGTTCTACGCAAGGACGCTGGCACCATGAACGGACAACGCAGGACCCCCGCGCCGAGCGCACTGCTGGGCGCTGCACTGAGCCTGGCGGCACCGTTCGCCGCGGCCGCCGAAACCGCCGCGCAGCAGATCACCCGGGCCGGGACGCAGTCCTCCGCTGCAGGCCCGGCCGAGACTTTCGTCGGCAAAGTGCGCGTCGATCCGTTGTTCCCGGCGGACACAGACGTGCAGGCCTCGTCCGCTTACGTCAGCTTCGAGCCGGGCGCCCGCTCGGCCTGGCACACCCATCCAGCCGGGCAGCGGCTGGTGGTGACCTCCGGCGTTGGGCTGACCCAGGAGTGGGGCAAGCCTGCGCAGCAGATTCACGTGGGCGATGTGGTGGTCTGCCCTGCGGGGGTCAAGCATTGGCATGGCGCCGCGCCGCATAGTGCGATGACCCATCTGACGGTGACCGGCGTGGCCGATGGCAGATCGGTGGACTGGCTCGAACAGGTCAGCGATGCTGAGTACGGCGCGGCGGTGGCTGGCATCGATGCCCCCGTTGCCGGACCACTTTCGCCCAGGCAGCAGGCCATTCCGCTGATCGCGGCCGCAGCCGCCAGCAGTGACATGCCCCAGCTCACTGCGGCGTTGGGCCACGGTCTGGATGCGGGTCTGACCCTGAGCGAGGCCAAGGAAGTGCTGGTGCAACTGTATGCCTATGCCGGCTTCCCGAAGAGCCTCAATGCACTTGGCGAACTGTTGAGCCTGGTGCAGGCCCGGCAGGCACAGGGCAGGACGACGGCGCCCGGGCAGCCGCCGAGCGGCGAGGTACCAGTGGGCGATGCGCTGCGCGCCGTGGGCATCGCCAACCAGACCCGGATTTCCGGCGCTCCGGTGCGCGGGCCGGTCATGGAGTTCGCGCCCATCATCAACCAGTTCCTGCAGACGCACCTGTTCGGCGACATTTTCGAGCGCGACAACCTGGACTGGCAGAGCCGTGAACTGGCCACCGTCGGCGCGCTTGCGGCGATGCCCGGGGTCGAGGCGCAGCTGCGCTCGCACATGGCCGCCAGCCAGCGGGTGGGCCTCAGCCGCGAACAGTTGCAGCACCTGGTCAAGGTATTGGCCCATGGCGGCCATACCGCCGCTTCCGCCCGCGCCCTGCAGGCGCTTGAACAAACGCCTGCACCCACCCCTTGACCGCCAACCGCATGGAGACGCCAATGAGCAATTCGCCGACCAATCCGCAACGTCGTTCGCTGCTGAAAGGTGCAGCCACGTTGGCAGCACTGCCACTGGCTGGCGCGATGGCCACCGCGACCGCCACGGCCGCACCCCCGGCTGCGCCGGCAACAATGGCCGGGCGCCGCATGCTCGGCAAGCTGCAGGTTTCCAGCCTTGGTCTGGGCGTGCAGAACATGAGCCGCACCTACCAGACCACCGTACCAACGCGCACCGAGATGCACCGCATCATCCGTGTTGCATTTGATCGGGGGATGATCTTCTACGACGCGGCCGAGGCATATGGCCCGCATGAAGTGGAGCGGATCCTGGGGGAGGGCGTTGCCGCGTTCCGCAACGAGGTGGTCATCGCCACCAAGTTCGGCTGGAACATCGACCTGGAGACCGGCGCGCGCGGTCCCGGGCTGATCAGCAGGCCCGCACACATCAAGGCAGCGGTGGAGGGCATGCTGAAGCGACTGCGCACGGACCGCATCGATCTGCTGTACCAGCACCGCGTGGACCCGCAGGTACCGATCGAAGATGTGGCCGATGCCATCCAGGACTTGATGACCGAGGGAAAGGTGCTGCACTGGGGGCTGTGCGAGATGGGCCTGCAGACCCTGCGCCGCGCGCACGCTGCGCTGCCGGTGACGGCCGTGCAGAGCGAGTACTCGATGCTCTGGCGCGGACCCGAGCAGGAGGTGCTTGCCCTATGCGCCGAGCTGGGCATCGGCTTCGTGCCGTGGAGCCCGCTGGGCGTCGGCTTCCTGACCGGTGCGGTCGATGCGAGGACCCGGTTTGCCGAAGGTGATATCCGCGCCATTGAAACGCGCTTTACCCCGCAGAACATCGAACACAACCTCGCGCTGGTGCGACTGCTCACGGACTGGGCTGCTCGCAAGCGTGCAACGCCAGCGCAGGTCGCCTTGGCCTGGCTGATGGCACAGCAGCCCTGGATCGTGCCGATCCCCGGCACCACGCAGATGGCGCATCTGCTGGAGAACCTGGGCGCCGCCGAGCTGGTTCTGAGCAGTGCTGAGTTGCAGGAGCTCAACGCTGGAGTCGCCGCCATCGCGGTGCAGGGCGAGCGTCTTCCGCCCGCAGTGCAGGCGTACAGCGGTGTGGAAGCACCCCTGCGCTAGTGCTCAGTCCTGATAGCGCAGGGCGTCACGCAGCAGGGTGAATGCAGGCGATGACTGCCTGCGGCTGGGGTAGTACAGGTGGTAGCCGGGAAAAGAGGGGCACCAGTCCTGCAGGACGTGCACCAGCGCACCGGATTGCACGTGGGGGCGCACCAGATCTTCGGGCATGTAGGCCAGCCCCAGCCCTTCCAGCGCGGCGCCGAGGCGCAGCGCGATGTTGGTGATCAGCGGGTTGTGGCTGGCAAGGTTTCTTTGCCCAAGGTGTGAGAAGC
>DALZLW010000203.1:0-6382 GCA_032007425.1 Stenotrophomonas sp.
GCTTCGTACGCCGCGATCTCGGCGCCACGCCCTGGTGGCAGCGCCTGCCGGCCTGGTGGCTGGCCCGGCGCGAGGCGCGCGCGCTGCGGCACATCGATGGCATGGCGGACGTGCCGCAATTGCTGGCTTGGGACGGGCATTGGCTGGACCGCAGTTTCATGGACGGTGCCGCGATGTACCAGCGTCCGCCGCGCGGTGACGTGGCCTGGTTCCACGACGCGCGCAGGCTGTTGCAGGCGCTGCATCGGCGGGGTGTCGCGCATAACGACCTGGCCAAGGAAGCCAACTGGCTGGTGACCGCCGATGGCCGCCCGGCGTTGATCGACTTCCAGCTCGCGGTGATCGGCGACCCCCGTTCGCGCTGGATGCGGCTGTTGGCCCGCGAAGACCTGCGTCATCTGCTCAAGCACAAGCGCATGTACTGTGCACAGGCGTTGACGCCGGTGGAACGCCGCGTGCTCAAGCGCACGTCTTGGGTGCGCAAGCTCTGGTTCGCCACCGGCAAGCCGGTTTACCGCTTCGTCACCCGGCGCATCCTGCACTGGGAAGACAACGAAGGACAGGGGCCCAAACCCTGAGCCGTCCGTTCACGGTGCAGCTTGCGGGGCCTGCACCTGCTGGCCGACAAACACGCGCTCAGCGTCGAAGTCATAGGCCACGTCGACGTGGCCGACATCGGCGCAGGCGTGGCATTCGCGCAGGGGCGTGCGGTACAGCAGACGCACGCCGCCCTCGGCCAGGGGCGTCGCCGCGATCTGTTGGGCAGGGGGGAAGGGCATGGCGCTGGCATGGGCCTGTTTGATGGCCTGCACCGCCGGATCGTCTGCTGCCTGCAGCGGATCGCCATCGACCGTGATGCGCTCGTTGGCCGCGTCCACCAGGCGGGTGCCTTCATTGGTGTTGGCCCGGAAAGGGTAGGTCACGGTCGCCACGCCGATGCCATCCTGCTCGTGCCAGGCGCTGACATAAGCCAGTTCGCCACCACTGGACAATTGTTCGGCGGCGGCGATCGCCGCCGGCGATCCACCAGAGGCCGCCATCGCATCGCGCAGGCACTCGCGGGTGGGGGCATCGCTGCCGCTGCGGCATGTGGACAGGCTGCCCTGCCAGACCACATCGGCGTTCCAGCGACCGTGATCGGTGCTGCCCGCGGTTGCCGGCGCAGACCCGGCGGCGGTCTCGTCGGTGTCCGCCGCAGGCGGTTTCTGGCACCCCGCCAGCAGCACGAGCAGGGCAACGGGTCCCATCACAGTCACTGCACGCATCACGCACCCCTCCAGGCGTTGAAGTCGCTCCAGTATCTTCATCGACCGTGAACCGGATGTGGGCATGGCATGATGATGCCCATTCCCTCCAGGCAGAACGCACCGATGGCCGCAGACCTGCACGGCAAGACCTTGTTCATCACCGGCGCCTCGCGTGGCATCGGCTTGGCCATCGCCCTGCGCGCGGCCCGTGACGGCGCCAACATCGTCATCGCCGCCAAGTCTTCGGTGCCCAATCCAAAGCTGCCCGGCACCATCCACAGCGCTGCCGAAGCGGTGCGTGCCGCTGGTGGGCAGGCCCTGGCGGTGAAATGCGACATCCGCGAGGAAGACCAGGTACACGCAGCCGTGGCAGCGGCGGTCGATACCTTTGGTGGCATCGACATCCTGATCAACAACGCCAGTGCGATCTGGTTGCGCGGCACACTGGAAACACCGATGAAGCGCTTCGACCTGATGCAGCAGGTCAACGCCCGCGGCAGCTTCCTCTGTGCCCAGGCGTGCATGCCGCACCTGCTGCACGCGGCCAACCCGCACATCCTCACCCTGGCGCCGCCGCCGAGCCTGGAGCCGAAGTGGTGGGCGCCGCACACCGGTTATACCCTGGCGAAAATGGGGATGAGCTTCGTCAGCCTGGGCTTGGCCGCCGAGTTCGGTCCGCAGGGCGTGGCAGTCAATGCGCTGTGGCCGCGCACGGTGATCGCCACCGATGCCATCAACATGATTCCCGGGGTGGAGGCCGCCGGTTGCCGCAGCCCACAGATCATGGCGGATGCCGCCCGCGCGGTGCTGGTGCGTCCCGCAGCCGGGTTCCATGGACAGTTCCTGATCGACGATGAGGTGCTGTCAGCAGCAGGCATCCACGACCTGTCCGGCTACGCCATGGACCCGACCAAACCGCTGCTTCCTGATCTGTTCCTCGATTGAGCTCACATTTCCTTGGCATCGGAGTGCGGTAAGGTCGGCAACCTGTAACCGATTCCAACCACAAGGAAGTGCTGCATGAAGCATGCTCTGCGCGTGGCCGCTCTGGCTGCGTCCGTTTCTTTCGTCCTGGCTGCCTGCGGTGGCAAACCATCGCCCGATGACGCTGCAAGCAACCCACAGGCGGCTGCCGCCGCTGAAGCCCTCGATGGCCAGCAGGCGCTGACCGGCAAGCTCAACGCCTACATCGAATGCTACAACCGCGTTGATGCCGACCTGCACCGTGGCGCCGAACAGTACACCCGCTGGATCAAGGACCCCGCTGCCGGCCCGACCGGCAACGAAGAGCGGGTCTACGGCCCCAATGTGCTGTCCGAATACGACATGAAGCCCTGTGACGCACCGCTGACTGAAGCGGCCGCGGCCAAGCCGGCACTGCCCGCCCTGGACAAAGCCGCGCTGGCCTACCAGAGCGCTTTGAAAGCCTTGGCGCCGATCAGCCAGCAGGTGCACGACTACTACGACCGCCAGGACCACGAAGACGATCAGTTCGCCAAGGGCAAGCAACTGCATGCCCCGTTGATGGAGGCGCTGAGCGCTTTCAACACCGCCAGTGAAACCTTCAGCGACGAACTGGAAGCGCAGAACGATGCCGCCCAGCGCGAACAATTGAAAGCCTTGGAACAAGCCGAAGGGCGTACCCGTGAGTTCTACCGCCTGTCGATGATGCTGCAGGCCAAGGAGATCGTGGAGCTGATGGAAGACGACAGCTTCGACCTGGCCAAAGCGAGCGAGCTGCTGGAAGGCTTCAACCGTATTTCTGACGAAGCCCATGAAAAAGTGGCGGGCCAGGAACCGGGCAAGATGGACTGGAGCAGCTTTGAAAGTGCCGCCGAGACCTTCCGTCGTGAAGGCAAAGCGCGCCTGAAGCGGGTCACCGACAAGACCCCCTATTCGCGCATCGAACAGGGTTGGCTGGACAGCCCGTCGCTGGCACCGGAGGGTTCACCGGGCAAACTGATGCGTACGTACAACGATCTGGTTTTCCAGAGCAACAGGCAATAACCGGAACCTTTGGTTCCGGTTATCGCCCACGCATTCCACCTTATCCCCGCGCCGTCGGCGCGCCCCCTTGAACAACAAGGGGGCTCTCCACCAGTCATGATCGGCGGGGCCGGATGAACAGGGAAAAATAGCCACTTTGGTTTCGGCTTCGGCTTCGGCTTCGGCTTTTGCTCTTGCTCTTGCTTTTGCTTTTGCTTTTGCTTTTGTTTTTCCCTGCTTTCGGTTGGGCGACGGCGAGAACCGGAGGGGGTCGGGGGCTGAGGGCGGACGGGGGCGTGTTTCGCCATGGATGGCGAAACGCGAGGCACACATGGATGTAGTTTTTGCCGTCCCCCGAGCCGGCCTCGGCCCCCGGCCCAGCCCCGAGAACCGCACGAGCCCCCGGAGAGCGCCCCCGCTGTATGCGCGACAGTGAGCAAGCGAGGCATCCGTGCATTGTGCCGAGGGGGCCGGGGGGCGAGAATGGGCGTTTCCGACTCTCTGCCCACTGCCATGACCGCCGCCACCGATCCGTTGCTGTCCCTGTCGCATTACTACCTGCCGGTCTACAAGCCGCGCCAGGTCGTGCTGGAGCGCGGCCAGGGCGCGCGCGTCTGGGACAGCCAGGGCCGCGAGTTCATCGACCTGGCCGCGGGCATCGCCGTCTGCGGCCTGGGACATAACGATCCGGACCTGACCGCCGCGCTGATCGAGCAGGCCGGCAAGCTGTGGCACACCAGCAATGTGTTCTACAGCGCGCCGCCGCTGCACCTGGCCGAAGAACTGGTGACTTCCTCGCGCTTCGCCGAGCGGGTGTTCCTGTGCAATTCCGGTGCCGAAGCCAATGAAGTGGCGATCAAACTGGTGCGCAAATGGGCTTCCGGGCAAGGGCGGCCGGCGGACAAACGCGTCATCGTGACCTTCCGTGGCAGCTTCCACGGCCGCACGATGGGCGCGCTGGCGGCAACGGCACAGCCCAAGTACCAGGAAGGCTATGAGCCGATGCCCGGTGGCTTCCGCTACATCGATTTCAACGATGAAGTGCAGCTGGAAACGGCCATGGCGGCCGGCGATGTCGCCGCGGTGATGCTCGAGCCCATCCAGGGCGAAGGCGGCGTGACCCCGGCCAAGCCGGGCTTCCTGCAGCGGGTGCGGGCGCTGTGTGATCAGCACGATGCGCTGCTGGTGCTGGATGAAATCCAGGCCGGCATGGGCCGCACCGGTACGCTGTTCGCCCACTGGCAGGATGGCGTGGTCCCCGACATCGTCACCCTGGCAAAGGCGCTTGGCGGTGGCTTCCCCATCGGAGCGATGCTGGCCGGTCCGAAGGTCGCCCAGGCCATGCAGTTCGGCGCCCACGGCACCACCTTCGGTGGAAATCCGCTGGCGGCGGCGGTGGCGCGGGTGGCCCTGCGCAAGCTGGCTTCCGACGATATTGCCCGCAACGTCAGCCGCCAGTCGCGGGCGCTGCGCGACGGCCTGGACCGCATCAATGCGCAGTTCCACGTGTTCAGCGAGGTGCGTGGCCGCGGCCTGATGCTGGGCGCGGTGTTGTCGCCGGCGTTTGCCGGTCAGGCCGGCGCCATCCTCGATCACGCCGCCGAGCAGGGCCTGCTCACATTGCAGGCCGGTCCGGATGTGCTGCGCTTCGTGCCGTCGCTGAACATCACGGACGAGGAAATCGCCGAAGGCCTGAAGCGACTCCAATCGGCGATTGCTGCTCACGTCGCGTCACGCGCTTGAAGCCGCCGTCGCGGGTGACCGCGACGGTCCCTGTCAGGGTGATCCCGATGGCTTCTGGATGAGTAACAAGCGTTTCCCGGCTGGGTGACGACGGTCAGTCGTCACGCGGCTGGCGGGAACGCTGGCAGCTCCATGCCCGCGCCTTTCACCTGCGGCATTCAGTGCTGCCGCTATAGTCCATGCCGCCTGAGCACCCTGCCCAGGCTGCGCGCGTCACCTACGGTGTCAGCGTGCAGCCCGGCCTGTCGTGCGCCGCGGACATTGACGAACAGGTCATCGACAAACAGCGTGTGTGCGGGTGCCACCTGCAGCCGTTCCAGCGCACGCAGGTACAGCGCAGGGTCCGGCTTGCGCCCGCCCAGCATGCCGCTGCACAGCACGCGCCCGTGAAGCCTTGGGTACAGCGTGGGCAGCAGCAACGGCAGCAGATCGGCCAACAGTGGTCCGTTGTTGCTCAGCAGCGCCAGCGGCAGCGACGCCGGCAGGGCCAGCAGCCGCTCGGCCACGCCCGGCACAGGAGTGCACGCCGCCTGCCTTGCAGCCAGCCAATGCCGCGGCGTGACCGTGCGCTGCAGCGCCTCGCCCAGTGCCGCCAGATACGCTTCCGTGGTCAGCTGCCCGCTGTCATAAGCGCGCTCCAGCCCTTGTTCAAACAGGGCGCCATGCACGGGTGCCGCAGTGGTATCCAGCGCCTGGGCCAGATGCCGGACGCGGCGTTGGCGATGGTAATGAACCAGTACGCCGTCAAAATCCAGGAGCACGAGGTGGATGTTCATTCGTCGAGCATGCCTGCAACCAGCGGTGTGCGACACCCTGACGCAGCCTTGGCCTGCCACCCGTGCTTAGAATGACGATCGATCAAGAGGAGACGCGCTGGTGAGAATGTGGCAGGTGGCAGCGGGGCTGGCGGCGATCGTGTTGGCGCCCTCGGCAATGGCGCGGGTGTGTGCGGTGAGCATCGACAGCACCGACCAGATGACTTACAGCAGCAAGCAGATCCGCGTGGCCGCCGACTGCAGCGAGGTCGAGCTGACCTTGCGCCACACCGGCAAGCTGGCAGCAACGGCGATGGGCCACAACTGGGTGTTGACGCGTACGGCTGATTACCAGCCGGTGGCGATGCTCGGCATGCGCGGCACGCTGGCTGACAGCTATCTGCCCAAGGCCGACAAGCGCGTGCTCGCCCATACGCGGGTGATCGGGGGCGGCGAAAGCACCAAGGTGAAGTTCTCCACCAAGTTGCTGCAGAAGGGCGGGGATTACACGTTCTTCTGCTCGTTCCCGGGCCACTTCGCGATGATGAAAGGCAAGCTGGTTTTCGGCTGATGTGAACGCTTCACCGGTGCCCGTGCCACGTCGGGCGGCGCCGCGCCATGCGCGGCGAGCGCACGGCGTGGCGTCGGATG
>DALZLW010000204.1:0-6370 GCA_032007425.1 Stenotrophomonas sp.
GCGCTGCCCCACGGGGCGGGCGGCAGGGCCACCGGCCGGGTCAGGTCGAACACCACGCGGAAGCGCCGGCCATCGGGGCGGGTGAGCTCGTAGACGAACTGCTGGTCCGGGTCGATCTCCATGGCCCATGTGTTGTGGGTGGAGGCGAGCATGTCGGCCTTGCGGAACATCGCCACCGAGTCGGCATCCGCCGGGAACTGCTGCCGCTGGGCGGTGCCTGGCACGGCGCTGTCACCGCCATACAGGGTGATGGCATCCGGGCTGCCGTCTTCGTGGCGATGGTCGTGCTTCAGGCGCAGGCCCGTTTCGGTGCGGGTCAGGACCCAAGTGCGCGAATGATCGTCCCCGACATGGAACGGGATGCGGATTTCCTGCGCCGGATCTTCGCAACCGCGCACGTGCATCACCAACGCCTTGCCGGCGAACGGATCGTTGCCGGTGGACACCGGGTTGTCTTCGACCACTTCACCGGCAAAGGCCTGGCCACAATGCGCAGCGACCCCTGCCAGGAACGCATCGGCAGGCGCATGGGCCACCTCATGGTTGGCCACGTCATCGCGCCCGCTGCAGCCCAACAGGGCCGTCGTGGACGCAGCAAGAAACAGCAATCGAGGTGTGATCATCATGCCTTCACCCTACCCAGCCGTTGCGCGGTGAGCAATCCCATGCACGGCGTGACGGTCACAGGCGGCTTCACCCTGCTGTGTTAGGCTGGGACACGTGTCTGCTCACCTTCCCCCACGAAGGTCGCACCCATGCTGCGGCTGACCGCCTTGCTCCTTGGCGTTGCCCTGCTGCTCACCGGCGGCGGGCTGCTTGGCACCCTGCTGGCCGTCCGCGGCGGGCAGGAAGGCTTCAGTGCCGATGCGCTGGGCTGGGTGATGTCCGGTTACTTCGCCGGCTTCTTCGCCGGCACCTTCACTGCACCGCCCTTGATCCGCCGGATGGGCCACAGCCGGGCCTTCGCCTTCCATGCCGCGCTGGCCACGATGGCCATCCTGCTGCACCCGCTGTGGACCGATCCATGGGCATGGGGCCTGCTGCGGGTGGTCACCGGCATCGCGCTGGTGGGCCTGTACACGGTGATCGAAAGCTGGCTCAACGCGGAACCCGATCCGCAGCGCCGCAGCCGGGTGTTTTCCGTCTACATGATGATCAACCTGTCCGCCCTGGCACTGGGCCAGGTGCTGCTGATGCTCGGCGATGCCGGGGCCGCGGCGATGTTCACCATCACCGCGCTGCTGGTCTGCGCGGCCATGCTGCCGGTGACCGCCACCCGACTGCAGCAGCCCGAGGTCCCCAGCGTGCCTCGGCTGAAGCTGCCGCGGCTGTATGCGATGGCGCCGGTGGCGACGATGGCCGCCGGGCTTTCCGGTCTGGCAATGGGCGCGTTCTGGGGCCTGCTGCCGGTCTACGCCGGACGGATCGGCCTGAGCGGCGATGGCGTGCCCTTGTTCATGCTGGCCGCCATCGCCGGCGGTGCGCTGCTGCAGTGGCCGCTCGGTCGCCTGAGCGATGGTCACGACCGTCGCATCGGCCTGCTGGTGCTCAGCATCAGCGCGGCGCTGGTCGCGTTGCTGATGGCCGTTCCTGCACTGCAGGTCCAGTCCTACACCGTGTTCGCGCTCGTGTTCGTCTACGGTGGACTGGCCTTTGCGCTGTATCCCTTCGCCGTGGCACACATGCTTGATTACCTGCCCAGCGAAGACCTGCTGTCCGGTTGCAGCAGCCTGCTGCTGGTGCATGGCGTCGGTGCGGCCATCGGGCCGGCCCTGGCGGGCATGCTGATGGAACGGCATGGCCCTGCGGCCCTGCCGCTGTACTTCGCGGCGGTACTGATGTGCCTGGCGGCCTTCACCGCGGTGCGCGTGCTGCGCCACGACCGCCTGCGCACCCACCCGGCACCGTTCCGGCCAATGCTGCGCACTACGCCGTCTGCGCTGGAACTGATGCCTGAAACAGAATCTCCCATCCCTCCCGAAAAGGAAACACATTGACTGTTGACGACCCCATCTGCTCCCTCACCCCCGTTTCTCCGGCCGCCGATGTACCGGCGACCACGCAACTGATCCTGGCCACCGATCTGGATGGCACCTTCCTGGCAGGCAGCGCCGCACAGCGCCATCGCCTGTACCGGTTGATCGACCACCACCCGGGCATCGCCCTGGTCTTCATTACCGGACGCGGGCTGGAAGCGGTGATGCCGCTGCTGTCTGATCCGTCGATACCGCGCCCGGATTACATCGTCTGCGATGTCGGCGCGACCGTGGTCGATGGCCACACCCTGCAGCCCCTGCAGCCCCTGCATTCGATGATCGATGCCCACTGGCCCGGTGAACAGGCGGTCGCCGAAGCGATGCGCCCCTTCACCGCGCTGCAGCGGCAGGACGTGCCCCAGGAGCGCCGCTGCTCCTACTTCTGCGACCCGCAGACCCTGGCGCCGCTGCGCGCGGACATCGAACGCACCGCGCGCGAGCTGGGCTGCGACGTGCTGTATTCAGCCGACCGTTACCTGGACATCCTCCCGCCGGACACCGACAAGGGCCGTACCCTGGCCGCGCTGGCGCGCCAGTTGGACCTGCCGCGCGAACGCATCCTGGTGGCCGGGGACACCCTCAATGATCTGTCGATGTACCGCGCGGGTTTCCGCGGTGTGTGTGTCGGCCAGTCGGAGCCGGCCCTGCTGGCCGCCACCGAAGGCCTTGAACGCGTGTTGCACGCGCAGGAACCAGGCTGCGGCGGCATCCTCGAGGCCATCACCCATTTCGGCCTGCTCGATGCACGCGATCCGCATCTGGCCCCGCAGGCGCCGGTGCCTGCCGAAGGCGCCCAGCTGCTGATGGTCTACCACCGCCTGCCGTTCGATGAAGCGATCGAGGACGGCAAACTGGTGCAGCGCCCGCCGCGCTCGCCCAACGGCATCATTCCCTCGTTGTTGAGCTTCTTCGACGGCGGCCAGAAAGGCAGCTGGATCGCCTGGGGCGTCGACGATCCCAAGCACCGGCCGTTCCAGCGACACGTGGACGTCGATGCGGCCCGCTTCCCCAACCTGCGCGCCAGCCGGGTCGCGCTGAGCCGGCAGGAAGTCGATGTTTTCTACAAGCGCTTTTCCAAGGAAGCGTTCTGGCCGATGCTGCATGTGTTCTGGGAACGCGCGCGTTTCCGTGAAGACGACTGGCAGGTGTTCCTGAAGGTCAACCGGCGCTTTGCCGAAACCACCGCCGAGGAAGCGGCCCACGGCGCGACCGTGTGGATCCACGACTACAACCTGTGGATGGTGCCGGCGTACCTGCGCGAGCTGCGCCCGGACCTGAAGATCGCCTTCTTCCACCATACCTATTTCCCGTCGGCCGATGTGTTCAACGTGGTGCCATGGCGGCGGGAGATCATCGGCAGCCTGCTGTGCTGCGACTACATCGGCTTCCATATCCCGCGCCAGGTGGAGAACTTCGTGGACGTGGTGCGCGGCGCGATGCCGGCCGAACGCCTGGCCTGGGAAGGCTGCGCACCGCGCTTCCTGACCTACGGCTGCGCTGTCGGGCTGGACACCATGACCACGCGGTTGCGCGTGGGCGACCGCGAGGTGGCGTTGGGTGCCCATCCGGTCGGCACCGACCTCAAGCGCATCCATGCGGTGCTGGCACGCAGTGACGTACGCAACGACATTTTCAAGCTGCGCCGTGAAATCGGCGCGCGCAAGCTGGTGCTGTCGGTGGAGCGGCTGGATTACACCAAGGGCACGCTGGCCAAGCTGGAAGCCTTCGAGCGCGTGCTGGAACAGCACCCGGAGCAGTGCGGCAAGGTCACCCTGCTGATGGTCTGCGTGCCGGCCGCCCGGGAAATGACCGTATACCGCACGCTGCAGACGCAGATCGAGCAGGCAGTCGGGCGCATCAACGGGCGCTTCTCCCGGCTGGACTGGACGCCGGTACGCTTCTTCGCCCAGGCATTGCCGTTCGAGCAGGTGGTGGCCCATTACGCAGCCGCGCAGGTGATGTGGATCACCCCGCTGCGCGATGGCTTGAACCTGGTGGCCAAGGAGTTCGTGGCCACGCAGGGCATCGAAGGTGGCAGCGGCGTGCTGGTGCTGAGCGAGTTTGCCGGCGCCGCGGCGGAACTCAAGGGCGCGGTGTTGACCAATCCACATGACCCGGCCGACCTGGCGGCCGGACTGCTGCAGGCCTTGGCCATGCCCGAGGAAGAAGCCGAGGCCCGTTTGCGACAACTGCATGGCATCGTGGAGTATTACGACGTGGATCGCTGGGGCCGCGATTTCCTGGCGGCGGTGGATGCCAGCGGCAGTAGCGCGACATAGCAGCACCAGCCAGCGGTGCATCGCGACCGCGACTCCGACAGGTCGGAAGCGGCGGGCCCTGCCCGCCGCTTCCGTTCACTGCCCATCAGGCCGATATCAATCCGTCGGCCAGCGCGCCGACGCGCGCCAGGACAGCGTCACGCTGGGCACTGCTGCCACCGGCGCCCTGCAGGTAAGCCGTCAACACCCACGGAGCGCCGCCCGCGCGCGGCCACAGTACGGCGATGTCATTGCGGGTATCCACGCCGTTGCTGCCGGTCTTGTCGCCGACCCGCCAGCGCGCTGACAGCCCGGCCTGCAGGCAGTTCGCCCCCGTCTCGTTGTCCACCAGCCAGTCCGCCAGCTGCGCCCGCGACGCCGGCGCCAACACACTTCCCAACACCAGCCGTTGCAGGCTGGCGGCCATGGCCGCGGGGCTGGTGGTGTCGCGGGGATCGCCAGGCGTGAACCGGTTCACCTCCGGCTCGAGGCGATCGTTACGGGTCACCCGATCACCATTGGCACGCAGGAACGCGGTCACCGCTGGCGGCCCACCGACCGCGCCCAACAACAGGTTCGCGGCCGGATTGTCGCTGGTGATCATCGTGGCCCGGCACAGATCGCGCACCGTCAGGTCTTTGCCGACATGCCGACGCGTTACCGGCGCATGGGGCAGCAGGTCCTGCTCGCGCACCGGCAAACGCGCATCCAGCGACAGCTCCCCGGCATCGGCCTTGCTGAGCACCGTGGCCACCAGCACCGCCTTGAAGGTGCTGCACATCGGGAAACGCTCGTCCTGGCGGTGGCCCAGACGCCGGCCGCTGGCGGTGTCCAGCAGGGTGACACCAAGGCGGCCACCACTGGCTTTTTCCAGACTGGCCCAATCGCCGGCTGTGGCGACGGCAGCTGCGTTCCCGGCGGCGCTACGCGCCAGCACGGGCACGGCCAGGCTGGAGGCCAGGACGGCGCTGGACAGCTGCAGAAATCGACGACGGCTGGACATGAGGCATTTCTTTCTTGGGATTGGCCCCCGAGTATTGGTAATGGGTCCAGGAACAACCAGCGCGATTTTCCAAGAGAAGGCATGAGCTGATCTAATGCCTGTCGACGCCATCGTCGCACGACGGCCCTTCCCCGCCCCTTCCTGCAGGCCAATCATGCTGCCCGCCCATTTGCCCTTGAATGCCCTGCGCGCTTTCGAAGCGGCAGCGCGCCACCGGAATCTCACCCGCGCTGCCCTGGAACTGTGCGTCAGCCAGGCGGCGCTCAGTCATCAGATCCGCGGGCTGGAACAACGCCTCGGGGTTCGCCTGTTCCACCGCTTGCCGCGCGGCGTGGCGCTCACCGATGAGGGCGCAGCGCTGGCCCCGGTGCTGGCCGAGGCGTTCGGCAGGATCCGCGTGGCGCTGGCCCGCTTTACCGGTGACCGTCAACAGGAGGTCCTCACGGTCGGGGTCGTCGGCACCTTCGCCACGGGCTGGCTGCTGCCGCGCCTTGGCCTGTTCGAAGCCGCCCACCCGGATGTCGAACTGCGGCTGCAGACCCACAACAACCGTATCGACCTGGCCGGCGAGGGCCTGGACCTGGCGATCCGCTTCGGTGATGGCGACTGGCAGGGGCAAGTCAGCACACCGGTCTGCGAGGCACCGTTCGCACCGGTCTGTGCGCCCTCGCTGGCGCGGCAGCTGGATTCGCCACAGCAATTGGCACGGTTGCCCCTGCTGCGTTCTTACCGCGCCGACGAATGGCCACGCTGGCTGCAGCAGGCGCGGGTAACAGGCGTGGAAGCGCGTGGGCCGGTGTTTGATTCTTCACTGACACTGGCCACCGCAGCGGCGGCCGGCGTCGGCGTGGCGTTGTTGCCGTTGGCGATGTTCGAGCAGGAACTGGCCGAAGGTCGCCTCGTGCAGCCGTTTTCCACCACCGTGCAACTGGGCCGTTATTGGCTGACGCGCCTGCGTTCGCGGCCGGAGCGCGAGCCCGCCGTGCGGTTCAGGGCCTGGCTACAGGCGCAGCGCTAGCACCAGACACGCCCGGCGGAACGTGAGTGCCGCTGCGCCCGCCGGGCAGGGCCCG
>DALZLW010000205.1:0-6369 GCA_032007425.1 Stenotrophomonas sp.
CAACCTGCCCGACCAGGAGCTGCACACCACCGCGGTGTGGTGGCAGTTGCCGCAGTCGCTGCTGCTGCGCGCATTCGCCAGCCGCCAGGATGCGCTGGATGGCTTCCTCGGCGCCGCCTATGCGCTGCACATCGTCGCCACAGTGGCGGTGATGGCCGATGCGCGCGACCTGCAAAAAGCCGTCGGCAACGGCGATGGGGCATGGTTTGCAATCGCCGACCAGACCGGCCGCGGCCAACTGCGTGGTGACAACGGCCAGGCTGATGCGGTGGAACTGCTGCAGCAGTTCGTGCCCACGGTGTACCTGTATGACAACTTCCCCGGTGGCGTGGGCCTGAGCGAACCGCTGTGGCAGCGCCAAGCCGAACTGGTACAGCGCGCGCGCGAACTGGTGCAGCGCTGCGACTGCAAGGCCGGCTGCCCGGCCTGCGTGGGGCCGGTGCTGGCGGCACAGGAAACCGACAGCACCACGCCTCGTGCGCTGGCCGCGCGGGTGCTGGATCTGTTCGATGACCTCGCCTGCCAACAGGTGGCCGACGTCGTCGTGGCGCCTGCCGACCCGGTGGAGCTGCTGGCGCCGTGAGCCTGAGCCTGGACAAACTGCGGCTGTTGCGGCGGCAGGCCGGCGATGCCAAGGCAGTGCCGCCTGCGGCTGCGGCGGCACCGGCGGCACAGACCCCTGAAGTGGCCCCGGCGGCCGATCCTGCCGCGACCACCGGACCGCGTGCGGTGCCCGTGGCCGCCAACGATGCACAGCAACCGGCACCGGCGCGCTCGGTCTTCGCCTGGGTGGAACAGGAGATCCGTCACCGCCCTACGGGTGCCGCCGCGCCTCGCCCGATCGCCGATGCCGCCGGCCTGCGGCGGCTGCTGGGCGTGCGCGAACGACGCAGCGATACGCCGCCGCTGGCGATGCGCGGGCGCGTGCTGGACCGCAACCTGCCAGGCACCGAGATCGCCCCCGGCCTGCAGCTGATCGAGGTCTTCCTGCCCGGCGCCATCCCCACGGCAGCGCTGTCGCTGGCCTTCGCCAAGCGCGAGGACGCGCATGTGCAGCCGGCGGACCTGCTGTTCTTCGATACCGAAACCACCGGTCTGGCCGGCGGTACCGGTACCCGCGCGTTCATGATCGGCGCGGCGGACTGGATGGTGCACCCGCAACGCGGCCCCGGCCTGCGCATCCGCCAGCTGCTGATCGCCACGATGGCGGCCGAGACTGCCATGCTGCGCACCTTCGCCAGCTGGCTTGAACCGACGACGGTGCTGTGCAGTTACAACGGCCGCAGCTATGACGCGCCGCTGCTGAAGACCCGCTATCGGCTTGCGCGGCAAGGCGATCCGATCAGCGGGCTCGATCACGTGGACCTGCTGTACCCGACCCGTCGGCGCTACCGCGGCGTGTGGGAGAACTGCCGGCTGGCAACGATAGAACGGCAGCTGCTCAAGATCGTGCGCGAAGATGACCTGCCCGGTTCAGAGGCGCCTGCGGCATGGCTGGGCTACCTGCGCGGCGGTGACGCGATCAACCTGCGGCGGGTCGGTGAACACAACCACCAGGACGTGGTGACCCTGGCCCAGCTGATGCAGCGCCTGATCGTGGAGGAACAGCGCGAGCGGGAAACGCTGGCGTTGACTGCGATGGACGTTTACACCCCATGAAGATGCGCTGGGTGACACTGCAGATACTTCGAACCGTGGAGACTCCCTGATGCGTTCCAATCTCTGGATCCTGCTCGGCTGCGCCCTGCCGCTGGCCGCCTGCAGCCACGATCCGGCCGGCGGTGGCAGTGCCGGTCGCGGCCCGGCCGGCGATCTTCCACCGATGGAAGCACCGAGCGGTGCATGCCGGTCTGAACCACTGCAGGCCTTCGTCGGCAAGACCGCGACACAAGACGTGCTGGACGAAGCGCGGCGGGCATCCGGCGCCGTGCATGCCCGCGTGGTCAAACCCGGTATGGCGGTCACCATGGATTTCCGCCCCGACCGTATCACCGTTGGCGTGGACGACAACAACCGGATCGAGCGGATCAACTGCGGCTGATTCGCCATCGCCGGTGTCTCTGGAAGCACCGGGCACGGCCCGGCGCTTCCAGGACACGCGTCCCGTATTACAAGCGTTGCGCCCGCCCATCGGCCTTGGCTTGCGCCATCAAGGCCTGTACGCGGGCGGTGGCGCTGCGCTGCAACGCCACCTGCCGAGATGACAGCTGGGCCTGCTCCACCCCCAAGGCGACCTGCTGCTCGGCAAGTGCTCCGATTTTCGCCTGCAGGGCAGAACGGCTCACCGACATATCCGCCGCGGCACGCGCCGCTTCTTCAGCGGCATCACGGTTGATGTCACTGTGGCCCAATGCGCGTAGCGCTTCTTCACTGGCCTGGCGTGCCAGCTGATTGGCGTGGCGGCTGGTTTCCTTGCCCAACGTGGCCTGGCGCTCGCCCAACGCTGCCTGCTGCCGTCCCAGCGCGCCGATGCCATCGTAGGCCTGCTGCAGTTGCTGGATCAGTCCGCGATCACGCACCACGTAGCGGTCCTTGCCTTCGCGCACCCACAGCGCCTTCTCGCTGCCCAGGCGGCGACGGGCTTCGTGCACGTCTTCGACGCTGGCACTGACCAGGCTGTAGTCATCCCCCAACAGCACGAAAGCCGTATCCGGTGAGGCACCGATGTCCAGGCGGCCCTGGGTGACGATGCCGCCGAGCACGCCGCCGGCACGGGCGGGTTTTGCGGGTGCGGCTGCGGGGGCTGCGGGCGGCGCCGGCGGGGCAGCCGGTGGCGCTGGAGGAGCAGGAGGAGCAGGAGGAGCAGGCGGTGCGGACAGCACCGTGCCCATGGGGCTGGGTGGCACGGCGGGCACCTTGGGCACGGCAGGCACCGCGGGCGACGGCGGCGGTGCAGGCGGTGCGGGCGGTGCAGGCAAGGCTGCCACCAGGCGCATCGGCAGCACGCCCACCGCCAGCACGAACACCGTGGTGGCGATGGTCAGCACGCGTGAGGAGGGACGCCCCGGTTGCAAAGAACGCAGGCGACGCTTGAGGCTCACGGCACTGGTCGCCGCGCTGGCCACGCCCAGGTGGGGACGCGGCAACACGCCCAGTTGCAGCAACAACTGCCCATAGCCGTGGCGGCAGTCACCATGGCCAGCGACCACGGCGGCGTCCACCGCCTCTTCGCGCGCCTGCGCATACTCGCGCACCGCCAGCCGCAGCAGCGGGTGGAAGAAGAACAGATGCTGGGCCAGTGCCGGCAGCAGGCCCCAACGCAGATCGCCGCGTTGCAGGTGCTGCAGTTCGTGGGTGATGGCCAGGTCCAGCGCATCACCGTGCAGGGCATGGCGCCCTTCGGGCAACAAGAGCACCGGTCGCAGTGGGCCGACCACCTGCGGTGCATCGATCAGCGGGCTGCTGCACACGCGTGGCGATTGACGCAGCCCGTGGGCCTGCGCCGCCAGCTGCACGGCGGCCACCAATCCGGCGTCCTGGCAGGGCCGGGCCGAGGCCAGCAGCGCGCGGCTGCGCTGCCACTGCACCAGGGTGCGCCGGGCCATGACCAGCATCCCGGCCAGCCACAGCGCGGCCAGCGCCAGCACCCACCACGCGGGGCCCGTGGGCAGGGAAGGCACCGCGTCGGCGGTGGTCGGCAACGCCTGCGCGGTGCCCACGGCAAGGGCAGGCAGGGCCTCGACGCTGGCGGTAGCCGGTACGGCGAGGGCATCCATCGCCGGCAGCAGCGGCAACTGCAGTGGTTGTGCCCACACCAGGCCAAGCACCGCCTGCAGCGAGACCAGCCACCACAGTCGGCAACGGGTGGCAGCGGACAGCCGCGGCAACCAACGGCACGCAGCCAGCACCAGCGCCACCAGCAGGACGGTCTGCAGGCTGGTCCAGGCCAGCCGTTCCAACAAGGGCATCAGCACGGTCTGCATGGCTCAGTCCTCCTGCCGACGGGATTGCAGCTGGGCCACCAAGGCTTCCAGCTCGGCCAGCTCATCATCGCTGACCTGTTCGCGCTGCGACAGGTAGGCCACGAACGGCGATACCGAGCCCTGCAGGGTGCGGTCGACGAACTGGGCGATGGCGCCCTGCACCACGCTGTCCTGTCCGGCGGTGGAACGGTAGCGGTAGACGCCGTCGGCCTGGCGACGGCTGAGGTACTTCTTGCCGCGCAGACGCTCCATCATGGTCAGCACGGTGGAACGGGCCAGGCCACGCGCCTCGCCGAAGGCAGCAGCGACTTCGCCGACGGTGGGCTCGCCCTGTTCATCGATGTACTGCAGCAGGGCCAGTTCCTGGTCCCCGATGGTCTTGCGATACATGGCACGGCTCCTGGGTGACTACACATGTCGCTACAATGGGCGTGACGACACGTGTAGTCAAGTATCCCGAAAGTCATACGCGGCACCCGGGTGGGGCGCCACGCCGACGGTCTGCCAGAAACGTTGCCGGCATGAACGCTGCTGTAGGTCCTTACCTCCACTGCGGCGGTGCGCAACCCTAAGCTGCTCCGCCAACGCACCCGCGCCACGCAAGACCCAGGAGGTAAGATGAGTAGCATCCAAACCGCACTGCAACCCCCAGCCCAGTCCAACAGTTGGAGTCGCGGCTACGACAGACCGAACCGCTCGGCTCACCAGCCCCCCATAGAACGCCACGGCGGCGCGCATTCGATGGGCTGGACACGAAAAGCACAGTGCGGGCACCCCATGCATCGCGGTTCTGGCGCTGACAATGATGGATCCGCTCCGCAGGTGCGGCGTCGCCCGTCTTACACACCGGCACCGCCAGCCGGTGACGCACCACCCCGTCGTGCCGTGGCAGTGCCAGTGCCAGTGCCTGCGTCACCTTGGCCGGGACGCGCCCCAACGCTGCAATCGCAGACTCCGTCCGTTGCTGGCGATCAGCGCCTCGTGCCTTTGCACGCGAGGCCTTCGCTACCACCGCAGCCGGGTCCCTTGTCGTATCCTTCGCGCGGTTCATCAGCGCCCAAGACCGCGACGACGTTGGACCTGTCCACTACCCTGACGCGCATCGGCGGCGGCGCTGGTATGGCAAGCAAAGGCGTAGATCTCTATTTCGCCACCAAGCACGCCATTGGAGAACGTGGCACACCAGGTGCGGCACACCGGCTACTCGCTGTTGCATCGGCCGTCACGGGCGTGGGAGCGAGTGCGGCGGGTCTGGCCGATACCTTCGGCGTGCGCGGTGCGGATACCGTCGCACGCGGATTGGGTGCAGTCGCGCTCAGCCTCGCCGTGTTCAAGTTGGGGCTGAAAGCCGTTCCAGGTTTCGAGGGACGCGACAACACCGATCGTTCCCTCGAACCCTGAAACGACATCAACCGCGAAATGAGGCAGGATCGCCGTCTGCAGCGCGGTTCCAACCTCCAACAGCCGCCACACCGTCAGTCGCGCCCCCTGCAGAGGCACTTCATGGGCAGGGCCGAAGTCAGCCCCGCGGCCCGCCCATCACAGGCAACACCACGCCGCTGATGTAACTGGCGCAGGCCGGCGAAGCCAGGAACACATAGGCCGGTGACAGCTCTTCCGGCTGCGCGGCGCGCCCCATGTCGCTGTCCTTGCCGAACGCGCCCACGTCTTCGGCCCGCTTGTCAGCCGGATTCAACGGCGTCCACACCGGTCCGGGCGCCACGCAGTTCACCCGGATGCTGCGCGGCTGCAGTTGGCTGGCCAGGGCCATGGTGAAGGCATGGATGGCGCCCTTGGTGGCCGAGTAGTCAATCAGCGACTTGCTGCCGAACAGCCCGGTTTCCGAACCGGTGTTGATGATGCTGGCCCCTTGGCCAAGGTGCGGCAGCACCGCGCGCGCCATCTGGATGTAACCGCCGATATTGGTCTGCAGCGTTTCCTGCAGGTGTGCGTCCTCCAGCTCTTCCAGGTCATCACAGTGCAGCTGGAAGGCCGCGTTGTTGACCAGGATATCGATGCCGCCGAAGGCCTTGGCCACCTGCTTCACCGCACGGTTGCAGAACTTCGGGTCGCGCACATTGCCGGCGATCACCACGCAGCGCGCGCCTTCGCGCTCCACATGCTGCCGGGTGATCTCGGCATCCTCGTGCTCGTCCAGGTGAAGCACCGCCACATCCGCGCCTTCGCGTGCGTACAGCACCGCAACGGCGCGCCCGATACCGGAATCACCGCCAGTGATGATCGCGCGCATGCCCTTCAGCTTGCCGCTGCCAACGTAATCCGGGGCGAGGAAGCGCGGTGCCAGGGACAGCGCATGCTCGTTGCCCGGCTTGGCGATGCTCTGCGCCGGCATGGTCTCAGGCTGCTTGCGCGGACCGGCCTGGCTGGCACGTTTCTTCACCGCCTTTTTCGCTGCGCGCGCGTCCTTGGCCTTCTCCTGGTCCTG
>DALZLW010000206.1:0-6364 GCA_032007425.1 Stenotrophomonas sp.
GCGTGCCGCTGGCGCAGGTCGCCGCCGGGCTGGCCGCCGCCCAACCCGTTGCCGGCCGCCAGGTGGCACAGGTGCTGGGCAATGGTGCCGTGCTGGTCGATGACAGCTACAACGCCAATCCGGGATCGCTGGCCGCGGCCATCGATGCCCTGGCGGCAGCGCCGGAAGAGGGCTGGCTGGTGCTGGGCGACATGCGTGAGCTGGGCGCCGATGCGCTGGCCCTGCATGCGCAGGCCGGGCACCACGCGCGCCGCGCCGGCATCAAGCGCCTGTTCGCCCTGGGCCCGCTCAGCGAAGCCGCAGCCGCGGCCTTCGGTGAAGGCGGCGCCTCGTTCCCCACCCACGCCGCGCTGACCACGGCGCTGCAGTCCGGGCTGCGCGCCGATGTGCGCGTGCTGGTCAAAGGCTCGCGTGGCAGTGCCATGGATTTGATCGTCAAGGCGCTGTTGGCGCACGCAGAGGAAGTACCGCATGTTGTATGAACTGGCCCGATGGTTGCAGCAGCTGGAGAGCCTGTTCGGGCTGTTCAACTACCAGACGTTCCGCGCGATTCTCGCCGCGCTCACCGCGCTGTTCCTGTCGCTGTGGCTGGGCCCGGCGGTGATCCGCCGGCTGGCGCAGTTCAAGGGTGGCCAGCCGATCCGCAAGGACGGCCCGCAGACCCACTTCTCCAAGGCCGGCACGCCGACCATGGGCGGTTCGCTGATCCTGCTCACCATCACCCTGTCGGTGCTGATGTGGGCCGACCTGCGCAACCGCTACGTCTGGCTGGTACTGGCGGTGATGCTGTGCTTCGGCGCCATCGGCTGGTACGACGACTGGATCAAGATCGTCAAGCGTGACCCCAACGGGTTGAAGTCGCGCTGGAAGTACCTGCTGCAGTCGATCTTCGGCCTGGCCGCTGGCCTTTTCCTGTTCTACACCGCGGACGTGCCGGCGGCGTTGACCTTCTACATTCCGATGTTCAAGTCGGTGGCCTTGCCCCTGGCCGGCATCGGCTTCGTGACCATCGCCTACTTCTGGATCGTCGGCTTCTCCAATGCCGTGAACCTGACCGACGGCCTGGATGGCCTGGCCATCATGCCCACGGTGCTGGTGGCGTGTGCGCTGGGCGTGTTCGCCTACGCCTCGGGCAACGTGGTGTTCGCCAACTACCTGCAGATCCCGCAGATCCCGGGTGCCGGCGAACTGGTGATCATCTGTGCGGCCATTGCCGGCGCCGGGCTGGGCTTCCTGTGGTTCAACACCTACCCGGCCATGGTGTTCATGGGCGACATCGGCGCGCTGGCGCTGGGTGCGGTGCTGGGCACCATTGCGGTGATCACCCGCCAGGAACTGGTGCTGGTGATCATGGGCGGGGTGTTCGTCATTGAAACCCTGTCGGTGATGATCCAGGTCGCCTCGTTCAAGCTGACCGGCAAGCGGGTCTTCCGCATGGCCCCCATCCACCACCACTTCGAACTCAAGGGCTGGCCGGAGCCGCGCGTGATCGTGCGCTTCTGGATCATCTCGGTGGTGCTGGTGCTGGTCGGCCTGGCCACGTTGAAGGTGCGCTGATGGCTGACCTGTCGTCCCAGGCAACACGCCTTGAAGCCATCGGCGGCCGCTTCGACAAGTGGCTGCTCGGCGCGATCATCGCGCTGACCGGCTTTGGCGTGATCATGGTGGCGTCCAGTTCGATCGCGTTGATGAGCAGTCCGTTCTATTACCTCAACCGCCACCTGGTGTTCCTGGCGGTCGGCATCGTGCTGGCGATCATCGCCATGCGTACCGAGCTCAAGGCCATCGAGCAGTATAACCAGGTGCTGCTGCTGGCTTGCTTCGCCCTGCTGCTGGCGGTGTTCGTTCCGGGCCTGGGCAGCACGGTCAATGGTGCCCGGCGCTGGATCAACCTGGGGGTCTCCAAGTTCCAGACCGTGGAAGCGGTCAAGGTGCTCTACATCGTCTGGCTGTCCAGCTACCTGGTGCGCTTCCGCGACGAGGTCAACGCCACCTGGCCGGCGATGCTCAAGCCGCTGGGCGTGGCCGGCGCGCTGGTGGTGCTGATGCTGCTGCAGCCGGATTTCGGTTCGTCCACCCTGCTGCTGGCGATCACCGCCGGCATGCTGGTGCTGGGCGGGGTGAACATGCCGCGCATGTCGATGCCGGTAGTCATCGGCCTGGTGGGCATGAGCGCGCTGGCGATCATCGAGCCCTACCGCATGCGCCGCATCACCTCCTTCCTTGATCCCTGGGCTGACCAGCAGGGTGACGGCTACCAGCTCTCCAATGCGCTGATGGCGGTGGGCCGTGGTGAGTGGACCGGCGTCGGCCTGGGCAACTCGGTGCAGAAGCTCTACTACCTGCCCGAGGCACACACCGACTTCATCTTCTCGGTCACCGCCGAGGAGCTGGGTTTCCTCGGCACCTGCCTGGTGATCGCGCTGTATGCCCTGCTGGTGGGACGCGCGCTGTGGCTGGGCATGCGCTGCGTGGAGATGAAGCGCCATTTCTCCGGCTACATCGCCTTCGGCATCGGCCTGTGGATCAGCATGCAGAGCTTCGTTTCCATCGGCGTCAACCTCGGCATCCTGCCGACCAAGGGCCTGACCCTGCCGCTGATCTCTTCCGGTGGCTCCAGCGTGCTGATGACCTGCGTGGCGATGGGCCTGCTGCTGCGTGTGTCGTACGAGCTGGACCGGGCAGAGCGTCGCCAGGCCGTCCGCATGGGCGCCGAAGACGCCGAGCCGCCGCGCAGGCCGGCGCAGGATATCGCCACCGAGTCCGCCGCACCGGCCGGCCGCACCGCGCAGGCCAGTGCCAGCGATGTTCCAACGACTGTCACCAACGTCGAAGGGCGGGGTACCAGCCGCCTGCAGTCGCGGATCGAGCCGACCTTCGGGAGGCTGGGATGAGTGCGCCCGTGAGCTCGAACACCGCCCGTCCGGTGATGATCATGGCCGGCGGCACGGGAGGCCACATCTTCCCCGGCCTGGCCGTGGCCAAGGTGCTGCGCGCACGCGGAATCCCCGTGATCTGGCTGGGTGCCGTGGGCCAGATGGAAACCCGGTTGGTGCCGCAACACGACATCGCCATCGATACCCTGGATATCGCCGGCCTGCGAGGAAAGGGCAAGCTGGCGCTGATTGGCGCGCCTTGGCGGCTCCTGCGCGCGGTCCGCGCGGCGGTTTTCCTGCTGCGTGACCGCAACCCGCGCGCCGTGATCGCCTTTGGTGGCTACGCCTCTGGTCCGGGCGCGCTGGCGGCCCGCCTGCACGGCCTGCCGTTGCTGGTGCACGAGCAGAACCGTGCACCGGGCATGACCAACCGCGTGCTGGCCCGCTTCGCCCGACGCCTGCTCACTGGATTCCCGGGCACGTTCGCCAGTGGCGAAGAACCCGTGGGCAACCCGGTTCGCGCGGAAATCGCGGCCATTGCACCCCCTGAAGTCCGCCTGGCCGACCGCTCCGGACCGTTGCGCGTGTTGGTTGTCGGCGGCAGCCAGGGCGCACGTGCGCTCAACAGCGGCGTGCCCGAGGCCGTCGCTGCACTGGGCGCGCAGGTGCCGGTCAGCGTCCGCCACCAGAGTGGCGAAAAGCTCCACGCCGAGGCCGTGGCGGCGTACGCCAGCGCCGGCGTGCAGGCCGAGATCTCGCCCTTCATCGCCGACATGGCCGAAGCCTTCGCTTGGGCGGACGTCGTGGTGTGCCGCTCCGGTGCCTCCACCCTGGCCGAGCTGTGCGCGGTCGGCGTGGGCAGCGTGCTGGTGCCGTTCCCGGCTGCCGTCGACGATCACCAGACCCGCAATGCGGAGTATCTGGTCGAGCGCGGCGCCGCGGTCCTGCTCAAACAAGGCGATGCACTCGCCGCCGGCATCACCGCGCTTTTGCGCGAACTGTCGGACAATCCCGCCCGCCGCATGCAGATGGCGCAGGCCGCGCGTGCACTGGCCAAGGTCGATGCTGCCGAACGCATCGCCGATATCATCCTCGAGGAAGCAGCATGAAGTACGCACCCCGCCATTGCGCTGGATGCTTGAAGGAGCGCGCATGATCCGTCGCCTCCACGATACCAACGACCTGGTGCGCGCCTTCCCGCGCGTGCACTTCGTCGGCATTGGTGGCACCGGCATGAGTGGCATTGCCGAGGTCATGCTGACCCTGGGTTATGAAGTGTCTGGTTCGGACAACGCCGACAATGCGGCCACGCGCCGCCTCACCGGCCTCGGTGCGCGCATCATGCGCGGCCACTCCGCTGCGAACGTGCTGGGGACGGACTGCGTCGTGGTGTCCAGCGCGATCCGCGACGACAACCCCGAACTGATGGAAGCGCGCAGCCAGCGCATCCCGATCATGCCGCGTGCGGCGATGCTGGCCGAGCTGATGCGCTTCCGCCGCGGCATCGCCGTGGCTGGCACCCATGGCAAGACCACTACCACCAGCTTGACTGCAGCGGTGCTGAGCGAGGGTGGCCTGGACCCGACCTTCGTCATCGGCGGGCAGCTGCTGGCCGCCGGTGCCAATGCCAAGCTTGGCAGCGGCCAGTGGCTGGTGGCCGAAGCCGATGAGAGCGACGGCAGCTTCCTGCGGCTCAACCCGTTGATGTCCATCATCACCAACATCGATGCCGACCATCTGGAAAACTACGGCAACGACTTCGCCCGCGTGCAGGCGGCCTTCGCCGAGTTCCTGCAGCGCCTGCCGTTCTATGGCCTGGCCGTGCTGTGCATCGACGACCCGGAGGTGGCCGCGCTGGCCGCCAAGACCCCGCGTCACGTGATGAGCTACGGCATCAGCGCCCAGGCCGACGTCCGCGCCGAGAACATCGTGCAGGAGGGCGCGCGCATGCGTTTCACCCTGCGCTTGCCGCAAGGCACCAGCCAGGAAGTCGTGCTGGCGCTGCCGGGCCGGCACAACGTACTCAATGCCTTGGCCGCGGCGACGGTCGGCTGGCAGCTGGGCGTGGCTCCCGATGCCATCGCCCGTGCATTGCAGGGCTTTGCCGGCGTCGGCCGCCGCTTCAACGACCTGGGCGAAGTGACCACCAGCAGTGGCGCACGCGTACAGGTGATCGACGATTACGGCCACCACCCCAGCGAGCTGGAGGCGGTGTTTGCCGCCGTCCGTGGCGGTTGGGGCGACAAGCGCCTGGTGGTGGCCTTCCAGCCGCACCGCTACAGCCGTACGCGTGACCAGTTCGACAAGTTCGCCGCCGTGCTGTCCAACGTCGATGCCCTGGTGCTGACCGAAGTCTACCCGGCGGGCGAAGACCCCATCGCAGGCGCCGATTCGCACTCGCTGGCGCGGGCGATCCGTGCACGCGGCCGCAGCGAGCCGGTGGTCGTCGGCAAGGCCACCGAGCTGGCCAGCGTGCTCCCGGATGTGCTGCAGGATGGCGATGTGCTGTTGATGATGGGCGCCGGTGACATCGGCGCGGTCGCCCAGCAGGTTGCCGTCGAAGGCTTCGCCAGCCCGGGGGCATCGGCATGAGTGGCTTCGATTTCCCGCCCCTGCGCAACACCGATCCGACCGTGTTCGGGCGCGTGGCGGTGCTGCTGGGCGGCACCTCCAGCGAACGCGAAGTGTCGCTCGATTCCGGCCGCAACGTACTGGAAGCCCTGCAGGCCCGCGGTGTGGACGCCTTCGCCATCGATGGCATCCCGGCCCTGGCCCAGGCGCTGGTGGAAAAGCGCGTGGACCGTGTCTTCAACATCCTGCACGGCCACAACGGTGGCGGCGAGGATGGGGTCGTGCAGGGGCTGATGGAAGCCTTCGGCGTGCCTTACACCGGTTCGGACGTGCTGGGCTCGGCGCTGGGCATGGACAAGATCCGCACCAAGCAGGTGTGGCTGTCCGTGGGCCTGCCGACGCCGCAGTACCGGGTCATCAGCGCCGGCGGCGCCACCTCGTCGGCGCAGGTGCAGGCGCTGGCGGCCGAGCTCGGCCTGCCGGTGGTGGTCAAGCCGGCCAACGAAGGGTCCAGTGTAGGCATCAGCCGGGTCTTCGGCGAAGCCGGGCTGGCCCAGGCCGTGGCCTTGGCCGAGCGCTATGACGGCCAACTGCTGATGGAGCAGATGGTCGTCGGCGAAGAGCTCACCGTGGGCATCCTCGGTGACATCGCCCTGCCGTCGATCCGCATCATCCCCAAGGGCGAATGGTACGACTACGCCGCCAAGTACCAGGCCGATGACACCCAGTACCTGTGCCCCGGCCTGGATGGCGAGCAGGAACACGAGATCCGTCGGCTGGCACTGGCGGCCTTCCGTGCGGCCGGCTGCCGCGGCTGGGGCCGGGTGGACGTGATGCGTGACCGCAGCACGGGCCGCCTGTACCTGCTGGAAGTGAACACCGCGCCGGGCATGACCAGCCATTCGCTGGTGCCCAAG
>DALZLW010000207.1:0-6357 GCA_032007425.1 Stenotrophomonas sp.
TCGCCCAGCGTGCGCACAGCCATGAAGGCAAGCTGCAGGTGGAACTGGCGCAGTTGCGCCATCTGGCGACCCGCCTGGTGCGTGGCTGGACCCATCTGGAGCGCCAGCGCGGCGGTGCCATCGGCCTGCGAGGGCCTGGTGAAACGCAGCTGGAAACCGACCGCCGCCTGTTGCAGAAGCGCGTGGAGCAGTTGCAGAAGCGGCTCGAGAAAGTGGAAGTGCAGCGAACCCAGATGCGCCGGGCACGCGTGCGCAGCGAGCTGCCGCGGGTCGCGCTGGTGGGTTACACCAACGCCGGCAAGTCCACGTTGTTCAACAGCCTGACCGGTGCCGAGGCCTATGCCGCCGACAAGCTGTTCGCCACGCTCGATCCCACCGTGCGCCGCATCGCCGTGCCGGGTGGCAACGTGGTGCTGGCCGATACCGTGGGCTTCGTGCGCGATCTGCCGCATGACCTGGTGGCGGCGTTCCGTTCCACGCTGTCAGAAGCCCGTGAAGCCGATTTTCTGCTGCATGTCGTGGATGCCGCCGACCCGCATCGGGAAGAACGCATCGCGCAGGTTGACGAGGTGCTTGAAGCGGTTGGCGCCGGCGACCTGCCGCAGTTGTTGGTGTTCAACAAGATCGACCGGATCGATGGCGCCGAAGTCCGTCACGACGGCCAGGACGGCGTTCCCGATGAGGCCCGGCGGGAGCGGGTGTGGATCTCCGCACGTGACGGACGCGGACTGGACCTGCTGCAGACCGTGCTGGGCAAGCGGCTGGGGCTGCAGCACGTCACCGGCGCGCTCCGCCTGTCGCCCGCGGCCGGTCGCCTGCGCGCCCGCCTGCACCAGTTGGAAGTGGTGCGCAGCGAGGTCGCCGACGAGGACGGCTGGCTGCTGCAGGTGGACCTGCCGATTGCCGAGGCCGAGAAACTGGCGGCCGGCCCGGATGGCGCGCCGATACGGGCGTTGCTGCCGGAAAAACTGCCCGAGTGGTAAACGGCCGGGGCCATCGTGCGCCGATGGCCCCCGTCGCGCGCGGCACGCCGCACGCCTGCGGCGGTCAGGCCAACCACCTGATCGAGTACAACTGGCAGGCGACAAACGGCGCATGATCCGGGAAGGGTGCCTCCCCACGGCACCGTCCAGCGGAGCCCCCATGTCCAATGCCACGGCCAGCGACCTTCCCGTTTACACCGCGGCGGAGAAGCGCCAGCGCGTTTTCGCCATCATGTCGGCCTCCTCCGGCAACCTCGTGGAATGGTTCGATTTCTACGTCTATGCCTTCTGTGCGATCTATTTCGCCAGTGCATTTTTCCCCCAGGCCGATCCCACCCTGCAGCTGTTGAACACTGCCGGGGTGTTCGCCGCCGGCTTCCTGATGCGACCGATCGGTGGCTGGCTGTTCGGACGCATCGCCGACCGCTTCGGTCGCAAACGCTCGATGCTGATCTCGGTGTCGATGATGTGTGGCGGTTCGTTGATGGTGGCCTGCCTGCCCACCCATGCCAGCATTGGTGCGATGGCGCCGGTCCTGCTGTTGGTGGCACGCTTGATCCAGGGGCTGTCGGTCGGCGGGGAGTACGGCACCACCGCCACCTACATGAGCGAGGTGGCGCTGCGCGGCCAGCGTGGCTTCTTCTCTTCCTTCCAATACGTCACCCTTATCGGCGGCCAGTTGCTGGCCGTGCTGGTCATCGTGGTCATGGAGGCACTGCTCAGCGAGGCGCAGATCCGTGCCTGGGGCTGGCGCATTCCCTTTGTCCTGGGCGCCATCGCCGCCGTGGTGGCGGTGCTGCTGCGGCGCAGCCTGCATGAAACCCAGACCGAGACCGACCGCGCGGACAAGGACGCCGGCACGTTGCGCGCCCTGTTCCGTGACCACAAGGCGGCGTTCTTCACCGTGCTGGGCTTCACCGCGGGTGGTTCGCTGATCTTCTACACCTTCACCACGTACATGCAGAAATTCCTCGTAAACACGGTGCACCTGCCGATCCGCACGGCCAGTTACGTGATGACCGGCGCACTGTTTCTGTACATGTGCATGCAGCCACTGTTCGGGATGCTGTCCGACCGCATTGGCCGGCGCAGCAGCATGCTCACCTT
Source organism: Stenotrophomonas sp. (assembly GCA_032007425.1). Classification (GTDB taxonomy): domain Bacteria; phylum Pseudomonadota; class Gammaproteobacteria; order Xanthomonadales; family Xanthomonadaceae; genus Stenotrophomonas. The sequence goes on from DALZLW010000207.1 coordinate 2,091, forward strand.
CGGTGTGCTGGGTGTGCTGTTGACCGTGCCCCTGCTCACCGCGCTGGAACACGTCCACTCGCCCTGGCTGGCCATGCTGCTGATCGTGCTGGCACTGGCCATCGTCAGCTTCTACACGTCGATTTCCGGCATCGTCAAAGCCGAGATGTTCCCCCCGCAGGTGCGCGCGCTCGGCGTCGGCCTGGCTTATGCGGTTGGTAACGCGGTGTTCGGTGGCAGCGCCGAGTACGCCGCACTGGGCCTGAAGCAACTTGGCCATGCATCCCTGTTCTACTGGTATGTCACCGCCATGATGGGCGTGGCACTGCTGGTCAGCCTGCGCCTGCCACGCCAGGCGCGCTACCTCCACCACGACCATTGAAGGCCGCAGCAGGGGACAGCGGCGTCGAACTGGAGTACAACAGCCAGATCGCTCGCCGTTGGCCTTGCCGCATGACCGTTGTTTCCGATCAGGACCTCACCGCCCTTGCCACCCTGCTGGGCCAGCGCCTGCAACAGGCTTCGCTGCAACTGGCCAGCGCCGAAAGCTGTACCGGCGGCTGGATCGCCAAGGTGATGACCGATATACCAGGCTCGTCGGCTTTCTTCGATTGCGGCATGGTGGTGTACAGCTACGAGGCCAAGCAGCGCCTGCTCGGCGTGCATGCGCAGACGCTGGAGGCGTTCGGTGCGGTCAGTCGCGAAACAGTGCTGGAGATGGTGTCCGGCGCCCTGGTCAATGCCGGTGCGGGCGTCGCGGTGGCGGTCACCGGCATTGCCGGTCCTGGCGGTGGCAGCGAGGACAAGCCGGTGGGCAGTGTCTGGATCGGCTGGAAACGCCGTGGCGGCTATGCGCGCGCGGAGCTGTTCCAGTTCGATGGCGATCGCGAGGCGATCCGCCGGCAGACCGTTGCGGCGGCATTGCAGGGTGTGCTGGTCCAGCTGTGAGATGCTGTCGGCCAAGCGCTGGCAGCCGGAGCAGAATCGATGTGGGAAACGCTGGGCACTGTCCGTGATCTGGGACGCCTGCAGGAGATCGCTGCGGTCTTGATCCGCAACGGCTTTGGTGACCTCGTCCGTCGCGTGGGCCTGGCTGACGTGCTGGAGCGCGCCGGCCGCCTGCTGCACTGGGGCGGCGATCAGCAGCGGCTGCGGCTGACCGCACCGATGCGGGTACGCAAGGTGCTGGAAGAACTGGGGCCGACCTTCGTCAAGCTGGGCCAGGTGCTGGCCACCCGCGTGGACCTGCTGTCGCCTGAATGGATCGCCGAGTTCTCCGAATTGCAGAATGCCGTGCCGGCGCTTCCCTATGCGCTGGTGCGCGAGCAGTTGCAGCGCGACCTCGGCGCCGAACCTGCCAGCGTGTTCGCTGAGCTGGATGAAGTGCCGATAGCAGCCGCCTCGCTGGCCCAGGCGCATCGTGCACGGCTGCACGATGGGCGCGAGGTCGTGCTCAAGGTAAGGCGGCCGGGCATCCGTGACGTGGTCGAAGCGGACCTGCGGTTGATGGCGCGGCTGGCCGAGATCATCGAGGCCCGCCTCCCGGACCTGCAGCGCTACCGCCCGGCCGAGGTGGTGCAGCAGTTCACCCAGTCGCTGCGTCGTGAGCTGGATTTTGCCGGTGAATGCCGCAACGCCGAGCGCATTGCGCGCAACTTCGCCGGGCACCCGGACATCCTGGTACCAGCCGTGCATTGGCAGTGGACCAGCGAAAGCCTCAACGTCCAGGATTTCGTCGATGGCATCGCAGGGCGTGATCTTGCCGGGGTGGATGCAGCCGGGTTGGACCGGGTGGCACTGGCCCGGCGCGGTGCCGCCATCGTGTTGAAAATGGTGCTGGAAGATGGCGTGTTCCATGCAGATCCGCATCCGGGCAACATCATCTACCTGCGCGATGGCCGGATCGGGGTGATTGATTTCGGCATGGTCGGTGCCTTGTCCGAAACACGCCGCTACCAGATCGCCTTGCTGCTGCATGGGTTGGTGGAGCGCGAGCCGGAGGCCGTGGCCGACATCCTGCTGGACTGGGCTGGCGAGGTGGCGGTGGACGAATCCCGTCTGCAGAACGATATCGCCCAGTTCGTCGACCAATACCGCGGCGTGCCGCTGAAGGACCTGCGCATCGGGGTGATGCTGGGCGACATCACCCAGTTGCTGCGCAATCACAACCTCATGCTGCCGGCCGACCTGGCCCTGATGATCAAGGCCTTCCTGACCCTGGAAGGCATGGGGCGGCAGCTGGATCCCGGGTTCGACATGGCCAGCGCCGCGCGGCCGTTCCTGGAACGTGTGGTGGCACGACGTCATACGCCCGCTGCGCTGCTCAAGCGCGGCCGTCGCAGCCTGCTGGGGATGTTGGAGCTGGCTGGCGAGCTGCCACGCGACCTGCGCCGGTTGGTGCATTCGGCGCGCCGCGGGCGCTTGCAGCTGAAAGTTGAAACCAGCGCACTACAGGGGTTTGGCGATCAGGTGAACCGCGCCGCCAACCGCCTGGTGATGGGCATCGTCACTGCCGCGCTGATCATCGGCTCGTCCATCGTGATGCACAGCGTGGGCGGCCTTTCCAGCCGCTGGCTGCTGGCCCTGGGTGTGGCCGGGTTTGTCGGGGCAGGGCTGTGCGGGGTGTGGATCCTGTTTTCGATCTGGCGCAGCGCCCGCTGAGCGGGGGCCGGGCGGCCCATCGCCAACGCAGTGGCACGGGGGCTTGCGTGGCGCGTAATTAGTAGTAATACTACTAACCATGGACCTGACCGACACCCAGCAGGCGATGCTCCAGCTGATCGCCGAGCGTATCGAGCGCGATGGCATTCCGCCGTCACAGACGGAAATCGCACGTGCCTTTGGTTTCAAGGGCGTCCGTGCCGCTCAGTACCACCTGGAGGTGCTGGAGCAGGCCGGCGCCATCCGTCGTGTTCCCGGCCAGGCGCGTGGCATCCGGCTGCTGCGGGCGCCGCAGGTGGAACAGCTGGCCCCGCCACAGCCGGCCGTGCTGCCCGACAGCCTGCTGCGCTTGCCGGTACTGGGGCGGGTCGCGGCGGGCCTGCCGATCGGAGCGGACATCGGATCGGACGATTTCGTGGTGCTGGACCGGGTGTTCTTCTCGCCCGCCCCCGACTACCTGCTGAAGGTGCAGGGCGATTCGATGATCGACGAAGGCATTTTCGACGGTGACCTGATCGGCGTGCACCGCACCCGGGATGCCCGTACCGGACAGATCGTGGTGGCCCGCATCGACGAGGAAATCACCGTCAAACTGCTGAAGATCGGCAAGGACAGGATCCGCCTGCTGCCGCGCAACCCCGATTACGCCCCCATAGAAGTCCTGCCTGACCAGGATTTCTCGATTGAAGGCCTTTACTGCGGCCTGCTGCGCCCGAACCGATGAGTCGGGGGCGGTGTGTGTTGTCGGCACCGGCGATAATGTGTGACTTCGCTGGTTGGCGTCTCACTCTGTGCGATAGCTGGCCGTTACAGTGCACCCCATTCCTGAGTAGACCAAAGACCCAACGATGAGCACTCCCGCAAGGACCAAGACGATGGACGAGAACAAGAAGCGTGCCCTGGCCGCCGCCCTGGGCCAGATCGAAAAGCAGTTCGGCAAGGGCTCGGTGATGCGCATGGGCGACCGCGTGGTCGAGCCCGTGGAAATCATCCCGACCGGTTCGCTGATGCTGGACATCGCGTTGGGCATCGGTGGCCTGCCCAAGGGCCGCGTGGTGGAAATCTACGGGCCGGAATCGTCCGGCAAGACCACCCTGACGCTGCAGGCCATTGCCCAGTGCCAGAAGCGTGGCGGCACCGCGGCGTTCATCGACGCTGAACATGCGCTGGATCCGATCTACGCTGCAAAGCTTGGCGTGAACGTCGATGACCTGCTGCTGTCCCAGCCCGATACCGGCGAGCAGGCGCTGGAAATCGCCGACATGCTGGTGCGCTCCGGCTCGATCGACATCGTGGTCATCGACTCGGTGGCCGCGCTGACCCCGAAGGCGGAAATCGAAGGTGAGATGGGCGACCAGCTGCCTGGCCTGCAGGCCCGCCTGATGAGCCAGGCGCTGCGCAAGCTGACCGGCAACATCAAGCGCTCCAATACGCTGGTGGTGTTCATCAACCAGCTGCGCATGAAGATCGGCGTGATGATGCCGGGCCAGAGCCCGGAAGTGACCACCGGCGGCAACGCGCTGAAGTTCTACGCCTCGGTCCGCCTGGACATCCGCCGTATCGGCGCGATCAAGAAGGGCGACGAGATCATCGGCAACCAGACCAAGATCAAGGTGGTCAAGAACAA
>DALZLW010000208.1:0-6342 GCA_032007425.1 Stenotrophomonas sp.
CTGACCCTGATGACCGGCGTGGCCGGCATGCTGCTGACCGGCGTGCTGCGCATGGAAGAGGCCTATGCCTCGATCAACTGGAAGACGGTGTTCATGATGGCCGGCCTGATTCCGCTGGGCTGGGCGATGGACTCAAGCGGCGCGGCCGCGTGGGTGGCCGGTCATACGATCGACAAGCTGCCCAGCGGCATTCCGCTGTGGGTATTGGAATTGGCCCTGGCCCTGCTCACCACAGGGTTCTCGCTGGTGATCAGCCACGTCGGCGCAACCATCGTCATGGTGCCCATCGCGGTGAACCTGGCGCTGGCCGCCGGTGGCAGCCCGACGGCCTTCGCGCTGATCGTGGCGCTGTCGGCGTCCAACAACCTGATGACCGCCTCCAACCCGGTGATCTCGATGATCACCGGCCCGGCCAATTACACCCCACGCGAGTTGTGGCGGGTCGGCGGCCCGTTGTCGCTGATCTACACCATCGTGGTCGTGGCGATGATCAACCTGATGTTCTGACGCATCCGATCAGGCCAGCAGTACCTGGCCTTCGTGGACCCTGACGGCGACGGCGCGCAGGCGATCGCCGCGGCACGGCCCGGCGATGCAGTCACCACTGTCCAGGTCGAACGAGGCCCCATGGGCAGCGCAGACCAGGTGCCCTTCACGGCTTTTGAGGAACTGGCCGGGCGCCCAGTCCAGTCGCCGTCCCGCATGGGGACAGATGTTCAGGAAAGCGCGCACGCTGTCACCTTCACGGTAGAGCACCAACGATTCGACATCGCCGTCGATCGAGGCCTCCACATCGGCGAAGCCACCGTCGGGCAAGGCATCCAAGGCAATCAGCGCGTGTGACAAGGTCATGGGCAAGGGCATCGAGACTGAACCGCCAGTGTCGCACGAGCGAGGCGTTGCCTCTTACAAGCATGAACAGCGGGGTGGCGCTGCGACCATTGGGCACCCACTGCTTAACGATTTTTTCACTCAATGACAGAACGGCTTGCCGATACTCTTGACTCGCTGTTCACAGCCTCCGGACGTCTTATGTTCACTCGCGCCTTCCAGTTCAACCAGTTCCGCACCTTGTTCGCGCCGCGCAAGCCGCGTCACCCGCTGGTGCGCGTTGCCGCCGGGCTGCTCGGCCTGGCCATCCTGGCGGCGCTGGTGTTCGTGGGTGTGTTCGTGGGCGCTGCGATGATCCTGATCGGCCTGGCGTGGAAGCTGCTGGCCAACCGCAAAGCGCAGACCGTGCGTGGTGATGCCGCATCGTCGGTGGTCGAAGGCGAGTACCGCGTGGTGCGCAAGTCCGCATTGCCGATGCATTGATGCTGCATGGGTGACACGCATGGCGTGTCATCACGCATCGTCCTACCATGGCAGGACCTGAACCAAGGATCTGCCCATGACCGATGTCATCACCGCCCCGCCTGTGCCGCGCATTCCCGTCGTGGGCGGCGGTACCTTCCCCGTGCACCGCATCTATTGCGTCGGACGCAATTTCGCCGACCACGCACGTGAAATGGGCGCCAGCGTGCCGGATGCCGCCGACCGCGGCCGTCCGATGTTCTTCAGCAAACCGGCCGATGCGATCGTCGTTGGCCATGACGACACCATTCCTTATCCACCGTCCACCGAGGACCTGCACCATGAGGTCGAGCTGGTGGTGGCCATCGGCGTGGATGCACCGGAAGGCGTGCTGCCGATCGAGCAGGCGATGTCGCTGGTCTACGGCTACGCCGTGGGCCTGGACCTGACACGCCGCGATCTGCAGGCGGCGGCCAAGCAGAAGGGGCATCCCTGGGATTCGGCCAAGGGCTTTGATGCCTCGGCGCCGATCAGCGAGATCGTGCATGCCGGTGAAGTCGGTGATCTGGCCGCGCTCAACCTGTCGCTGGAAGTCAACGGTGAAGTGCGGCAGCAGTCGCTGCTCGATCAGATGATCTGGAACGTGCCGGAAATCCTGCATGAACTCTCGCAACTCTGGCGTCTGCGCGCCGGCGATCTGGTGTTCATGGGCACCCCCTCGGGTGTCGCTGCGCTCAAGCCCGGCGATCGCTTCAGCGCGCGTCTGGAAAATGTCGGCGAACGCCACGGCGTCATCGCAAGCTGACATTGAATGCGATAGCTTTTGTCGCGCAGCTTTCCTTTCCAGCAGGAGATATCGATGGGTTTCATTACTGAATTCAAGGAATTCGCCACCCGTGGCAACGTGGTTGATCTCGCCGTTGGTGTGGTCATCGGTGCCGCATTCGGCAAGATCGTGACCTCGCTGGTCGAGAAGATCATCATGCCGCCGATTGGCTGGGCCATTGGCCAGGTCGATTTTTCCGACCTCGCCTGGACCCTGGCGCCGGCCCGCTTGGCCGCCGATGGCACCGAGATTCCAGCGGTGGTGATCGGCTACGGTTCGTTCATCAATACCGTCATCCAGTTCATCATCGTGGCCTTCGCCATCTTCCTGGTGGTCAAGGTGATCAACCGGATCTCGCGCAAGAAGGAAGCCGCGCCCGCCGCACCGAAGGAAGAAGTGGTGCTGCTGCGCGAAATCCGCGACAGCCTGAAGCGCTGAAGCCCCCGCAGGTGCCACCGGTGGCCCTTGCCGGGCCCCGGTTGGCACCTTGCCGACACAGGCGGGATACAGCATTCACGCAATGCATGACGCACGGCCCATGCATAGGCGATGCGCACTGATAAAGTCAGACGCTTATGCCCCTGCCGGAGTCACCCATGCGTCGCCGCGTGCTTGCCATCGCATCGTCCCTTGCCCTGCTGGCCGCGCCAGCATTTGCTGCGCCTCGCACCACCACCCTGCCCCCGGCCTCGCTGGCCACGGCCGCCGATCTGCGCGAACAGGCGCTGGCCGACGACACCGGCTGGAAGGTCGTGGAATCATTGACCACGGAAATCGGCCCGCGCATCGCCGGCAGCGAAGCCGACGCGCGCGCGGTCGCCTGGGCTGAAGCGAAGTTCAAAGCACTGGGCTTTGACAAGGTGTGGAAGGAGCCGGTCAGCTTCCCCAAGTGGGAACGTCGCAGCGAACAGGCTGAAGTCACTGGCAACCATGCCCAGCCGCTGGCCATCACCGCCTTGGGCGGCAGCCCCGGTGGCTCCGTGGAGGCCGAGGTGGTGCGGTTTGCCGACCTCGCCGCATTGCAGGCCGCGCCGGCGGATTCATTGAAGGGCAAGATCGCCTTCGTCGATTACCAGATGCTGCCTTTCCGCGATGGCCGCGATTACGGCCGAGGCGGCGCCATCCGCAGCAAGGGCCCTTCGGAAGCCATCCGCAAGGGTGCGGTCGGCTTCCTGATGCGCTCGGCAGGCACGGATTCGCACCGCGTGCCGCACACCGGCATAACGCGCTATGACGAGGGCCTGACCCCGGTCCCATCGGCGGCACTGTCCGTGCCGGATGCCGATCAGCTGGCCCGCCTGGTGGCGCGCGGCGCCACCACGGTGAAGCTCGCCCTGGACTGCGGTTGGGATGGCACGGCCACGTCCTACAACGTGATCGGTGAAATCACCGGCCGCTCCCTGCCCCGGGAAGTGGTGGTGATCGGTGGTCATCTGGATTCCTGGGACCTGGGTACGGGCGCGGTGGACGATGGCGCCGGCGTCGGCATCACCATGGCTGCCGGCCACCTGATCGGGCAACTGAAGCAAGCCCCCAAGCGCACCATCCGCGTGGTGGCGTTTGCCAATGAAGAACAGGGACTGTATGGCGGCAAGGCCTATGCCGAAGCCCATGCCAAGGACCTGGTCCGTCACCAGGTAGCCGCCGAAAGCGATTTTGGCGCCGGCCGCATCTATGCCTTCAACATCGGTTCGCCCAACCCGGAAAGCTCACGCGACGCCACCCGTCAGATTGCCGACGTTCTCAAGCCGCTGGGCATCGAGTACGCGCCGGACAAGGGTGGCCCGGGACCGGACATCGGTCCGCTGGCCGCCAAGGGCGGCGCCTGGGCCTGGCTGGCCCAGGACGGCTCGGACTATTTCCACCTTCACCACACCGCGGATGACACCTTGGACAAGATCGACCCCAAGGCACTGGCGCAGAACGTGGCGGCTTATACGGTGTTTGCCTACCTGGCCGCCGAGGCCGATGGCAGCTTCGGCAGCGAAGCCAAGCCCACCGTTCCACCGAGCGAGTAAGCAGTGAGGCCGCACAGGTGCACCACGCCCTGTGCGGCCTGTTACCAATGCCATCCCAGCAGCGGTAGGCGCCTGGCCAGAAGCAGGCCGATGCCCCCGCAGACAGCGAGGTCCTGCCGCATCAAAAACCCGGCCGCGTGAAGCGGCCGGGCTGCCAGAACAACCCATCCCACGCGGTGGGCGGTGCGCGCACGCACATCGGCGAACACCCTCACGCGCCAACGGGCGAACCCGCTCGTGAAGGCCTGCCCAAATTCTGAGCGCCGCCTACTGCGCGGACCATGCGCATTGCTGTAAAGCGCGATTGAGCTTACTGGGGCAAATTACCGGATGACCATTGAGCCAGCATAACGGAGGTCGCCGCCGCGACATTCAGGCTCTCCACCGCGCCGCTGCCCGGGATCGATACGCTCAGATCACATCGCCCGGCCAGGCTCCGATCCATGCCCTCGCCCTCGGCACCCAGTACGTACACCAGGCGCGCGGGCAGTGGCGTGGTGAACAGGTTGTCACCGCCGCTGACCAACGTTGCCGCCAGGGTGAACCCTGCTGCACGCAGTTGTTCCATGGCATCGGCCGCTGCCGGCAGACGCACCAGCGGCACGGCTTCAGCGCCGCCCTCAGCCACGCGCGCCGCTGCACCGGAAACGCCGAGCGTGCTGTCAGCGGGCAGCAACAGGCCGCGCACACCGAAATGTGCAGCCGAGCGCAGGATGGCGCCGAGGTTATGCGGATTACCCACACCATCAAGCCACACGGCCAGCACCGGGCCAGCCGGCAGCTCGGCCAGCCACTGTGCCAGCGGCTGCACCGGTGCGCGATGCACATCCGCCACCACGCCCTCGTGATGGGTGGTGCCGGCCAGTTTGTTCAGATCACCGTCCTCGACCAGCCGATAGCCCACTCGATTGGCCACGCACCATTTGAGCACCGGCTGCATCCGCGGAATCAGCGCTTCCAGCAGGTAGAGCTTGCGCAGTGCCTCGGGCCGTGTATTGAACGCGGCCACGACGGCATTGAGTCCGAACAGGCGCACTTCGTCTCCGCCGCCCCGGCCGCCGTGGGCGGGGCCGGCGGCGGCCTGTGCTGATGCAGGACGGGGCATCGGTGTCGCACGCGGCGGACGTGCCGAGGGACGACGATTCTTCCAGGGGTCATTCACTTACGCGGTCTCCTGCTTGCGCTGGCGCCAGAAGTCGGCGTTCTTGATGCCCAGCGCGTCCGGGTCGAAGATCGGATCCAGGCCCAGCTTCCGCTGCCGTTCGTAATCACGCAGGGCCGCCATTGCCGGCTTCTGCAGGATGAAGATGGCGATGATGTTCAGCCATGCCATCAGCCCGACGCCGATGTCACCCAACGCCCAGGCCAGTGTCGCGTTGTTGAAGGCACCGAACACCACCATGGCGATGATGCCCAGGCGCAGCACCAGCACGGTCAGCGGACGCCGCTTGTTGCCGTTGATGTAGGTCAGGTTGGTTTCGGCCATGTAGTAATAGGCGAGGATCGTAGTGAACGCGAAGAAGAAGATCGCAATCGCGACGAAGGCAGCCCCCCAGCCAGGCAACACCGCTTCCACACCCGCCTGGGCATAGCCGGCACCTTCCGCGACGCCGGCCAGACCGACGAAGATCGGATCGGCACCCGGCACCGGCGAATACACATTGAACGTGCCGCTGGCCAGGATCAGGAACGCGGTCGACGTACAGACCAGCATCGTGTCGAAGTAGATGGCGAAGGCCTGCACATAGCCCTGCTTGGCCGGGTGCGAGACTTCCGATGCTGCCGCCGCATGCGGGCCCGAGCCTTGACCGGCTTCGTTGGCATAGATGCCGCGCTTGATGCCCCATTCCACGGCCAGGCCGAGCATCGCGCCGAACGCAGCGTGCGCGCCGAACGCACTGCTGAAGATGGTGTTGAACATCTCCGGCACGCGATCGTAGTTGATGATCATGATCACCACGGCGGTCAGGATGAACGCCGCCGCCATGAACGGCACGACGACTTCGGCAAAGTTGGCGATGCGCTTGACGCCACCGAAGATCACCACGCCCAGCAGCAGGGCCACGACCACGCCGATGCCGAGCTTCAGCGCGGCATCCATCGGCAGGCCCATCGCCTGGCCGTCCAGCGGACCGCACAGCGCGGTGCCGCGGCAGGCGTTGATGATGCTGTCGGCGATGGCATTGGCCTGCACGCCCGGCATCA
>DALZLW010000209.1:0-6265 GCA_032007425.1 Stenotrophomonas sp.
GGGTACTGCAGGCAGTTGGGCATCATCAGGGCAACGCGGTCGCCCTTCTTGAGCTTGAGCTCGCCCAGCAGGTAGGCAGCGAACTGCTCCACCAGGGCGTCGGCTTCCCCGTAGGTCAGCTGCTTGCCGAAGCTTGAATAAGCGGGTCGGTCGCGGAAGCGGGCGACGGAGGCATCGAAGACCGCGGAGACCGAGCGGAACTCGTTGACATCGATGTCGGCGGGTACGCCTTGCGGATAACTCTGCTGCCAGGGACGGTCCAGACTCATTTCCCCCTCCAGGAAGATGCGGTGATTTCAGTGCGTGGGGACCGACAGTATCGTTCAGAACCCGTGGCAGCAGCATACCGTCCCGCATGGGAAACGCGAAGGACTTGTGTCTGGCTGCGCCGGCCCCTGCCCGGCGCATGACGTGCCACGGCGTTCGCCGGGTATCGGCGCACAGGTGATTGGCTGCCGTGCTCGCCGGGCATGGCCCGGTGCTGCCGATGCCATGCCCGGCACGCGTGTCGGCGGCTCAGCGGGCGCGGCGGGCCGGTGCGCCGTTGGCCTTGTAGAACGGCGTGGTGCTGCGCGGCAGTGGGGTGCGGCCGCGGATCACGTCGGCCAGCTTCTCGGCCATCATCGTGGTGGGCGCATTGAGGTTGCCGGTGGTCACCTGCGGCATGATCGAGGCATCGACGATGCGCAGCCCCTGCAGGCCGTGCACGCGGCCCTGGTGGTCGACCACCGCCATGGCATCGTCTGCACTGCCCATTTTGTTGGTGCAGGAAGGGTGGTAGGCGGTCTCTGCGTGCTGGCGCACGAAGGCGTCGATCTCCTTGTCGGTACGCAGTGCGCTGCCTGGCGAGATCTCACGGCCGGTGTACGGCGCCAGCGCCGGCTGGGCGAAGATTTCGCGGGTGATGCGTACGGCCGAGCGGAACTCGCGCCAGTCCTGCTCGTGTGACATGTAGTTGAACAGGATGCTGGGATGGACGCGCGGGTCCTTGGAGCGCAGGTGCACGCGGCCACGGCTGGGCGAGCGCATCGAGCCGACGTGCATCTGGAAGCTGTGGTCCTTGATCGGATTGGAGCCGTTGTAATTGATGGCCACCGGCAGGAAGTGGTATTGCAGGTTGGGCCAGTCGAACTCTTCTTCGCTGCGGATGAAGCCGCCGGCCTCGAACTGGTTGCTGGCGCCGATGCCGGTGCCCATGAACAGCCATTCGGCACCGATGGCCGGTTTGTTGTGCAGGCGCAGGGCAGGGGCCAGCGAGACCGGCTTCCTGCATTCGTACTGCAGGTACATTTCCAGGTGATCCTGCAGGTTGCCGCCAACCCCGGGCAGGTGATGAACCAGCGCGATGTCCAGGCCGCGCAGCAGATCGGCCGGGCCGACGCCGGAGCGCTGCAGGATCTGCGGCGAGGCGATTGCGCCACCGCACAGCAGCACTTCGCGGCGCGCACGCGCCTGCTGTGGCTGGTCGTGACGCAGCCAGGCCACGCCCACGGCGCGCTGGCCGTCGAACAGGATGCGGTCGGTCAGTGCATGGGTCACGATGGTCAGGTTGGGGCGCCCGCGCGCCTGGTCCAGGTAGCCACGCGCGGTGCTGGAGCGGCGGCCGCCCGGGGTGACGGTGCGGTCCATCGGGCCAAAGCCTTCCTGCTGGAAACCGTTGAGGTCGTCGGTGCGCGGGTAACCGGCCTGCACGCCGGCCTCGATCATCGCCTCGAACAGTTCGTTGTTGCCGGCCTTGGGGGTGGTGACGCTCAAGGGGCCATCGCCGCCGTGGTAGTCGTTGGGGCCGATGTCACGGCTTTCGGCCTTGCGGAAGTAGGGCAGGCAGTCGGCATAGGACCAGTCTTCCAGGCCCGGCAGGCTGGCCCAGTGCTCGTAATCCATTGCGTTGCCGCGGATGTAGCACATGCCGTTGATCAGCGACGAGCCGCCCAGGCCTTTGCCGCGGCCGCAATCCATGCGCCGGTTGTCCATGTGCGGCTCTGGATCGGTCTTGTAGGCCCAGTTGTAGCGGGTGCCCTGCAGCGGGTAAGCCAACGCGGCAGGCATCTGGGTGCGGAAATCGAGGCGGTAGTCCGGACCGCCGGCTTCCAGCAGCAGGACGCTGACACCGGCGTCTTCGGTCAGGCGCGTGGCGAGGATGTTGCCGGCCGAACCGGCGCCGATGATGATGTAGTCGAATTCCTGCGTGGTGCTCATGGTCTGTCTCCTGCGGGCCCGGCGGCTTGCGCGCGGGCCTGGATGATCCTGGATGGGGCGTGGGCGAGGCGCGCTGCGCGCTCAGAACACGCTGGCGTAGTCGCCCAGTTCCACCTGCACGGACTTGATCCGGGTGTAATGGGCCAGGGTGGAAAGGCCGTTCTCGCGGCCGACGCCGGACTGCTTGTAGCCGCCGACGGGCATTTCGGCCGGCGATTCACCCCAGGTGTTGATCCAGCAGATGCCGGCCTGCAGGCGGTGGATGATGCGATGGGCGCGGCTGATGTCCTGGCTGACCACGCCTGCAGCCAGGCCGAAGGTGGTGTCGTTGGCACGCGCGATGGCTTCATCTTCATCGGTGTAGGCCAGCAGGCTCATCACCGGCCCGAAAATCTCCTCGCGCACGATGGTCATGTCATCGCGACAGTCACTGAACACGGTGGGCTGCACGTAGGCGCCCTGGGCCAGTGCGCCCGCATCGGCGCGGCCGCCACCGATCAGCAGGCGGGCGCCTTCGCGCTTGCCGCTCTCGATCAGCGACAGCACCTTTTCCATGTGGGCGAAACTGGTCATCGGGCCGAAATTGGTGGCTCGGTCCTGCGGGTCGCCGATGCGGATGCGTTGCACGCGCTTGACGACCGCGGCCTCGAAGGCGGCGAGCATCGCCTGCGGCACGAACACGCGGGTGCCATTGGTGCAGACCTGGCCGGAGCTGAAGAAATTGGCCATCACGGCGATGTCGGCGGCACGTTCCAGATCGGCATCGGCACAGATGATCAGCGGCGACTTGCCGCCCAGCTCCATCGTCACTTCCTTCAGCGACGACGCCGCGGCAGCTGCCATGACTTTCTTGCCGGTGGCCACCCCACCGGTGAAGGAAATCTTCTCGATCACCGGGTGCTCGCTCAACCACTGGCCGACTTCCGCGCCGGGGCCCTGGACGACATTGAACACGCCATCGGGCAGGCCGGCCTCGGTGTACAGCTTGGCCAGTGCGATGGCGGTGAGCGGGGTGACTTCCGAAGGCTTGAACACCATGGCATTGCCTGCGGCCAGTGCCGGCGCCGACTTCCACAGGGCGATCTGGATCGGATAGTTCCAGGCGCCGATGCCGGCCACCACGCCCAGCGGTTCGCGGCGGGTGTAGAAGAAGCTCGATTCACGCAGCGGCACCTGGCTGCCTTCGATCGCGGTGGCCAGGCCGGCGTAGTACTCCAGCACATCCGCCCCGGTGACGATGTCCACCGTAGTGGTTTCAGCAAGTGCCTTGCCGGTGTCCAGGGTCTCCAGCCGGGACAGCACGTCGTTGCGCTCGCGCAGCAGGTCGACCGCGCGGCGCAGGATGCGCGAGCGTTCCATCGCCGTCATGGCCGCCCAGACGCGCTGGCCCTCGCTGGCACTGGCCACGGCGCGTTCGACATCGGCCTTGCTGGCGCTCTGCACCTGGGCGATGACTTCACCGGTCGCGGGATTGATGGTGTCGAAGGTCTTGCCGCTGTCGGCATCGACCAGCCGACCGTGGATGTACAGCTGCTGGATGGGCATCGGGTTCATGGCATGTGCTCCGTGGAAGGGGAGAGGGGCTTCAGTGGCCGTGGTGGGCCAGCTGGAAATCGATGTAGTCGTAGGCGATGGTCCGTGCACGCTCGACATGGAAGGCGCCGCCGACCAGGCTGCCGCGCAGCCACAGGCCATCGATCATCGCCGCCAGCCCGCGGGCCGCTGCCTGTGCCTGCGCGCGTGCCAGGCGCTGTTGGAAGACGTGGCAGAGGTTGGAATACAGGCGTTGGTCATTGGCACGTTGCAGACGCGCCAGTTCGGGCTGGTGCATGCTCGCTGCCCAGAAGGTCAGCCAGACGCGCATGGCGGTGCCATTGATCTGGGTGTCGTCGAAGTTGCCGTCCACGATGGCGCGCAGCTGTGCCCGCGCGTCCGTGCCGGAGGCGGCACGTCGGCTGGCGACGGCCTGTTTCAGGTCGCGCAGGATCTGCCGCATCGCGGCATTGAGCAGGCCGTCCTTGTCGCCGAAATAGTGGGCGACGATGCCGCTGGAGAGACCGGCTTTGCGCGCGATGGTCGCCACCGTGGCTTCGGCCAGGCCGATCTCGTCGATGGTCTCAAAGGTGGCCCGGATCAGCTGTTCACGGCGGATGGGTTCGACGCCCTTCTTTGGCATGGTGGCTCCTGATCCCCGGACAGCGGGGCAGGGGAACATTATCGTTTTTGTTGATTGAACGTTCAATCAACAAAAAACCAACAACGTTGTGCGGCGGCGATGTGGTAGCGCGCGGGCTCAGCGCGCTGTCCAGCGTCAACATTCGCCTGTTGCGTGTGATGCTGGTGTTTGTGCTGCGTACCGGCCCGACGCTGTACGTGCCCAGGGCATGCAGGGCAGGCGCTCAGCGCAGCGCGGCTTCCAGCATCGGGATGGCCCAACTGGGCGTTGCCTGCAGTTGCGCCAGATCGTCGGCGGCCGGCCACTCCAGGTGTCCGTCGTGCATCTGCAGCACCAGCAGGGGGTCAGGCACGGCCGCGCCGGCCGCAGCCTCGGCGCTGTTGTCATACACCTGCAGCCCGGCCAGTACCGGCAACAGGCTGATCAGGTTCTGCTGGGCCAGCGGGTACCGTCGGCGAATGTCGGCTTCCGCTATGGGGTGGCCGCCCGCCTGCACCCGCGCCTGGACCCGGGCGACATGCAGCTCGGGCGTGGCCAGGCCACAGAACCACATCAGCACGTCGTGGCTGGCGCTGGCCTGGTGCAGCATTGCCGTGATGGAACGGCCGCCCAGGGTGGTCTCGAAGGCGTGGTTGCTGCCGCTTTCCACCGCAACGCGCAGGCGGCGCATGCCTTCATGCCAGGCCTGGCTGTTGGCTTCGGTGGGTGCCATGTCCAGTTGCTCACGCAACTGGCGGGCGTAGGTGTCCGGGTTGAACCAGTCCAACCCGGCCTCGCGCAGCACATGGCCGCCAATGGAGCTCTTGCCGGCGCCATTGACCCCGGCAAGCACGTACAGGTAGGGCCGCACCATCAGTAGCCGGTGCCGGCCTTGACCTTGCCCTGCAGGTGCGCGGGACGCCGCAGCAGGTCGCGTGCTCGTTGGCCGGCCTGGGCTTCCTGCAGCACGGCCAGGCGGGCATCGAAGCCGGCACGCAGCTCGGCCAGCACCGGCGACTGGCTGCGCAGTTCTTCCAGCGACTGTTCCAGCGCTTCCACCTTGGCGTGCAGGGCGCGGTACTGTTCGGCCGAAACGATGACCGCCTGTGGTTCATTGTGGTTGGTCACCACGACCATGCGCTGCTCGCGCACTTCCTGCATCACCCGGCGCCAGTGTTCCTTCACCGACGAGGCGGTGGTGCGGCTGAGTTCCGTGATCGGATCCAGATGAACGGGGGCGTGCAGCATGGCGGGCTCCAACGGGCGCGATGGAGCCAGCCTACTCCAGTTCTGTACGGAATATGTGAAATATGAAAAATTCGAGGGCGCCGGGTCCGGCCCGGCGCGTGTGCCTCGGAGGAGGTCCGCCGGGAGCGGCCCGGCGGTTCCTTGTCAGCGCGATGCCAGCTGACGCAACACGTACTGCAGCAAGCCGCCGTGGCGGAAGTACTCCACTTCCTTGGGCGTGAGCAGCATCACCGAGACCGTGAACTGCTGGCGGCTGCCGTCGGCACGCACGGCGGTGACCGTGGCCTGCTTGCTGGCGCCATCCTCCAGGCCGGTGATGTCGAAGACTTCCGAGCCGTCCAGGCCCAGCGACTGCGCGTTGGCCCCATCGCGGAACTGCAGCGGCAGCACGCCCATGCCCACCAGGTTGGAGCGGTGGATGCGCTCGAAGCTTTCGGCGATCACCGCCTTGACCCCCAGCAGCAGGGTGCCCTTGGCGGCCCAGTCACGCGAGGAGCCGGTGCCGTACTCCTTGCCGGCCAGCACCACCAGCGGCACCCCGTCGGCCTTGTACTTCATCGCCGCATCGTAGATCGCCAGCTTTTCCGGTTCGCCACCGCCGGGTGGGTAGTACAGGGTGTTGCCGCCTTCTTCGCCGCCGAACACCAGGTTCTTGATGCGGAT
>DALZLW010000210.1:0-6115 GCA_032007425.1 Stenotrophomonas sp.
GGTCAGCAGGCTGTGCAGGCCGAACTGGTTGCCCATCGCGTAGTAGCCCAGCTTGTAGTACGACTGGCCCCGGTTGAAGGTCTGGTCATAGCTCAGCTCGGTGATACGCGTGTACTGGCCACCGTATGCTTCCTGGATCGGGAAGCGGTTGCCGACGAAATCCACCGAGGTGCTGCGGCCACGGCGATCGTTGAGGGTGAAGTGGAAGGTACCGCCGTCCCAGCCGGCCAGCTTGCCCATGTCCAGGTCCATGCCGATGCGCACCTGCTGGGCATAGCGTGCGCCGGTTTCGCCGTAGCCGCCGTCCACCACGCCCATCGCCTCGCCCACGTAATCACCGCGGAACGTGATGCCTTTCTCGGCCAGCTCACTGCGAGTGCCGCCCCAGTCGCCGGTGGCGGTCTTGCCGTCATAGCGGATGCTGGTCTGTGCCTGGGCCAGCTGCGTTGCGCACAGCGCGACCAGGCAGCACGCGGCCAGGGAAGTACGGGAAATCGGCTTCATGTCGGTTCTCGTTGGGATCAACGCAGCGCCAGCGGCGCGCTCAGTTCAGAAGTGGCGCCCAGTGCGGACGTAGCGGTTGCGGTGACGGTGGCAATGCCGGTGCTGCCAGTGCCCAGCGCCAGCGTGAACTGCCCATGGCCCTGCGCATCGGTGACCGCCTGCACGCTGCCGAGCAGCACTTCCGCCTCGCTGCCGCCGCGCTGGCGGTTGCCGAACAGTTCGATCTGATAGCGGCTGCCGGGCACCCCCTCGAAGCGGCCCTGTACCTGGCGCTCGGCCCCCTTGCCCACCACTGCCTGCAGCACGGGCGCTTGCTGGCCGAGATTCGGCGCCGGCTGGCAATCGGCTTGACCGGCTGTGGCGCAGATGCGCGCGCGCTTGGCCGGATCGGTATCGACGCCACGGCCGCGCGAGCCGGCGAAGACCGCATGTTCCAATCCCGGCACGCCGAATACGATGGCGCCACGACGCTGCCCTTGCACGCAGGCGCCACCGGCTTCACAGCGCTCGATCGGCAGGCCGTTGCCGTGGACCAGGTTGCCACTGAAGCGGTTCGGCGCACTGACCGGCTGCGGGCGCACACCGATGCCGATGCCGTTTCCGGTGACGGTGTTGCCGTCCACCACGTTGCCACTGCCGGTGATGCTCAGGCCCATGGAGTTGCCGGTGAAGGTATTGGCCGCGATGTAGTTGCGATTGCCCCAATTGATCTGCAGGCCATCGGAGTAATCGACGAAGCGGTTGCGCACCACGGTGTTGTCGTTGCCCCAGAGGATTTCGATGCCCTGCGAAGGCTCCGGGTTGGCCGCCGTTGACTGGAACAGATTGTCGGCCACCAGGTTCCAGGCCGCGCCCCGGGTCAGTTCAAGGCCGTCACCGTTGTCCAGGAACACATTGCGCACGATGCGGTTGTGCACGGTGGTGGTCGCGGTGGACTGGCCCTGGCCATCATCGCCGGTCAGCATCACCCCGGCCCCGCCTTTGTTGGCCACGATGCGGTTGTCATGCAGTTCGCTATGGCTGGCCCGGTTGATCAATACCCCGATGCAGAAATTGCGGATTTCCAGGCCCGACAGCTCAACGCCGTGGGTGTCGCGCAGGACCAGGCCGGGCTTGGTGGTGGTGCGCACATTGGTACCGGACTGCCCCGGCTCCGCACCGGGACAGGCATCGGTACCACTGCCCACCACATAGGCCGACCCATCGATGGCGACGTACTGGCCATCCCGTGCCCACGGGGTGCCGACGATCTGGACCGGGCCGACGATTTCCGGCAGCGGGCTGGTCGGCTTGATGACATAGGGCGTCACGCCCACGGCCTCGATCTCGATCCGGTAGCGGCCCGGTGCCGCATTGGCCTCGGTGATCGCCCAGCGCAGCGAACCCGGGGCTGCATCGTCCGCATAACGGTCCACCCGCAGGACCTGCAGAGCTTCACGGGGCGGCTCGGCCTGATAGGCCAGCGCCAGTGACGGCAGCACGGCAATCAGGGACAGGGAAATACGGGACAGACGACGGCGCATGCGCTCACTCCGCACAGGTGGAAGAAATCCCGGCGGTCTTCCCCTTGGACCTGGCCTCGGCCCCTTCCGGTGTCGCCCTCGCCTGCCAGGGGTGGATCGCATGGACAGCTACAAAATGACGGGAGTGATGTTGGATTTATCGCACTGCACCATTCAAGTGCGATATTCGCGTACTTGTGCGATTACCGAACTGAACAGGTAATACCATCGTCGTAGTGCCAAGGCGGCAGCCGACAACTGGCCAGCACGGTCATGCCACCGCTGCGCGCACGATCGAGGGCGCCAGCGCCGGTGACGGCACCCGCAACGCGTCGCCCAGAGCACTGTCGCGCAAGGAATCGGCGCAATCAGGAGCTGCAGGACAGCATCGAACATCCCGCTTTGTGCTCGGCCCAGGCGGGCCGCTTGCTGGCGAAGTGGGCCAGCCCCGGGCGTTCGGTATTCGGATCGCACAGGACCACCTGCAGCGCATGGACACCGGCCAGGTCGCCCTGCTCGGCCTGCTCGATCGCCTCCTGCGCAAGCCAGTTGCGCAGTACGTAGAGCGGGTTCGCCGCTGCCATGGCCTGTTGGCGAAGCACAGGGTCCTGGGCCTCGGCACGGACCCGCGCCGCATGTTCGCCCAGCCAGCTGCGCAGCGCCGCGTCTATGGCAGCAGCATCGTCCGGATCATGGAACGCCACCGCCAACGCCGCAGGGTCCGGCGCCGCGCTATCGACCTGCATCAGCGCACGGTAGGCCAGGGTCATGTCCATGCGCCCGGTTTCCAGCAGCTGCTGCCAGCGCTGGTGCAGCTGCTGCGCGTGCGCATCGGCCTCCTGCAGCCCCAGCTTTGCGGCCGCATCACGGCGGCTGGCGGCCTCGTAAGTGGTCTGGAACGCCTGCAGCCCAGCGTGCAGCGGTCCCACGTCAGCGAACAGCGGGGCCAATGCCTGCGCCAGCCGGCTCAGGTTCCAGTAGGCGACCTGCGGCTGGTTGCCAAACCGGTAGCGTCGACCCTGCGCATCGGTGGTATTGGGTGTCCAGCCCGGGTCGAAGGCTTCCAGCCAGCCGTAGGGGCCGTAATCCAGCGTCAGTCCCAGCACCGACATGTTGTCGGTGTTCATCACCCCATGCACGAACCCGACTCGCATCCAGTGAGCCACCAGCTCTGCGGTGCGCTCGCACACACCGGTGAACCACACCGCATCCCTGTGTGCCGCATCGACACCAAGCAGAGACGGATCGCGCGCGATACAGGCATCGAGCAGTTGCCGCAGCAGGCCCAGTTCACCACGCGAGGCCGGCAGCTCGAAACTGCCAAAACGAAGGAAACTGGGCGCCAGCCTGCACACCACCGCGCCGGGCTCCGCGCGCGGGTGGCCGTCGTAGAACATGTCGCGGACCACCGCATCGCCGGTCGCGACCAGCGACAGCGCACGCGTGGTTGGGATGCCCAGGTGGTGCATGGCCTCGCTGCAGAGAAACTCACGGATCGACGAGCGCAGCACCGCGCGGCCATCGGCGCCCCGCGAATACGGGGTGGGACCAGCCCCCTTGAGCTGCAGCTCCCACGACGCACCATCGACGGCGCGCTGCTCACCCAGCGAGATCGCCCTGCCATCGCCCAGCTGCCCGGCCCAGTGACCGAACTGGTGACCGCCGTAGTTCGCCGCCCACGGCTGCATGCCCGGCAGCAGGGCATTGCCGGCAAACACCTCGGCAAACGCCGGTGACTCCACCCACTCCGGCGCATAACCCAGCAGCCGCGCCAAACCCGGCGTGTGGGCCAACAACGCCGGTGCGGCGACCGGGGTCGGCAGGACGTGCGACCACGCCGCCCCGCGCACCTCACGGCGCCGCGCGCCTTGTTCCGGGTCCCCGGGAAGCTCGCGCAGCAGGCGATTGTCGAAAAGCGGAGTTTCAGTCGTCATGGGTCTCAGATGGGGCTCACGCCATGCCGGCGCAAGCCCGGCTCAGCCGCCCACGGCCTGCGGACTGCCGCCCCGCGCCACCGCGCGCTGATACGCCGGTCGCTGTTCGATACGCTGCAGGAAGTCAGACAGGCGGGGGCGTCCGGCCAATCCCTCACCACGCGATGCGGCGGCCTGTATGGGGAAGCTCATCTGGATATCGGCGACCGTGAAACGCTCGCCGGCAAACCACGGTGAATCACCCAGACGCTGCTCCATCCAGTCCAGGTGCAGGCGCCGCTGCGGCCCGACAAAAGCGGCCTCGAGCTTGTCAGCAATACCACGGGCGATCGGCTTGGCGAAGAACGGCATCGGCGCGCTGCGGATCCTGGCAACGACCAGGGTGAGCAGCATGGGCGGCATCGCCGAGCCCTCCGCATAGTGCATCCAATAGCGGTAGGCCATGCGCTCGTCGCCATCGGCGGGCTGGGTTGGCGGTGACAGGCGCCTGCTGCCATCGTGGAGCTCGGCCAGGTAGTCAAGAATGGCGCCGGATTCGGCCAGCACCCGCGCTCCGTCCTGCAGGATGGGCGCCTTGCCGAGGGGATGCAGTTGGCGCAGCTCGGCCGGTGCCAACAGGGTCTTTGGATCGCGCGGATACACCCGCAGGGCGTACTCCAGGCCGAGCTCTTCCAACATCCACAGCACGCGCAGCGAACGGGAGTTTTCCAGATGGTGCACAGTCAGCATGGCGGTCGGACCGTAAAAGGAACGCCATCCTAGCGCGTCAGGGTGTGACGTCCCTGCCGACAGCCCCGCGACTCTCATGCCCCGCTTCCCGGCCAAGTACGGGACTGCAGAACGAGAAACGCCGGAGGCTTTCGCCCCCGGCGTTCCAGACTACCAAAGGTAGCAGCGGGGATTAGACCGCCTGCACCTGGTCAGCCTGCATGCCCTTCTGGCCCTGCACGGCGACGAAGGTCACCTTCTGGCCTTCCTGCAGCGACTTGAAGCCGGTGCCCTGGATGGCGCGGAAGTGCACGAACAGGTCCGGGCCGCTTTCCGGGGTGATGAAGCCGAAGCCCTTGGCGTCGTTGAACCACTTGACGGTACCGCTCTGACGATCAGACATCTTTACTAACTCCTGAAACCATGTTGGAAAAATCGCAGCCACCGGGTATCGGGGCTGAGACTGAGTTGCAGGCGTTGGCAAAGCGGATCGATGAGCGGATCGTGAGATCAACTGCACCAGGCCACGATTTACGGTGACCCTAGCAAACACAGTGGGTCGAACGATACGCGTGTTTCTCTGAAAAAGCGATAGCCTTGTTGGCATGAACGTGCCGCAGTTGAACCAACAGCGGCAAGGCCTGACCCAACAAAGCGGTGTTACCCTACCCCGCATTCATATTAATCGGACGTTAAACGCCAGATGAGCGACGTTCCCGCCACCGCCACCCGTATCTGGGTCGACGCCGACGCCTGCCCCGTTGTCATCCGCGACATCCTGTTCCGTGCCGCCGAGCGGGCGGGACTGGAACTGGTGCTGGTCGCCAACCAGTGGATCCGCACGCCGCCGTCGCGCTGGATCCGCTCGATCCAGGTCCCGCAGGGGCCAGACGTGGCGGACAGTGCGATCGTGCAGCGCGTGGCAGCCGGCGATCTGGTGGTGACCCAGGACATCCCGTTGGCGGCGGAAGTGCTGCAGCGCGGCGCGGTGGCACTGCACCCGCGCGGGGAGGTATTCACCCCCAACACGATCGCCCAGCGGCTGTCGGTGCGTAATTTCATGGAAGAACTGCGCGGTGCGGGCGTACAGACGGGCGGGCCGCCGCCGCTTCACGCCCGCGATCGGCAGGCGTTCGCCGCGGCGCTGGATTCGTGGTTGGCGCGTCTTCGGCGCTGAGATTGCTGCACTTTCTTCTGGTTGGTCGCTGACAGCGGCGGGGCTTCTCGGGGGCCTTGTGGAGGCCTGTTCCGGACTGGGCCGGGTGGAGGGGCTGGGCCGGGGGACGGCAAAAGCCGCTCCTGCGGGCCTCGGGCGAGGCTGCTGCGCAGGATGGTTGGCCGCTGACAGCGGCGGGGCTTCTCGGGGACCTCGTGGAAGCCTGTTCCCGGCTGGGCCGGGTGCAGGGGCTGGGCCGGGGGACGGCAAAAGCTGCGTCCTTGCGGGCCTCGCGTTTCGCCATCCATGGC
>DALZLW010000211.1:0-6034 GCA_032007425.1 Stenotrophomonas sp.
CTCGGCCTTGCCTTCGCGGGCCAGCCGCGCGGCGCGGTGCAACTGCCCGCGCGTGGCCTTGACTGCGGCGGCGTCATCGCGTGCCACCGGCGGCGCGCTGCTGCCTGCCAGCAGCGGTGCCAGCGATGCCTCGATGGCCTCTTCCTTCCAGCCCAGCTCTTCGCACTGCAGGCGCAGCTGACGGTGCAGCTCACGCCACTCGCGCATGCGCAGGAAGCCCAGGAAGTGGCGTCCGCACCAGTCGCGCAGCTTGGATTGGGTCAGGTCTTCATGCGCCTGGCGATAGCCGTCCCACAGGCGCAGCACGCCGACGAACTCCGAACGGCCATCGGCAAACTGGGCATGGGCGCTGTCGGCGGCACCGCGCGCTTCCGGCGGTCGTTCGCGTGGGTCCTGGATACCCAGGAAGGACGCGATCACCAGCATCGGCCGCAGGCAACCGGCGGCCTGTGCCGCCACCAGCATGCGGGCCAGCTTGACGTCCACCGGCAGTCGCGCCATCTGGCGGCCGATCGCGGTCAGGCGACGCTCACCATCGATGGCCCCCAGCTCGGTCAGCTGCTGCCAACCGTCGGCGATGGCACGCTCGTCGGGCATTTCCAGGAACGGGAAGGCTTCGATCTGTCCCAGGCCGAGCTGCAGCATGCGCAGGATCACCCCGGCCAGGCTGGAGCGGCGGATTTCCGGATCAGTGAACTCGGGCCGGGCCTGGAAATCGGCCTCGGCATACAGGCGGTAGCAGATGCCTTCGGAAATACGGCCGCAGCGCCCCTTGCGCTGGTTCGCACTGGCCTGGGAAATCGGCTCGATGTGCAGGCGATCAAGCTTGTTGCGCGGGCTGTAACGCTTTACCCGCGCCAGGCCCGGGTCCACGACGTAGCGGATGCGCGGCACCGTCAGCGAGGTCTCAGCCACGTTGGTGGCGAGCACGATCCGCCGGCTGGCCCCTGGGTTGAACACACGGTCCTGGTCCTGGTTGGACAAGCGCGCATACAGCGGCAGCACCTCCGTGGCCCGGTACTTGCGCCGCTCCAGTGCCTGGTGGGCATCGCGGATCTCGCGTTCACCGGGCAGGAAGATCAGCACATCGCCGCGCGGGTCCTGGCGGGTGATTTCATCGATGGCACCCACGATGGCATCGTTGACGGTGCGGTCGCCGCCACTACGCTCCTCGCCGCCGTCGGCATCGGCGTGGGTGTCGCCTTCCAGCGCGCGGTAGCGCACCTCGACCGGGAAGGTTCGCCCTTCCACGCTGATCACCGGCGCGCCATCGAAGTGTTCGGCAAAGCGCGCGGTATCGATCGTCGCCGAGGTAACGATCAGCTTCAGGTCCGGACGCTTGCGCAGCAGCTGCTTCAGATAACCCAGCAGGAAATCGATGTTGAGGCTGCGCTCGTGGGCCTCGTCGACAATGATCGTGTCGTAGTTGGACAGCCAGCGATCGCTGGCGATCTCGGCCAGCAGGATGCCATCGGTCATGAACTTGATGCGGCTGTCCTCGCCGACCTTGTCATTGAACCGCACCTGGAAGCCAACCAGTTGCCCCAGTTCGCTGCCCAGCTCCTGCGCCACCCGGCTGGCCACGGCACGCGCGGCAATCCGCCGCGGCTGGGTGCAGCCGATCATGCCGGCCTGGCCACGGCCAGCGGCCAGGCACAGTTTGGGCAGCTGGGTGGTCTTGCCCGAACCGGTTTCGCCGGCGATGACCACCACCTGATGGTCCCGGATCAGCTGGGTGATGGCTTCGGCTTCACGTGCAATGGGCAGCGCAGGGTCCAGAGTAATCACCGGCTGCAGCGCCGCGCGCGCCTGCCGCCGCTGTACGGACGCCTGCAGCGCCTTGTCGAAGGCGGCGGCAAGTCCGGCGTCGGCGGGCTTGGCTGCGCTGCGCGAGAGCAGTCCCAGCAGGCGGCCACGGTCCCGGCTCATCGCCTGGTCGATGGCGGCCCGCTGTTGGCGCTGTCGCGACGCTGGTTTTTGTTCAATAGAGTTCATCAATCGTTCTATTTAAATCTTTGAAAGCGACCAGACATAAGAACTGGTCTATCGTGTCAATCATCTAACCCGAAGGAGACTTTCCATGGCCAAGACCAAGACCCCCTCCAAGCCCAAGGACGCCAAGCAGAAGCTCGCAGGCGCCGCACCGTCGGCCCCGAACATTGATATCGGGATCAATGTCGGCAATCGCAAGAAGATCGCCGATGGCCTGTCCCGCTTCCAGGCCGATGCCTTCACCCTGTACCTGAAGACCCACAACTTCCACTGGAATGTGACCGGGTCGATGTTCAACTCGCTGCATACCATGTTCGAGACCCAGTACACCGAGCAGTGGGCGGCGCTGGATGACGTGGCCGAACGCATCCGAGCATTGGGCTTCAATGCCCCGGGCTCCTACCGGGAGTTTGCGGCCCTGACCTCGATTCCGGAAGAAGCTGGCCTGACTGACAGCGCTGACTGGCGGGAAATGGTACGCCAGCTGGTGGTCGCCAATGAAGCGGTGTGCCGTACTGCACGCGAAGTGCTGGACGTGGCCGATGACGCCGATGACGCACCGACCGAGGATCTGATGACCCAGCGCCTGCAGACCCACGAAAAGTACGCCTGGATGCTGCGCTCGCTGCTGCAGTAAGGGTTGGATCGGGTGCAGGGCTGCCGCCCTGCACCTGCAGAGGCAAGAGCCGGAGCAACGGCAACGGCCAGAGCCAGAGCCGGAGCAACGGCAGCTCCATGGGGCGGCGGGGAGGCGCCCGAGGGCGGGGGACGCCGCAAGTACGTCCTTGTAGGCTTGCGTGCGGCTCCTGCCGCACACACCCCCTCCCTCAGCCACCTCCCCGCCTTCCTCATGCTTCACGGGGCCTGCAGGTCAAGCACCGTCCTTCCTGATTGCCCACTTGATCCAGCGTCACGGCAACTGCCTGTCCAAGCCTGGAAGTCAGTTGATCGGATGCGGGAAGATAAACTCGAAAAAATTCAAGCCTGCGATTCTGATCTTCAAGCTTGGAAGAAATTTGCGTGAGAATTCGCGCCTGTGACTCTGATCTTCAGGCTTGGAAGACATATGCGCGAGAGTTCGCGTCTGTGTTTCTGACCATCAACTTGGATTGGCAACCTGAATGAAGTCGCCGTTCGGCCAGTAAAGAACGGGCTTGGAACAACGCCTGTCCCAGAGATAGCGGAGCTTGGCCCATAGATGGCGGAGCTTTGCCCAGAGATAGCGGAGACTTGTGGGGGGCTGGGGCGGGGTGAGGCGTCGGGGGTGTGTGCGGCAGGAGCCGCACGCAAGCCTACAAGGACGTACTTGCGGCGTCCCCCGTCGCCTCACCCCGCCCCGGCCCGCTAGCAGCGCACGGGCTTTTGCTTTTGCTGTTGCTCCGGCTTTTGCCGTTGCTCCGGCTTTTGCTGTTGCTCCGGCTTTTGCCGTTGCTCCGGCTGTTGCCTCGACTGTTGCTCCGGCCGTTGCCTTCGCGGGTGCAGGGCGGCAGCCCTGCATCACCCCCTCCGGGGGTAAACTACCCTGATGGCTTCCCGTCCCGCGCACGAACTGCTCTCCCGCGTTTTTGGTTACGACGATTTCCGTGGTCCCCAGCAGGACATCGTGGAGCATGTGGCCGCGGGCAATGACGCCCTCGTACTGATGCCCACCGGCGGCGGCAAATCCCTTTGTTATCAAGTACCTGCCCTGCTGCGCGACGGTTGCGGCATCGTTATCTCGCCGCTGATCGCGCTGATGCAGGACCAGGTTGAAGCGCTGCGCCAGCTCGGCGTGCGTGCCGAGTTCCTTAATTCCACGTTGGACGCTGAAACCGCCAATCGGGTCGAGCGCGACTTGCTGGCGGGTGAACTGGACATGCTTTATGTGGCACCGGAGCGCCTGCTTACCGGGCGCTTCCTCTCGCTGTTGTCACGCAGCCACATCGCCTTGTTCGCCATCGACGAGGCCCATTGCGTCTCGCAGTGGGGGCACGACTTCCGTCCCGAGTACCGTCAGCTGACCGTGCTGCACGAACGCTGGCCGGACATCCCGCGCATTGCACTCACCGCCACCGCCGACCCGCCGACCCAGCGCGAAATCGCCGAACGGCTGGATCTGGCCCAGGCCCGCCATTTCGTCAGCTCGTTCGACCGTCCCAACATCCGCTACACCGTGGTGCAGAAGGACAATGCCCGCAAGCAGTTGACCGATTTCCTGCGTGGCCACCGCGAGCAGGCCGGCATCGTCTACTGCATGTCCCGGCGCAAAGTGGAGGAAACCGCCGAGTTCCTCAGTGGCCAGGGCTTCACCGCCCTGCCCTACCACGCCGGACTGCCCGTGGAGATCCGTGCGGAAAACCAGCGCCGGTTCCTGCGCGAGGACGGTATCGTGATGTGCGCCACCATCGCTTTCGGAATGGGCATCGACAAGCCGGACGTGCGTTTTGTCGCCCACACCGACCTGCCCAAGTCGATGGAAGGGTATTACCAGGAAACCGGACGCGCCGGCCGCGATGGCGAGGCTGCCGAAGCGTGGCTCTGCTATGGCCTGGGTGACGTGGTGCTGCTCAAGCAGATGATCGAGCAGTCCGAGGCCGCCGAAGAACGGAAGCAACTGGAACGCGCCAAGCTCGACCACCTGCTCGGCTACTGCGAGTCCATGCAGTGCCGCCGTCAGGTGCTGCTGGCCGGCTTTGGTGAAACCTACCCCCAGCCCTGCGGCAACTGCGACAACTGCCTCACCCCGCCCGCCGCCTGGGATGCCACGGTGCCGGCGCAGAAAGCCCTCAGCTGCGTGTACCGCAGTGGCCAGCGCTATGGTGTGGGCCACCTGATCGACATCCTGCGTGGCAGTGAGAACGACAAGATCCGCCAGGCCGCGCACCAGCAACTGAGCACCTATGGCATCGGCCGCGACCTGGATGCGCGGACCTGGCGCAGCGTGTTCCGCCAGCTTGTCGCCACCGGGCTGCTGACCGTGGACAGTGAAGGCCACGGTGGTCTGCGCCTGAGTGATGCCAGCCGTGACGTGCTCAAGGGCGTGCGCAAGGTCAGCATGCGCCGCGAGAATCCGGCCGCCAGCACCGGGCGCGAGCGCAGCGCCCAGCGCACGGGGCTGTCGGTGCTGCCGCAGGATCTGGTCCTGTTCAATGCGCTGCGCGGGCTGCGTGCCGAGCTGGCGCGCGAACAGAACGTCCCCGCCTTCGTGATTTTCCATGACAGCACGCTGCGCAACATTGCCGAGCAACGGCCGACGACGCTGGACGAACTGGCCCGTGTGGGTGGTATCGGCGGCAGCAAGCTGTCGCGCTATGGACCCCGGCTGGTCGATATCGTCCGTGAGGAAGGCTGAGGTCCACGTGCAGCACGTGAGGTGCGCCTGACCCGGGTCCAGGCTTGAACCGGCCATTCAGTCACCGCTGCAGCCAAGGGTGTTTCCCGTTATCGTAGTGCCCATGCGCCTGCCCCTCGCCCTGCTGCGTGTCCTGCTCATCATCAGCCTGCTGGTGAATGGCCTGGGCGTGGCCGTGGCCGGCGCGCACGGGTCGGCGCCGGCCCAGACAATGGCAACCGGTTCCAATGAGGGCCCGCCCTGCCACGGGACCGAGGCCATGATGCCGGCCGATGCACCGGCCACCGGCCATCACCAGGGCAGTGACCACGAGCGGCCGTGCTCCGGCATCGACTGCCTGCGTGCCTGCGCGCAACAACCGGCGCTGGCCGTCAGTGCCTTGCTCCTGCCGGTGCCGGCCTACGGCATGGCCGTCCCGGTCGCGCCGTTGGATCCGGGCCGTCCGGCGCCGCCGCTGCCGGCCATTTCACGGCCCCCCATCAGCTGATTCCACGCCTGCGCGGCAACGCGCGCCCTACGTGCTGGCCCCGTGCCAGCGCCTGTGAAGCGTCTGGAGTCTGTTCCCATGCCTGTGTTTCCCCCTGACCGCCCGGGCCTGCCCGCGCGGCCGTCCCGTCGTCTGTTTGTCCAAGGCCTTGCCGCCGGTGGCGTTGCCGCCAGCATTGCCGCAAGCGGCCTGCCCGCGCGCGCGTTCGCCGCAGCCGGCCCCGG
>DALZLW010000212.1:0-6015 GCA_032007425.1 Stenotrophomonas sp.
TCGCCATGGATGGCGAAACGCGAGGCACGCAGGAGCGGCTTTTGCCGTCCCCCGGACCAGCCCCCGCAACCGGCCCCGCCCGGAAAAGCCAACCACCGCGCGCCCCCACAAGCCCCCCGCCGCTGTAGGCGACCCACCGGCCGAAGCCGAAGCCCACCCCGGCCCCGGAAGAGAAACTAATGTCCGCCGTCGAGCGCCTTGAGCTCACTGACCAGCGCCGCGGCCGCCGCTGCACCATCGCCATACAACATGCGCGCGTTGTCCGCGTAGAACAGCGCATTCTCAATGCCCGCAAACCCCGTGCCGCGCCCGCGCTTGATCACCACGACGTTGCGCGCGTTCACTACGTCCAGGATGGGCATGCCGTAAATCGGGCTGGCCGGGTCGGTCCGGGCCACGGGGTTCACCACATCGTTGGCACCAATCACCAGCACGACGTCAGTGGTCGCAAACTCAGGATTCACGTCGTCCATGTCCACGATCAGGTCGTACGGCACACCCGCTTCGGCCAACAGGACATTCATGTGCCCGGGCATGCGCCCCGCCACCGGATGGATGGCAAAACGGACTTTCACACCGCGTGCCAACAGGCGCTGCGCCAGTTCCCATATCTTGTGCTGGGCCTGGGCCACCGCCATGCCGTAGCCCGGCACGATGACCACGCGTTCGGCAAAGGCCATCATCGCCGCCACGTCCGATGCATCGATCGGCTTCTGTGCGCCAACGATCGCCTGTGCCTCCCCCCTGCCGGCACCGCCGAAGTCGGAGAAGAGCACGTTGCGGATCGGTCGGTTCATGGCCTTGGCCATCAGCCGGGTCAGCAGGATGCCCGCGGCGCCCACCATCATGCCGGCGATGATCAGCGCTTCGTTGCCCAGCACATAGCCTTCAAACGACACCGCCAACCCGGTGAAGGCGTTGTACAGCGAAATCACCACCGGCATGTCCGCCCCACCGATGGGCAGGGTCATCAGCACGCCGAGCGCCAGCGCCAGCACGAAGAAGGCGGTGATCGCCCACGGCGAGAGGGTCAGCGCCGCGGTGATGCCCAGCGCCACCACCGCCACGGCGACCAGAAGGTTCAGCGCCTGCTGCCCGGGCCAGGTGACGCGCTTGTCCAGGCGCCCATCCAGCTTGGCCCAGGCAATCACCGAACCGGACAGCGATACCGCGCCAATGGCCGCGCCGGTCACCGCCAGCAGCAGAACGGTGGCCGAAGGCTGCCGGGCGGCCAGCTCGGCCAAGGCCTGGCTGCTCCAATGGGTCGTGTCCCTATTGGCGAGGAACGCATAGCGCGACAGTTCCACCGCTCCGATGGCGGCGGCGGAACCGCCGCCCATGCCGTTGTAAAGCGCCACCATCTGCGGCATGTCGGTCACCGCCACTTTGCCGGCCGACCACCACGCCAATCCGGTACCCAGTGCCAGCGCCAGCAGGATCAGCGCAATGTTGTGCAGCCCCGGCAGGAAGAAGGTGGCCGCCGTGGCCAGCAGCATGCCCAGTCCCGCCCAGCGGATGCCACTTCGAGCGGTGAGCGGGGAAGCCATGCGCTGCAGGCCGAGCAGGAACAACGTCGCCGCCACCAGGTAGCTGGACTTGACCAGCCAATCGAGCAGTTCAACGGTGGTGAGGTTCACGGCCGTGGCTCCTGGACGTTATCTGCGCCCGCATCCGGCTTGCGGCTGGGCTTGAACATTTCCAGCATGCGCGCGGTGACCACATAGCCACCGGCCGCGTTGCCAGCCCCCAACAACACGGCAACGAAACCCAGTCCTTTTTCCAGTGGTGTCTGTGCGTGGCCCAGCACCACCATGGCGCCGATCAGCACGATGCCGTGGATGAAGTTGGAACCGGACATCAGCGGCGTGTGCAGGATCACCGGCACCCGCGAAATGATCACATGGCCGGCAATGGCAGCCAGCATGAAGATGTACAGTGCTACGAACCCGTCACTCATCGGCAACGCCCCCGCTCTGTCTTCGGTGGCCCATCATAACCAGCCGCTGAACCGCGTGGGATTCCCTGTCAACCAAGCCCGGTCCGGTGCGTTTCCCATGTGAAGACTGTCCCGGAGCCCTACCCTGTGCTGGTGGCCAGCCCGTGTCCGCCCACTGCAGCACTACCCGCCTCGCTCGATGTGTTCATCGCCGGCGTGGGGCCGCGTGCGTTCCGCTTCGCCGAAGCCGGGCTGCGCCACCGTGAGGATGCGCTTGATGCCGTACAGGACAGTCTGCTGCGCATGCTGGACTACCGTGATCGCCCGGCAGGGGAATGGACGCCGCTGTTCTGGAGCATCCTGCGCCGGCGCGTGATCGACCTGCAGCGACGTCGGCGGTTCCGCCTGCCGTTCTGGCGCGATACGGTCGA
The DNA here is from genome assembly GCA_032007425.1 of Stenotrophomonas sp. GTDB lineage: Bacteria > Pseudomonadota > Gammaproteobacteria > Xanthomonadales > Xanthomonadaceae > Stenotrophomonas. The sequence continues at coordinate 2,368 of DALZLW010000212.1, forward strand.
TGCCGAAGGCGAGCCGCTGGATTGGGCCGATCCCGCGCCTGGCCCGGAGCAGACCCATGCCCAGCGCGATCAATACGCCCGCCTGGTGCTGGCGCTGCGGCAATTGCCCGCGCGCCAGCGCGAAGCATTTACCCTGCGCGTGCTGCAGGACCTGGACGGTGCCACCACGGCAGCCGCGATGGGCTGCAGCGAAGGCGCGGTCAAGACCCATCTGGCGCGTGCACGGCAGGCGCTGCAGACCCTGCTGGAGGATGTCCCGTGAATCCGATGCCTTCTGACGATGAACTGCGTGCCCTGCACGCCCAATCGCTGCAGGCCTTGTCGCCGACAACACTGGCGCGCCTGCGCCAGGCCAGGCACGCGGGCGTGCCCGGCCGCCGGAGGGCCGCCGGCTGGTGGCTGGCCAGCGCCTGTACCGCCGTGCTGGCCCTGGGCATGGGCCTGGGGGTGCAGTGGCTGCCGCCGGCCGAGGACGGCGTGGCGGCCGCACCGATGGTGGCGGCGATGGACGATGACAACGGCAGCAGTGCCCTTGATGAGAACCCCGACCTGTACCTGTGGCTGGCCGGCACCGATCTGGCAATGGAGTAATCGATGAAACCCGCCGTTCTTCTACTGTTTATTTCCCTGCTGGCTCCCGCGGCTGCTGTGTTCGCCGAGGAAACGCCACCGGCGTGGGAGCAGCTCAGTGCCGCACAGCGCGAGGCGGTGCTGGCACCCCTGCGCGATCGCTGGAATGCCGCGCCGCCGGCACAGCGCCAGCGGATGCTGGCCCATGGTCAGCGTTGGCAGGCCATGACGCCTGCCCAGCGCGAACAGGCACAGCGCGGGGCGCGGCGCTTCGAAGGCATGAGCCGTGAACAGCGCGAACAGGCGCGCGCGCTGTTTGCCCGCATGCGCGGCATGAGCCAGGCCGAACGGGAGGCACTGCGCGCGCAATGGAGCAGCATGAACAGCGAGCAGCGACGCCGCTGGGTGCAGGACAACCCGGCCCCCGCGCGCCCCTGAGCCGCAGCGCGCCGGCTCAGACTGTGGGCACGCTGCGCCAGTGGGTGCTGGCCAGCAACTCGTCGTTCCAGTCGAAGTGCAGCGCGCCGTCCACAACGAACAGCGCGCTGAAGTTGAACACGTTGCGCGCATACATTTCGCTGGCATGCGTCGCCCCCAGACTGGCCAGGCCCAGCGGGCCTTCCACCAGTACCCCGTCATGCACCACCGCTTCGCCGGGCCGGGTGAGGGCACAGTTGCCACCGCTTTCGGCCGCCAGGTCGATGATCACGCTGCCCGGCGCCATGCCCGCCACCATCGGCGCGGTGAGGATGATCGGGGCCGTCCGGCCCGGCACCGCCGCCGTGCAGATCACCACGTCCACGTTGCGCAGGTGATCGGCCAGGCGCTGTTGCTGCTGTAGTTTCTCGGCATCGCTGAGCGCACGCGCGTAGCCACCTTCACCGCTGGCACTGACGCCCAGATCGAGGAAACGCGCGCCCAGCGACTGGATCTGCTCGCGGGTCTCCGGCCGCACGTCGAAGCCTTCCACCTGGGCCCCCAGCCGCCGTGCGGTGGCGATGGCCTGCAGCCCGGCCACGCCTGCCCCCACCACCAGCACCCGCGCCGGACGCACGGTTCCAGCCGCGGTGGTCAACATCGGGAAGAAGCGCGGCGCGCGCTCGGCAGCGATCAGGGCAGCCTTGTAACCGGCCATGCCGGCCTGCGAGCTGAGCACATCCATGGACTGGGCCCGGGTGGTACGCGGCAGGCGTTGCAGCGGGAACAACTGCAGGCCCGGATCGACAGCCAAGCCGGCCAACGCCGGATCGGTCGCCGGATCGAACAGGCCCACGACGCTGGCACCCGACTTGAGCCGTTGCAGACGGTCCGCGGGGGGTGGCTGCACGCACAACACCAGGTCCAGTGCCGGCCACTGCGCTTCATCCATGGCCTGGGCGCCAGCCTGGACATAGGCGGCATCGACGAAACCGGCCGACAGGCCCAGACCGGGCTCGAACCAGACCGACGCCCCCAAGGCGATGAACTTCTTCGCAGTTTCAGGAGTCAACGCGACGCGTCGTTCCCCCGGCGCGGTTTCTTTTACTCCCAGCAACGCGACAGCCATGAGCTCTCCCGCAGATCGGCAATGGCCTGATCTTAGACGGATTCAGCGGCTGCCGGGAGCTCAATGCAGGGTCGTGCCGGGCTCCGGCGTCAGCTGCGCGATGACCTGCTGCAGCGCACTGGCAAACGCGCTGTCGTCGACATGGGGATGCAGGCGCTGCTGCGCCACCAACACGGCAAGCTCTTCTGCCGAAGCCACACAGAAGCGTCCACCGCGACGGTTGACGAACAACAGCCGCGCCGAGATCGGACTGATCCAGGCCAGCTTGGCGGCTTGTGCCTTGCCGTCTTCACCGATGAAATCCAGCCAGCTGCCCACGGGCAGCGCCCGTAGCCGCTCGGCTTCGGACAGGTCGTACGCCGAAGCATCCGGTTCCGGGACCTGTGCCTGTGCGATACCGCCCTGGGCACTGCCGGGCAGCACACCCAGCGGAAGATCGGGCAGCGTTGGCTGATTCTCCGGGCGGCCATCGGCAATGGCCAGCAAGGTGGCCCGCAGCGCATCCACCGCGCGCGTCACCGCATCACCCTGCAGTCCCACGCTGGCAAAGACGCTGGCCAACTGTTCGCTGCGCGACGGCGGCCAAGCGCTCATTCCAGCGCCGCTACGGGCTTGCTGCAGGTCGGCCAGCAAGGCCTCCGCCAGCGCCAGCGACTGGGTGACGCCCGGCCCCTGCTCGCCTTCGCGCAACGAGGCGAGGATGAGGTGATGCTGCCAGGGCTGCTGCAGGAACGTGGCAAAGGCCGCGGGCAGCGGGTGCGCGCTTGCCAGACGCTGCACTTCCTGCCCGGCGCGAACGCGCGCCCGCTCGAGCTTCTCCTGCCCCCGCTGGGTTTCGGCCACGCGCCGTTCGGCGATCTCGACGCGCCGCCGATGCTGGACCATGAACTCGCTGAACTCGTCTTCCAGCACCTGGAAGATGGTCAGGTTCTCGTTGAACTCAGCCACGAGGCGGTCGATCACTTCTTCGACCTTCTCCATCAAGGCACGTTCGCCACCGCCATCGCCGGTCGCCCCGGCGCAGGCTTCGGCCAGCGCATCCAGCAGGCGTCGCGCCGGGTGGGACTGCTGCACGAACAGCGTGCGATCCAGCAGCGCGACCTTGACGAACGGGACCACCAGGCGCTCCATCAAGGCACGCGGACGGCCTTCCAGGTGCTGTTGCCCGAGCAGCACGTCAAACACCCTGCCGACCAGTTCGACAGCGTCTTCATCCTCGGCATCAAGGCGCGTCTGACCCGGCGCCAGCCCCAACTGCGAGGCACCGGACAGCAGCTCATGGCGAAGGCGTTCGGCCAGGGGCTGCTCGGTGCCCACCAGCGAACCAGCCACGCTGGCCATCGGCGCGGCCTGCAACAGCGACAGCACCGTGAGCATCTCGCGCTGGCTGAGCGGTCGCTGCTGTTCCACCGCCGTGCGCGCCGCGGCCGTGGCTTCCTCGCGCAGGCTGCGGGCATGCCGCAGCAAAGCCTGCAGCGAGTGCAGCACCTGCGCCGGATCACCTGCCTGATCGGCCGCCGCTGCCGGCGGTG
>DALZLW010000213.1:0-6012 GCA_032007425.1 Stenotrophomonas sp.
GGCACCGGCGCAGAGGGCACAGAGGGCGCGGATGCAGCAGCGGCAGCCGCCGGTGCCGCCGCGCTGGACGCGCCGGCCTCCTCCACAGCGGTGGCCGAACCCGCACCGGCTTGCGCACTCCCCCCTTCGACAAAAGCGACCTGCACCCGCTCGCCATCACCCGCACCGCCGGCCGCCGGCACGTAGGGCGGACGGATCACCGCCACCCACAGCAGCAACAGGGCAAAGCCCAGGTGCAACAGCAGGCTGCAGGCCGCCGAAGTCCAGCGCATCCAGCGCTGATCGCGCGGCGCTGGGTCCCAGTGCTGCCAGAGCAACCGGCGCATCGCCTGCAGCAGGCTCAGTTGCGGCAGCACGCCGGTCCGTTGCAGGGGAGGCCGTGGCAGTAGCACCTGCACGACGTCATGCGCATGGCGAGGGCGCGGCAACGGCGCGAGCCCCGCCAACCAGCCCGACCAACCTGGCGGCAGGCCGGTCTGCGGATCAACGACCGTGACGGGCCGCCTGCGCTGCAGCAGCAGATGGATCAGCTGTTCGGCGCGGGCTGACGCCACGTGCAGCAATCAGGCCGCGTTGCCGCGCGGCATGTAGGGCGCCTGGCCACTGTCGTGGTCGGTGGCATCGCGCACTGCGGTCACTCCCGGTACGCGCCCCATCAACGTCTTCTCGATGCCCTGCTTCAAGGTGACATCGGCCATGCCGCAGCCCTGGCAGCCACCGCCGAAGCGCAGCAGCACCACGCCATCGGCCGAAACTTCCTGTACGGCGACCTTGCCACCATGCGAGGCCAACTGTGGATTCACTTCGTTTTCCACCACCCACTGTACCCGCTCGACCAGCGACGCGGCTTCGCCGGGCGCCTCGCCCTTGATCCGCGGCGCCTTGATGGTGAGCTGCTGACCACCGGTGCTGCCAGCAACAATGTCGATTTCAGCCCCGTCGAGCCAGCCGACGCTGTCAGCGGCGACATAAAGGGTGAACCCATCACAGTCCACGGCCCATTCGTCGCCCTGCAGATGGTGAGGCTCGGCGAACTCCAGGCGGGCATCGGCGCTGGGGGTTCCGGGATCGATCGCGCTGAGCCGAACGCCCATGCCGGGCACGGCCTCGCGTTCGATCAACTTGCGGAAATATGTCTGGGCGGTGTCGGAAATCTGGATCATCGGGCTATTCTAGCCAAGTACGCGCTGGGCGATCATGGCTTTTATACACCGCCCGGCGCACTGTTCAGTGATCGATATCTGAAGGTGGAGAATTCCATGAACGACCTGGTACCACTGGCACAGGCCCATTGCAGCCCCCGCAAGGGCAGCGAACACCGGCTGGGCCAGGCCCGCCTGGCCGAGCTGCTGCCGCAGATCCCCGGCTGGGAGCTGGTCGAAGACGGCGCCGCGTTGCGGCGCACCTTCCGCTTCAGCGATTACCACCACACCATGGCGTTCGTGAACGCGCTGGCGTGGGTCGCCCACTGTGAAGACCATCACCCGGACCTCGGTGTGCATTACGACAGAGCGGTCGTCCGCTTCTCGACCCACGATGTCGGCGGCCTGAGCGAGAATGATTTCATCTGCGCCGCCAAGGCCTCGGCCCTGACCGGAGGCCAGCCATGAAGCTGCACCTGTTGCCGTTGATTGCAATGGCCCTGGGCGGCAGCCTCGTACTGGCGTCCTGCGGCCGTGATGCGGCCGACAGCCAGTCCGCACCGCGCGTGGCCCCCACCGAGGTCGCCGCCGTGAAAACGCCGCCACCGCAGTACCCGCCTGAGTTGGCCTGCATGGGCGTGGGCGGTACCAGCACCCTGCGCGTGGTGATCGGCGTGGATGGCAAGCCAAGCGAGGTCACGCCCGTCAACAGCAGCGGCAATCCGCAACTGGACCAGTTGGCCCGGGCCGCCGTGCAGGGCTGGCAGTTCAAGGCCGCCACCCGTAACGGCCAGGCCGTGCCGGCGACCATCCAGGTACCGGTCAGCTTCAATCCGCCACAGCCCCGCCCGGATGAATGCTTCGCCGTCGAAGAGCGGCTGCGTCGCGGCGGCTGATCACCCCTCCCCATCGAGGCCAGCCAGCGCCCGCCTCCCCTTGCTGTCCCGGCGCGCTCGCCGGGACGCGCATCATTGAAAGGATAGCGTCGGCGCATGCTGCAGATTTCACAGGAAAACGTCTGGATCGCCTTGGCGGTCACCCTCGCCGCTGGCCTGGCCACGGCCATCGGCAGCCTCATGGTGCTGTTCTCGCGCCGCCCCAACCCGCGGCTGCTCGCCTTCGGGCTGGCCTTTGCCGGCGGCGCGATGGTCTATGTGTCGCTCTCGGAAATCCTCAACAAATCGATCCAGTCGTTCACCGACGCCTACGATGCACGCCTCGGCTTTACCTACGGCACGCTCGCCTTCCTGCTGGGCGTGGTGCTGATCGTGCTGATCGATCACCTCGTGCCCAACCCGCATGAGAGCCTGGACAAACAGGACCCGAGCTTCCGCGACAACAGCCAGGCCTACATCCGCCGGGTCGGACTGATGACCGCCGTGGCGATCACCGCACACAACTTCCCGGAAGGGCTGGCCACGTTCTTCGCCACGCTGGAGAGCCCTTCGGTCGGCATGCCACTGGCCTTCGCCATTGCCATCCACAACATTCCCGAAGGCATCGCGATCGCGGTTCCGGTCTACTTCGCCACCCAGAACAAGTTCTACGCGTTCTCAGCCAGCCTGCTGTCCGGTCTGGCCGAGCCGATCGGCGCGGCCATCGGTTACTTCCTGCTGTCAGGCTCGCTGTCCCATGCCACTTTCGGCTGGGTGTTCGGACTGATCTCCGGGGTGATGGTATTCCTGGCACTGGACGAACTGCTGCCGGCGGCCAAGCGCTACGCCAAGGGCCACGAGACCGTCTACGGCCTGGTCGCGGGCATGGCGACACTGGCCATCAGCCTGATCTTGTTCAAGTGGTGAGCACCGGCCGGCAATGGCGTTGCCGGCCGAGCGGTTACTTGAGCCGGTCCAGCGCCTCGACCAGCTCTTCGGCCAACGGCGCATTCAGCACGTAAGGGCTCTTGCCGGCGTCCAGCGCGAACTCCAGTGACGCCGCGTGCAGGAACAGACGCTTCAAGCCGATCTGCTCACGAAAGCGCTTGTTGACTGCAGGATCGCCGTACTTATCGTCACCAGCCACCGGATGGCCAAGGTGCTGGGCATGCACGCGGATCTGGTGGGTGCGCCCGGTTTCAATGCGCACCTCGCAGTAGGAATGGCCGCCGCGGCGCTCCAGCACGCGAAAGTGGCTGATTGATTCCTTGCCGATGGCATTCACCTGTACGTGGCGCTCGCCGCCCTGGCGCAGGCCAACGTGCAGCGGCGCATCCACCGTCATCGTGCCGTCCGGCAACCGGCCGGCCAGCAGCGTCAGGTAGCGCTTGCGGATGCCGGCGCCGTGGTCTTCACGCAGCAGCGCCTGCAGTTCACTGAGCGCCGAGCGCTTCTTGGCCACGATCAGCAGGCCCGATGTATCGCGGTCCAGGCGGTGCACCAGCTCCAGCGTCTGCCCCGGGCGCAGCGCCCGCAGGGTCTCGATCGCACCGAAACTGATGCCGCTGCCACCATGGCTGGCCACCCCGGTGGGCTTGTTCAGCGCCAGCAGGCGGGCGTCTTCGAACACGATGGCCTGCTCCAGCCGGCGCATGAACGCTTCCGGCGGGCCGGCCTTGTCGCCTTCCTCGGCCAGGCGCACCGGCGGAACCCGCACCTCGTCACCGGCCTCCAGCTTGCGTTCGGCCTTGGCTCGGCCGCCATTGACCCGCACCTGGCCGCTGCGTACCAGCTTGTACACCAGACTGCGCGGGGCGCCTTTGAGCTGGCCAAGCAGGAAGTTGTCCAGGCGCTGGCCGGCACGATCGGCCGGAACGGTGATCATGCGCACGGAAGGCTTGTCGGAAGGGGCTTTGCTGGAGTCTTGGGCGGTCATTGGGCTGTTTATTCTGTTACACTCGGGCGGCGAGATAAGGGATTGATTTCGTTGGAAGTTGTCCAGGGCCAGAAGCCCCGCCTCCGACGAATCCGGCACAGTGCGCGACCACCGCCCGCGGGGCGGCCATGTTAGCGGCTCACCGGCCTTCCCGGCCATCGCCGGATGCCTGACACGCAACCGCGCTGAACATGTCCCGCGTGGCGCTCCAGCCTGGCTGACAGCTGCCTGCGGCCTGCACTACCCAAAAAACTGAAGAGTGAAGCGCTCCCGCGGCCTGCCGTGGTGTCGTAGCGCTGGAAACACAAGCCGCCCTCCCCGCGCCTGCGCGAATGGGCGGCGAGCCGTGTCCAGAGGCGAAACCCCATGGCGTTCCGCGCGGTAGCCGCATTGCGAGGAACGCAACAATGAAGCGAATGCTGATCAATGCCACGCAGGCCGAAGAGCTGCGCGTGGCCATCGTGGACGGCCAGTCGTTGTACGACATCGACATCGAGCAGCCGGCCAAGGAACAGAAGAAGTCCAACATCTACAAGGGCCGCATCTTCCGCGTGGAGCCCTCGCTGGAAGCCTGCTTCGTCGAATACGGCGGCGGCCGCCACGGCTTCCTGCCGCTGAAGGAAATCTCCCGCGACTACTTCCAGGCCGGCGTTGACCCGAACAAGGCCAACATCCGCGAGCTGATCAAGGAAGGCCAGGAAATCGTCGTCCAGATCGACAAGGACGAGCGCGGCAACAAGGGCGCGGCGCTGACCACGTTCATCTCGCTGGCCGGCCGCTACATGGTGCTGATGCCCAACTCCCCCAGCGCCGGTGGTGTATCCCGCCGCATCGAGGGTGAAGACCGCGCCGCGCTGAAGGAAGCCCTGGACAAGCTGAACATCCCCGACGACATGGGGGTGATCATCCGCACCGCCGGCGTCGGCCGTGACGCCGAAGAACTGCAGTGGGACCTGGATTACCTGCTCAGCGTCTGGCGCGCCATCGCCGAGGCCGCGCTGAGCAAGCCGGCCCCCTTCCTGATCTACCAGGAATCGCGGCTGATCGTGCGCGCCCTGCGTGACTACCTGCGCGCCGATGTCGGCGAGATCCTGGTCGACACCCAGGAAATGTATGAGCACGCCCGCGAGTTCATGCAGCAGGTGATGCCGCAGACCCTGCGCAAGCTCAAGCACTACACCGACGACATCCCGCTGTTCAACCGCTTCCAGATCGAATCACAGATCGAAGGCGCCTACGAGCGCAACGTGCGCCTGCCCTCCGGCGGCTCGATCGTGATGGACCAGACCGAAGCGCTGACCGCCGTTGACGTCAATTCCTCGCGCGCCACCAAGGGCAGCGACATCGAAGACACCGCCTTCCAGACCAACCTGGAAGCGGCCGAGGAAGTCGCCCGCCAGCTGCGCCTGCGTGACCTCGGCGGCCTGGTGGTGATCGACTTCATCGACATGGCGTCCAACAAGCACCAGCGCGAAGTGGAGAACCGCCTCGCCCAGGCGCTGAAGTACGACCGTGCCCGCGTGCAGGTCGGCCGCATCTCGCGCTTCGGCCTGCTGGAAATGAGCCGCCAGCGCCTGCGCCCGAGCCTGGGCGAATCCAGCCAGATCGTCTGCCCGCGCTGCGACGGCCACGGCCGCATGCGCAGCGTGGAATCGCTGTCGCTGTCCATCATCCGCGTGGCTGAAGAGCACGCCATGAAGGAGAACACCGGGCAGGTGCTGGTGCAGGCCCCGGTGGAGATCGCCACCTACCTGCTGAACGAAAAGCGCGCCGCACTGGGCGAGATCGAAAAGCGCCACGAAGCGCCGATCGTGATCGTCGCCGACGAGCAGTTGCACACCCCGCATTACAACGTGACCCGCCTGCGCGACAACGAGCTGGGCGAGGAAAGCGGCCGCCCGAGCTACCACCGCGGCACGCCGCGCAAGTTGCCGGTGCATGCGCTGACCAAGGGCCAGCTGAACATCCCGCCGCCGGCCGTGACCCAGGTCAAGCATGCGGCGCCGGCACCGGTACGCGAGGAAGCCCCGGCCCCGGTCGCACCCGCCCCGGTCGCCGC
>DALZLW010000214.1:0-5980 GCA_032007425.1 Stenotrophomonas sp.
CCGGCGGCACAGGCGCAGGCGGCCGACGTGCAGCCGGGTGCGCTGCCGGCCACCCCGACCGGCAGCATTGCCGAACAGCGCGCCTGGCTGCTGCAGCAGGTGCGCATCGGCGAGGCCACCGGCCGCCAGGTGCTCACCGACAATGCACTGGCACGCCTGCGCATGCTGGCACCGGACGATCCGGATACCCTGTTGGCGGTACTGGAAGTCCAGCTGTCGCAGCAGAAAATCGAGGACGCCACCGCCACCTTCGAACGCCTGCGCCAGGTCGGTCGGGACAGCCGCGAGATGGCTTCGGCCGAGCGGCTGTGGCGGGCGTTCCACGGTGATCTGCAGACCGAACTGCAGCAGGCCCGCCTGCTTGCCACCGGCGGCCACGATGCCGAAGCGCTGAAGATCTATCGCAAGCTGTTCAATGACGCCCCGCCTGGCCTGCAGATCGGCATGGAGTACTGGCGCCTGCGCGGCACCGAAGCGCGCGGGCGCACGCTGGCCATCACCCAGCTGACCGCGCTGGACCGCGCCTACCCCGGCAACAGCGCCCTGCTGCTGTCGCTTGCACGCCTGTTGTTTGCCACCGACCGCGATGACCAGGCGCTGGCCGTGTTGGAGCGGCTGGGCAACAACCCGGACAATCTCAATCTGGCGGCCAATGCCGAGTGGCAGTACCTGTCGCGGCAACCGGCCAACCCCCGCAGTGTCCGGCTGCTGCAATCATTCATCACCCGCTACCCGGGCTGGGCCAAGATCGATGCGGCGCGGGCGCGTCATGCCGAGCAGGCCACACTGGTCAGTGATCCGGCATGGCGATCGGGCCTGCGCGGCCAACAGTTGCTGCAGGTCGATCGCAACGAGGACGCTGAGCGCGCGTTCGCACGTGCGCTCAAGGGCCATCCCGACGAAGCGGAGTTCCTCGGTGGATTGGGCGTGGCCAAGATGCGCCTGGGCGATCGCGCGCAGGCACTGGTGTACTTCCAGCGTGCGGTGAAGGCCACCACAGGCGATGCCGACGACAGCAAGTGGCTGCAGCTGATCGAAAGTACTCGTTACTGGCTGCAGCTGGAAAGTGCCGATGCGGCACTGGCGGCCGGCGATCTGGACCAGGCCGGTCAACTGTACGAACAGGCGCGCAGGCAGCAGCCGCGCGAGGTCAACGCGCAGCTCGGGCTGGCCGACGTGGCGCTGGCCCGCGGCGACGACGTCGGCGCGGAAAAGCAGTTGCTGGCGATCCGCCGTGCGGCACCGGCTGATGCCAATGCGGTGCGCAAACTGGTGCAGTTGTATGCGCGCACCGATCCGCCACGCATGGAGGCATTCATCGGTGAGCTGCCGGCAGCGCAGCAGAAGCTGTATGCCGAGGACATCCGCCAGTTGCAGCTGTCGCGGCTGCGGACGCAGCGCGAACAGGCGCTGGCCGCCGGTGACGTCGCCGCTGCGATCGAACTGGGCCGACAGCTGCGCAGGGAGCTGCCCGATGACCCTTGGCTGGCCTATGCGCTGGGCAACGAACTGCGCAGCGCCGGCCAGGCCAGCGAAGGCGATGCGGTGGTGGAGGACATGGCGGCCCACGCCACTGACTGGCCGGAGGCCCGCTATGCACAGGCGCTGTACCTGTCTGGCAGCGATCGGCTGGAGCAGGCGTTGGCGGTGATCGATGGGCTGCCGCGCGCGCAGTGGGACGATGACATCCGCGCGCTGTCCGAGCGCCTGCGTCGGCAGCAGTTGCTCAGCCATGCCCGTGCACTGCGTAGCGAAGGGCGCGAGGCCGAGGCGATCGCCTTGCTGCAGGCACAGCCAGCGGATGCTGAAAGCAATCTCATACTGGCCGAATGGGCCCGTCTGCGCAGTGATCATCCGCAGGCGCTGCTGCTCTACCAGCAGGTGCTGGACATGCAGCCGGACAACGTCGATGCACAACTGGGCCGCATCCAGTCGTGGATCGGCGCCGGCGACGTGGCGCGTGCGCGCGGTGCCATGCTCGACACGCCACCGGCGGTCAGCGATGACGACATGGGACAGCAGCGCCAGCTGGCTGCGATCTGGACCGACCTGCGCGAAGACCGCAGGGCGCTGGCCGTGCTGCGTGGCATCCTCGCCCGCAAAGCCGCCCCGGACCCGCAGACCTACCGCGATACCGCCCGCATCGTGCGCAAGGACGATCCGCAGCAGGCGCTCGACCTGTACGCCCAGGGGCTGCAGGAAAACGGCGTGCTCAGTGCCGAGCAGGCCAGTCCACGTGACAACCGCGCACTGACCCGCGCCAGCCGGGAAACGGTGGGCGACGACTGGCTTCGCAGCAGCCTGCGCAGTGATGTGGCAACGCTGTACCAGCAGCAGAATCCGACGTTGACCGTGCTGCAGGATTCGGGGCGGCGCAGCGATGGCACGCCGGGGATCTCGCGGCTGGCCCGCGACACCCGTATCGCCCACCTGGACCTGCCAGTGGCCGGAGGTCTGGGTTGGGCGCGCATCGAGCAGGTACGACTGGACGCGCGCAGCTTCCAGGTTGATGCGAACGGCTTCCACGCCGAGGATTTCGGCAGCTGCGATCTGGATGTGCAACTGGCCGATGGCAGTACGCTCAGCGCGCCGGGCTGCAGCAACCGGCTGCGGCAACGGGTGAACTCCGGGGCGGGCCTGGCCGTGGGCTGGGGCACCGTGGATGACCGCTGGAACCTCGATCTTGGCCACACCCCATCAGGCTACGCGGTGAGCAACTGGCTGGGTGGGGTTACCTATAACGGGGCTGTCGGACCACTGGGCTGGGGCGCCACCGCATCGCGGCGGCCGATGACCAATTCGCTGTTGTCCCAGGCTGGCGCCGTGGATCCGCGCACCGGTATCACCTGGGGCGGCGTGGTCGCCGACGGGGTTACTTTCAGCCTGGGCTATGACCAGGGGGGCCGCAATGGTGTGTGGTCCAACTGGAGCTGGCATCGCCTGACGGGACGCAACGTGCAGGACAACACCCGCGCGCGCGCGATGGGCGGCTGGTATTACAAGCTGGTGCAGAAGCCGGACATGCGGCTGGATGTGGGTGCCAGCGCGATGTACTGGCGCTATGCGCGTGATGTCGGTGGCTACACGCTGGGGCAGGGGGGCTACTACAGCCCGCAACGCTATGCCTCGGTCAGCCTGCCGGCCAGTTTTGCCTGGCGCAGCGATAACTGGTCGGTACGCGTGGACGGCTCGGTCAGCCTGTCCAGCGCGCGCACGGATTCCACGCGCCGCTACCCGCTCTCGCCGTTGCTGCAACGTGCGCTGGCCAGCCTGGAGACGGCTCAGGACGTGGTCGGGCTGGATCCCAGTACCGCGTTCACCACCGCCAGTTCCAGTACCGGTACCGGGTACCGGCTGTATACCGCGGTCGAACGCCGGCTGGGCGACCACCTGGTGCTGGGTGCTGCGGGGACCTTGCAGCGCAGCCGTGATTTTTCGCCGAGCACGTTCCAGCTGTACCTGCGCTACGCGCTCAATCCCTGGCAGGGCAACCTGCCGTTGCCTGTCGCTCCCTTGGTGCCCTATGGCGAATTCCGCTGATCTGCAACGTCGCCGCCTGCTGCAGGCGGCGGCCTTCCTGCCGGTGCTTGGCATAGCCGGTGTCGGGCCCGTGAGCGCCGCCCGCGCCGCTGGCTGGCCGGCCTGGCAGGTGCTGCGCGAAAGCAGCCTCAGTGCCGACGGCCGCATGATCGACCGCAGCCAGGCCGACCAGCGCAGCACCTCGGAAGGTCAGTCCTACGCGTTGTTTTTTGCCTTGGTCGATGGGGACCAGGGCCTGTTCGACCGGATACTGGCGTGGACCACCGACAACCTGGCTGCCGGTGACATGGCGCGGCAGTTGCCGGCCTGGCTGTGGGGGCGCGAAGCCAACGGCGGCTGGGGCGTGCTCGACAGCAACCCGGCGTCTGATTCGGACCTGTGGCTGGCTTATACCTTGCTGGAAGCCGCGCGGCTGTGGCGGCGCCCAGCGCTGCAGCAGGTCGCCATGGGCATGCTGGCGCAGGTGCGCGAGCGCGAGATCGTATCGCTTGCCGGGCTGGGACCCATGCTGTTGCCGGGACCGCAAGGCTTCGTGGACGGTGATGTCACCCGGCTCAATTCCAGTTACCTGCCGTTGCCGCTACTGCGTCGCTTCGCCGTCGCCGATAAGGATGGTCCCTGGAAGGCGTTGGCCGATGCCAGTGTCGTACTGCTGGAGCACAGCGCACCGCGCGGCTATGCACCCGACTGGGCGGCGTGGCAGGGCGGGCGCTTCATCGTGGACCCGCAGAAAGGCGCCGAAGGCAGCTACGATGCGATCCGCTGTTACCTGTGGGCGGGCGTGACCGCGCCGCGTGATCCCTTGTTCCGTCGCCAGCTGGCGGCGTTGAGCGGGCCGATGCAGCGGCTGCGCAGCGGGGCGGTGGCGTGGGAGCGGGTGGATACGCAGACCGGCCAGGGGCGCGGTGAAGCGGGTTATGGTTTCCGTGCCGCCTTGTTGCCGTATCTGCAGGCCTGGGGTGAGACCGCGTTGGCCAGAAAACTGCAGGCCAGCATCCCCACGGCCGAGCAGCAGCGCAATGAAGCGCCGGCGTATTACGCGCAGATGCTCAGCCTGTTCGGATTGGGATGGGCCGAAGGCCGCTATCGGTTCGGGGTCGACGGACAGCTGAAACCGCGCTGGTAGCTGTAGCGCCGGGCGATGCCCGGCGGGTTGGCCGTATGCCCCGCGACGGTGGGCGTCGTCACTCCAGGCCGAAACGGAGCAGGAACAGCACCGCCACCAGCCACACGGCCGGATGGACCTCCCGCCATCGCCCGGTCCCGGCTTTCAACGCGGCATAGGCAATGAACCCGAACGCCAGGCCATTGGCGATGGAGTAGGTGAACGGCATCGCCAGTGCGCACAGTGCGGCGGGCACCGATTCAGTGAGATCCGGCCAGTCCACATCCACCAGTTCGCGCAGCATCAGTCCGGCCACGAACAGCAGGGCAGGGGCGGTCGCATAGCCCGGCACCATCGCCGCCAGCGGCGAGAACAGCAGCGCGGCCAGGAACAGGCCCGCCACCACCAGGGCGGTCAGGCCGGTGCGCCCCCCCACCTGCACGCCGGAGGCACTTTCAGCGAAGGCGGTGGTGCTGCTGGTGCCCAGCAGCGAACCGGCGACGATGGCGGTGCTGTCAGCCAGCAACGCACGGCCGAAGCGTTTCTGCGATCCGGGCAGCTTGAGCAGTCCGGCCCGGCCGACCACGCCGTACAGCGTACCGGTGGCATCGAACACTTCCACCAGTACAAACACCAGGACCACCTGCAACAGCACCGCCAACGGCGCGCCGCCATCGTGGTGCAGCAGACCGGGCAGGTCCAGTTGCAGGAACGTGGGCGCCAGGCTGGGCGGCAACGAGACCAGACCAGCGTAATGCACATCGCCGAGCAGCCAACCGGCGGCGGTGACGGCCAGGATGCCGATGAGGATCGCGCCACGCACACGACGGGCCTCGAGGATGGCGATCAGCAGGAACCCCGCCAACGCCAGCAGCGGTGGGGCGGTATTCATCGGGCCCAAAGCCACCAGCGTATCGGTGTTGCCGATGATCACCCCGGATTTCTGCAGGGCGATGATGGCCAGGAACAGGCCGATGCCGGCCACGATCGCGGCCCGCAGCGAAGCAGGAATGCCGGCGACCAGCCAGGCCCGCACGCCAGTCAGCGACAGCACCAGGAAGACCAGTCCGGAAATGAACACCGCGGCCAGCGCCTGCTGCCAGGGCAGGCCGGCGGCCCCGACCACGGTGAAGGCGAAGAAGGCATTGAGGCCCATGCCGGGCGCCATGCCGACCGGGAAGTTGGCGGCGAAGGCCATCACCAGTGAGCCCAGCGCCGCGGCCAGGCAGGTGGCGACGAAGACCGCGCCCGGGTCCATGCCGGTGGTGGACAGGATGTCAGGGTTGACGAAGACGATGTAGGACATCGTCAGGAACGTGGTCAGGCCGGCCAGCA
>DALZLW010000215.1:0-5940 GCA_032007425.1 Stenotrophomonas sp.
TGCCGGTGAGGCGCACGAACAGCTCCTCCAGGCGGTTGCTCTTGGTGCGCATCGAACGCACGCGGATGCCAGCGGCATTGAGCGCGGCGAACACGCGGTTGAGGTCCATCGCCCGCGGCATGTCGATGTCCAGCGTATGTGCGTCGGCGGTGGTGAGGGTGATGCCTTCGATCACCGGCAACTGCGCCGGCAGGTCACCGTCGATGTCCAGCAGGAAGCCTTCCACGTCCAGCTTGGCCAGCAGCGCACGCATCGGCCCCTGCTCGACGATCTGGCCATGGTTGATGATGGCCAGGTGCCGGCACAGGTACTCGGCCTCTTCCAGGTAATGGGTGGTGAGGATGATGGTGGTGCCGGCGGCGTTGATCTCCTTCAGCACCCGCCACATATCGCGGCGGATCTCGATATCCACGCCGGCGGTGGGTTCATCCAGGATCAGCAGGCGCGGCCGGGTCATCATCGCCCGGGCGATCATCAGCCGCCGCTTCATGCCGCCGGAAAGCGTACGGCTCATCACCTGTGCCTTTTCCCACAGATGGGCGCGCTTGAGCTCTTCTTCGGCGCGCTGCTCGGCCTCGGCACGCGGCACGCCATAGAACCCGGCGTAATTGACCAGGATGTCGAACGGCTTCTCGAACAGGTTGAAGTTGATTTCCTGCGGCACCAGGCCGATCAGCCGCATCGTGGCGCTGCGCTCGCCCACCAGGTCGCTGCCGAACACCTCCACCTGGCCTTCGCTGAGGTTCACCAGCGAACTGATGATGCCGATCAGGGTGGACTTGCCGGCGCCATTGGGGCCGAGCAGGGCGAAGAAATCGCCCGGCGCCACTTCCAGCGAAACGCCTTTCAGCGCCTGGGTGCCGTTGTCATAGGTTTTGCGCAGGTCACGCACGCGCAGGGCGGGCGCCGCGTTTTCGTTCAGGAAAGTCAAGCCGTGGCCTTCGCGCCTGTACGGGGCGCAGAGTGAAGCGGGGGCGTCATTATACGGCGGCGCGGCCCTGGGTTCGGGGTACACACTGTCCCGCCACCGGTATGATCGGGCCTGCCCTGCACGGGCGGCGGCGCTATCATGGCCGTCCCCACGGGCCTGGCCCGGCCACCTGCAGCAAACACGTGTCCGTTCAATTCCCCATCAAACTGGTCGACCGCCGCATGCTGGCGCCCACCGTCGGCCACTATCAATTCCTGCGCGACGACGGCCAGCCGCTGGATTTCCAGCCCGGCCAGTTCATCCAGGTGCATTTCCAGTACGCCGACGGCACCGAAACCAAGCGCAGTTACTCGCTGGCCACCATCCACGACCACGCACTGGGCGCGGGCGAGGCGGTGGATATCGCCGTCAGCTTCGTTCCCGGTGGCGCCGCCACGGCGCTGTTCGAAGGCCTGGCCATCGGCGGCCAGCTGCAGGCCAGCGGTCCTTACGGCCGCTTCTGCCTGCAGCGCGGCGACCACAATGCCCGTTACCTGCTTATTGCCACCGGTACCGGGGTCACCCCTTACCGTTCGATGTTGCCGCTGCTGGCCACCGCGATGGCAGAGCGGGGCGCGCAGGTGGTGCTGCTGCAGGGTGCTCGAACCCCGGCCGAGCTGCTGTACAGCGAGGATTTCGAGGCCTTTGCGGCACAGCAGCCGAACTTCCGCTACGTGCCCTGCCTGTCACGCGAGCTGCCGGCCAACCCCCATCCGGACGTGCGCCACGGCTATGTGCAGCAGCACCTGGCCGAATTCGCGCCGGACGTGGCCACGGATATCGCCTACCTGTGCGGCAACCCGGACATGGTCGACGCCTGCGTGGACGTGCTCAAGGCCGCCGGGCTGGGCAATCCGCAGATCCGCCGCGAGAAGTACGTCTCCAGCAAATGAGCCGCCGCGGCCGGGGCGTGCGTGGCACCGCGCACGCTGACCAGGTTCATCGCCCCATCCCTTTCGGGACATGCCGCTGACTGCATCTTCCGTGTAGGGTTGGTCACATCCATGGCGCGCCTGCGTCTTGGAAACATGACCAGCTCACACGGGGATACAGGGAAGATGTCGAACAAACGGTTGCAACTGGCCGGGGTACTGGCCAGTGTCCTCTGCGCGGCCTGCAGCGCGCCCACGCCAGACGCCACGACCGACGATGCGGCCGTGCAGAAAGTCGGCAGCATCGCCTTCACGCCCTGCACGCTGAGCGGTGCCTCGGCCAGCATGAACGTGGAAGCCCAATGCGGCACGCTGTCGGTGGCCGAAGACCCGGGCAAGCCGGAAGGCCGCAAGATCAACCTGCGTATCGCCCGCCTGGAAGCCGACGACACCGGCGGTGCCTTGCCCGACCCGGTGTTCTTCATCGCCGGCGGCCCCGGCCAGGCGGCCACCGATGTCGCCCTGCCGGTGAGCACCGCCTTGCGGGAAGTGCGCAAGAAGCGTGACATCTACCTGGTCGACCAGCGCGGCACCGGCGGCTCCAATCCGCTCAGCTGCCTGGGCGCCGACGGCAAGGAACTGCCGCTGGATGAAAACGCAGAGCCCACCGAGGCCTATCTGCAGGACTACGCCAAGCGCTGCGCCGCCTCCCTGGAAGGACGTGCCGATACCCGCCAGTACACCACCGCGCGTGCCATCGAAGATCTCGACGCCGTGCGCCAGGCATTGGGTGCCCCGCAGCTGAACCTGGTCGGTGGCTCCTACGGCACCCGCGTGGCCCAGCACTACGCTGGCCGCTACCCGCAGCACGTGCGCACGATGATCATCGACGGCGTGGTGCCCAACGACCTGGTGGTCGGCGGTGATTTCGCCAACACGTTCGAAGACGCCATCGTCCTGCAGGCCGCCGAATGCATCAAGGATGCGGCCTGCGCCAAGCGCTTCCCGGTCAACACCCGCACCCAGCTGCGCACCGTGATGGACACCCTGGCCGCCGCGCCGGTGAAAGTGGCCTACCGCGATCCGGCCACCGCGCAGGCGCGCGAGGACGTGCTGAGCCCGGACAGCGTGGTCGGCCTGGCCTTTGCGTTCT
This sequence comes from Stenotrophomonas sp., assembly GCA_032007425.1. Lineage (GTDB taxonomy): Bacteria > Pseudomonadota > Gammaproteobacteria > Xanthomonadales > Xanthomonadaceae > Stenotrophomonas. The sequence goes on from DALZLW010000215.1 coordinate 2,996, forward strand.
CGTACATGCCGCAACTGTCATCGCTGCTGCCGGTGGTGCTCGACGAAGCTGCGCAGGGCCGCTACGCGCCGTTGGCGGCACTGAGCCGCAACGCCAGCCGGGCCATGGGCCTGGAAATGAACCGTGGCATGCAGTGGTCGGTGATCTGCAGCGAAGATGCCGGTCGTTACAAGGAAGCGCAGGGCGGCGACCGCCTGCTCGGCCCCAACGTGGCGCGCATGTTCTTCGCCGCGTGCAGCGTGTGGCCGCATGACAAGGCCGATGCCAGCGCCAATGCGCCGCTGCAGGGCGACACACCTACGCTGCTGTTGTCCGGTGAACTGGACCCGGTGACCCCGCCGCGCTACGCCCAACAGGTGCTCAAGGGCCTGGCCAACGGCCGCGCGCTGGTCGCCCGTGGCCAGGGCCACGGCACCATCAATGCCGGCTGCATGCCGCGCCTGATGGGCCAGTTCGTCGACAGCACCGATGCCAAGGCACTGGATGCCAGCTGCCTGGATACGCTGAGCCACGTGCCCGCGTTCACTTCGTTCAATGGATGGGAACCATGATCCTCGCCGAAAGCCTGCACAAGGCGTTCAACACCAAAACCGGCCGCATCCAGGCCGTGTCCGATGTCAGCTTCCGTGCCGAGGACGGCAAGATCACCGGCCTGCTGGGCCCCAATGGCGCCGGCAAGACCACCACCATGCGCATGCTGTACACCCTGATGCGTCCCGACCAGGGACGGGTGACGGTGGATGGCTTCGATGCCACGCAGGACCCCGATGCCGTGCGGCGCCGGCTGGGCGTACTGCCCGACGCACGCGGTGTCTACAAGCGGCTGACCGCGCGTGAAAACATCGAATACTTCGGCCAGTTGCATGGGCTCGATGCCAGCACGATCGCCAGGCGCACCGCCGAACTGTCGCAGGCGCTGGACATGGGCGACATCCTCGACCGGCAGACCGATGGCTTCTCGCAGGGCCAGCGCACCAAGACCGCCATCGCCCGCGCGCTGGTGCATGACCCGCGCAACGTCATCCTCGATGAGCCGACCAACGGCCTGGACGTGATGACCACCCGCGGCATGCGCCGGTTCCTGCATGGCCTGCGTGACGAAGGCCGTTGCGTGATCTTCTCCAGCCACATCATGCAGGAGGTGGCCGCGCTGTGTGACCACATCGTGATCATCGCCCATGGCACGGTCATGGCGGCTGGCAGTGCCGAGGCACTGCGTGAGCAAGCCGGTGAAACCAATCTCGAAGACGCGTTCGTCAAGCTGATCGGCAGTGAAGAAGGACTCCACGCATGAGCATCGTTACCACCCTTCTCACCGTGATGCGCAAGGAACTGCGCGATCTCTCCCGTGATCGCCGCACGCTGGCGCTCACCCTGCTGATGGGCCCGTTGCTGTACCCGATCCTCATCCTCGGCATGGGCAAGCTGGCCGAAAGCCGGGTCAAGACCCAGATCGAACAGCCGCTGGAAGTGCCGATGATCGGCACCCAGAACGCCCCCAACCTGGTCCGCTTCCTGGCCGCACAGGGCTTGAACGCCACCGAGGCACCGGCCGATCTCACTGGCGCGATCCGCGACCAGCGCATCGACGTGGCCCTGCGCATCAGCGATGAGTTCGACGAGCACTGGCGTGATGGTCGCCCGGCGCTGGTGGAAATCATCAACGACAGCACCCGACGCGCCGCCGAAGTACCCACGCGCCGCCTGGAACGCGCGCTGGAAGCTTACAGCGGGCAGGTGGGTGCGCTGCGGTTGATGGCACGCGGGATCGATGCGCAGGTCGCCCGCCCGCTGGACGTGGCGACCCAGGACATGGCCACCACCGCGGCCAAGCAGGGCGTGATGCTGTCCCTGCTGCTGCCGGTGCTGTTGTCGATCACCTCGTTCCTGGGCGGCGCTTACCTGGTGATGGATACCACGGCCGGCGAACGCGAGCGGCAATCGCTGGAACCGCTGCTGGCCACGCCGGCGCCACGCGGGGCGATCGTCAGTGGCAAGATCGCCGCCGCCTGCGTGATCGGGCTGGTTTCCTTGCTGCTCACCCTGGTGGCGTTCAAGCTCAGTGCGCAGCTGTCCGAAAGCAGCGTTGGCCGGCAGTTGAACATGGGCGTGCTGTCGATGGCGCAGATGCTGCTGGTCATGCTGCCGATGCTGCTGATCGGCACCTCGCTGCTGACCTTCCTGTCGGCGGCCTCCAAGAGCATGAAGGAAGCACAAAGCCACATGACCTGGCTGATGCTGCTGCCGATGCTGCCCGGTTACGCGCTGATGGCCTATCCGCTGAAGAGCGAGCTGTGGCAGTTCGCGGTGCCCTTCCTGGCGCAGAACCAGATGCTGCTCAAGGTGATCCGCCATGAAGTGATCGGACCGGCCACCTGGGCCATTTACCTGGGTGCCAGCCTCGGCCTGGCCGCCTTGCTGTGGTATGCGGCGGTTCGTCGCTACGGACAGGAACGATTGGCCATTTCCGGCTGAATCCTGTGATGGCAACGCCGGGCCTTGCCCGGCGTTGCTTTGCCGTCGTGCCCGCCTGCTGCCACTTTGCTGACCGGGCATGGCCTGGCGCTGCCACGCGCCAGGCAGTGCCGGACAGCAACGTCAGGCCGGGCGGAAACCCTCCTGTCAGCGCTTTTCGTCGTCCTGCGGGGTGAACACCAGGGTGCGGCGAGTGGTGACCGGCGCATCCAGCGGCGCGTAGCGCCAGCGCTTCACCGCATTGAGGGCTTCGCGCTCGAATACCCGGGCTGGTGAGGCCTGCACCACGCTGGCGCGGATCACCCGGCCATCGGTGCCGACGGTGAACGCCACCACCACCTCGCCGCCGGTGCCGTCACGCAGGGCTTGGATGGGGTAGCGCGGGGCAGGGGTGCTGAGGGCATGCAGGGCCGAGGCTACCGTGCCCCTGGCGGGGGCCGACGCCCCGGCGTGTTCGCTGGCCTGCGCGC
>DALZLW010000216.1:0-5939 GCA_032007425.1 Stenotrophomonas sp.
CTTCGGGCAAGGACGATGCGATCCAGCTGACCCCGGCGATCAAGTACTCGCTGGAACAGGCTCTGGACTTCATCGAAGACGACGAGCTGGTCGAGATCACTCCCAAGGAGATCCGCCTGCGCAAGAAGTTCCTGACCGAAAGCGACCGCAAGAAGGCTTCCCGCGGCGGCTGATCAGGCACTGCTCGTGACTGACACTGGCTACAACCCGGATCCGCACAGGCATCCGGGCCTGCATGTCATCGCCCTGCTCGAAGCGGGCAAGGCGATGCTTGCACTGCTGGCAGCGACCGGGCTGGAACTGCTCGGTCCGCAGCCACTGCGTAACGGCATTGATGCCTTGATCCGGCGTTTCAGCCTGGACCCGGATCACGGCACCCTGCCCTCGCTGCTCAACATGATCAGCCCGGATGCCGTCCATCTGGCCGCGGCTGGCATGTTCGCCTACGCATTACTGCATTTCGTCGAGGCCTGGGGCCTGTGGCGCGCCAAAGTCTGGGCATCCTGGCTCGGCTGCCTGACCGCCGCCCTCTACCTGCCATTCGATGTCTTCGCCATTGCGCGTCACCCTGGCTGGGCATCCTGGGCCGTCTTGGTGGTCAACCTGATCGTGGTGTATGTGCTGGCCCGGGACCTGCGCAAGCGCAAACCCTGAATCAGCGTCTACACTGGCCTCTGACCGTGCGAGGCCTGGCATGTCCCACCCTATTCCACTGCGTCTGCGAAGGGCCATCGCCCCGTTCATTGCCCTGTGCCTGGCCGCGTGCGCGCCCAGCGCACCACCCGCCAGCGACAGCCATGGCGGCGCCGCGACCTTCCGCTATGCCGAAGCCGACGTTGCCAGCCTGCAGCAGGCGATGGCCAGCGGTGAGCTGGACAGCCAGTCGCTCACCCGCGCCTATCTTCAACGCATTGCAAGGCTCGATCGACAGGGCCCGCAACTGCATGCAGTGATCGAACTCAACCCCGCCGCCGTGGCCGAGGCCGGCGCACGCGACCGTGAGCGACGCGACGGCCACTTGCGCGGCCCCCTGCACGGCATCCCCATCCTGCTTAAAGACAACATCAACGCCAGCCCGATGCGCACCACGGCGGGATCGCTGGCCCTGGCGTCGTTCTCGCCAGGCGACGCCTTCCTCGTCCAGCGCCTGCGCCAGGCCGGCGCGGTCATCCTCGGCAAAACCAACCTCAGCGAATGGGCCAACTATCGTGGTGCGCCGTCGATCTCCGGCTGGAGCGCCGTGGGTGGCCAGACCCGCAATCCTTACCGGCTCGACCACAGCCCCTGCGGTTCCAGCAGTGGCAGCGCGGTGGCTGCCGCAGCCAATCTGGCCACGCTGACCGTCGGTACTGAAACCGACGGCAGCATCGTGTGCCCCGCCTCCATGAACGGCGTGGTCGGGCTGAAGCCAACGGTGGGCCTGGTCAGCCGACACGGCATCGTGCCGATTTCCTTCAGCCAGGACACGGCCGGCCCAATCACCCGCAGCGTCGCCGATGCAGCCTTGCTGCTGACGGCCATGGTCGGCCGGGACGAGGCCGATCCGGCCACCGCCACGGCACCGGGCCGGGCGGTCTACGACTACAGCGAGCGTTTGCAGGCCGATCGCCTGCGCGGCGCCCGCATCGGCGTGCTACAAGGACCGGTCAACGCCCTTCCCGGCATGGCCGCCCTGCTGCAACGTGCCGTGGACGACCTGCGTGGCGCCGGCGCCACCGTCATCGCGATGCCGGCGCTGGATGAACAGACGTGGTCGGACAATGAGCGGACCCTGCTGGCGTATGAGTTCAACGCGGGCCTGCAGCGTTACCTGAAGGCATGGAACGCGCCGCTGGCCGATCTTCCCGCCCTCATCGCCTTCAATCAGGCGCATGCAAACGTGGAACTGACACTGTTCGGCCAAGAGTTGTTCGAAGACGCCGCACAGCGCGGCCCCCTCGGCGAGCCTGCGTACATCCAGGCGCGCAACCAAGCCCGCCGCGCCGCCGGTGAGCAGGGCATCGACGCCCTGCTGCGGGCCCACGATCTGGAGGCCCTCGTAGCGCCGACCACGGGCCCGGCCTGGCCAATCGCCAGCCCGGGTGGCGACGCCTATCCCGGCGGCAGCGGCTCCGCCGCGGCCGTTGCAGGCTATCCCAGCCTGAGCGTGCCCATGGGCGAGATCGACGGCCTTCCCGTCGGCCTGCTGTTCATCGGCACCGCCTGGAGCGAGCCGCGGCTGCTGGAACTGGGTTACAGCTACGAACAGCAGACCCGCGCGCGCCGACCGCCGCCCTTGTAATTGTCGCCGCGCCGCCGACCTTATCCCGCCCGGGACTGGCCATCGGCTTCGATCGGGACGATGGCCGGCTCGCCATCTTCGGCGCCGGGGGAGCGTACCGGCGCCTGCGGCGGCGTTGGCCGACGCGAGGGCTGATCCAATCCGTCCTCCTGCGCCATCTGCGCACGCAGTCGCGGCAGCGCCTGGGGATGCTCGCGTTCCAGGAATGCCAGCATCCGTTCCCGCACCACGCAACGCAGATCGAAGGCGTCGCCCGAGTTACGCGCACTGACCAGCAGGCGCACCTGGATCGTCTTTTCCGTGGTTTCGGTCACCTGGGTCACGCAGACGCGGCGGTCCCACAACGGCTCCGCCTCACAGATGCGTTGCAGTTCGGCGCGGATGGCCGGTATCGGCGCGCGGTAATCCAACCACAGGAAAGCCGTGCCCAATAGATCAGCGCTGCGCCGGGTCCAGTTCTGGAACGGGTTCTCGATGAACCAGGTCAGTGGCACCACCATGCGGCGCTCATCCCAGATACGCACCACGACATAGCTGCTGCCGATCTCCTCGATCCGCCCCCACTCGCCTTCCACGATGACCACGTCATCCAGGCGGATCGGCTGGGTCAATGCGATCTGCAGCCCGGCGATCAAGTTGCCGAACACCGGCTTGGCCGCGATGCCTGCCACCAGGCCGATCAGACCCGCCGAGGCCAGCAGCGCGGTGCCGATCTTCTGCACCATGGGAAATGTCAGCAGGATCAACGAAGCACCGAGCAGGATGATGCCGCCCATCACGACCCGGCTGAGCACCCGGGTCTGGGTCTGGATCCGCCGTGCGGCAAGATTGTCGGCCACCTCGATGGGATGGCTGCGCAGGATCGCCTGCTCACCGGCAGCCACCGCGCGTACCAGCAACCAGATGAAGCAGACCGTGACCCCGATGTGGACGAAGCGCAGCGCTTGATCCAGTTGCGCCTCGCGCAGCGGCGTCGCCTGCAGGGCCGGGACCAGCATCAACAGGGGCAACGCGCAGGCCAGTGGCGGCCCGATCATGCGGCCGATACGCGCCCGCCTTCGATCACGGCCTTCCAGTCGACGATAGACCGCCAGGATCACCCACGCGGCCACCGCACCCGCCGCCACCGCGATGGCCAATGGCAAGACATAGCTTCGCAACACCCACCAATCCACGCGCACACCTCCTGTCGTCAACCACCCTCAGGGTGACGCAGAAGGCATTAGCGCCGTGTCAGGCCGTGCCGGTCACAGCCAGCATCGTCAACGCGTGGCGTTGTACTTGCGCACGATGGCCATCGCGATCTCCAGCGACTGCTCGTAGTTCAGTCGCGGATCCACGCTGGAGCGGTAGGCCCGCTCCAGATCGCGCTCGGACAGCTCACGGGCACCGCCGGTGCATTCGGTGACATCCTCGCCGGTCAGCTCCAGGTGGACGCCGCCCAGACGCGTCCCCGCCGCCGCATGCAGATCGAAGGAGCGCTCAACCTCGCTGCGCACGTTGTCGAACCGACGGGTCTTGTAGCCGTTGCTGGTGCTCTCGGTATTGCCATGCATGGCATCACAGACCCACAGCACGCGGCGTCCATCGCGCTTGACCGCATCCAGCAGCGGCGGCAGCTTGGCTTCGATCTGTGCAGCGCCCATCCGATGGATGAAGGTCAGGCGCCCCGGCTCGTCATCCGGGCTCAATACATCGATCAAGCGCAGGAGCTGGTCCGGGGTCACCGAGGGCCCCACCTTGATCGCGATGGGATTGCGCACGCCACGCAGGTACTCCACGTGGGCACCGTCCAACGCCGCCGTGCGCATGCCGATCCAAGGGTAATGGGTGCTCAGGTTCAGCCATCCCTGCTGGCGCGGCACCTGCCGGGTCAGCGCCTGCTCATAGGGCAGCAGCAGCGCTTCGTGCGATGTGTAGAAATCGACACGGTTGAGGTTGTGCACCTGCGCGCCGGACAGCGTCTCCATGAAACGCACCGACTCCTCGATCGACGCCACCATGCGCTGGTACTCATCGGCCAGCGGCGAATGGCGCACCCACTCCAGGTTCCAATATTCCGGATGGTGCAGATCGGCGAAGCCACCATCGATCAACGCCCGCACGAAGTTCATGGTCATCGCCGAGTGCGCGTGCGCCTGCAGCATCCGACGCGGATCCGGCCGACGCGCCGCTTCGGTGAACGCCGGGCCGTTGATCACATCGCCGCGGTAGCTCGGCAGCGTCACCCCATCACGTGTCTCGGTATCGGCCGAACGCGGCTTGGCGTACTGCCCGGCGTAGCGCCCCACGCGGATGACCGGGGTGCGCAGGCCGTGGACCAGCACCAGGCTCATCTGCAACAGCACCTTCAGCCGGTTGGAGATCGTGGTCGACTCGCAATCACTGAAGTTTTCCGCGCAATCACCTCCCTGCAGCAGGAAACGCTTTCCCTCCTGCGCTTCGGCCAATTGCTGCTTCAGCGCCAGGATCTCCCAGGACGTGACCAGCGGCGGCAAGCGACCCAGCTCATGCAGCGTTGCATCAAGCAGCACCGGGTCCGGGTAGGCTGGCATCTGCAGCGCCGGACGCGCGCGCCAACTGTCCGGCAACCAAGTGGTGGTTTCAGCAGCAGCAGGCGAGGCATCAACAGTCATGGGCTTTCCAGTTACAGGGACAACAAGAGGGACAACGTGGATTTCAGCGCGAGCGGACGCGGCGCAGGCCGGCGAACATGGCCCAGCCTGCCAACAGCACGAACCAGACCAGTGACCACATGGGCATCGTCAGGCCAAGGAAGGTCCAATCGATGGTGCCGCACTTGCCGGTACCGGTCAGCACGATCCGGATGATGTCCAAGGTGCCCTGGGTCTCGCGCAGGAAACTCATCGGCGGGCCGCAGCTGATGCCCATGTCGTCGGGCAGCATCTGCACATAGACATGGCGCGCGGCCACGCCGATGCCGACCAGCGCCGCAACCAGCGCCAGCACACCATAGGTGGCGCGGCCGGAGCGCTGCGGCGGACCATGCAGGGCACCAATCAGGAACAGCAGACCCAGCGCGAAGAACGCAATCCGCTGGAAGATGCACAACGGGCATGGCTCCAGGCCCATCTTCAATTGCAGGAAGATGGCGTACGCCAGCAAGCCGGCACAGATCAGGAAGCCCAGCAGGAACTGGGCGCGGAAAGGCCAGCGCAAAGGATTCATCGTGAACGCTCGAACGGATCAGACGCCAAGCGTAACCGAGAGCGCGGGCAATGCGCACCGCCGTGGGTAACGGTCGCTGGAACGCTGTACCGTATCGATCACGCTACACCCTACGCGGCCATGCCGGCAGCCCGCTGCCCGCCCATCGGCCGCGCAGAAATGGAAACGCCGGGCATTGCCCGGCGCTCCCAGTCCAACCTTGCGGAGGGGTCCGATTACTCGGCCACTGCCTCGGCAACGGCGGCCGGACGGTCGACCAGCTCGACGTAGGCCATCGGCGCGTTGTCGCCAGCGCGGAAGCCGCACTTCAGCAGGCGCAGGTAGCCGCCCGGACGGTTCGCGTAGCGCGGGCCCAGGATGGTGAACAGGTTGCCCACGGCTTCGTTGTCGCGCAGACGGGCGAAGGCCAGACGGCGGTTGGCAACCGAATCAACCTTGGCCAGGGTGATCAGCGGCTCGGCAACGCGGC
>DALZLW010000217.1:0-5914 GCA_032007425.1 Stenotrophomonas sp.
TGCGTTCGGCGCTGGACATCAAGAACTGGAAATCCAACCAGAAGAACTCCGGCTGCCTGCCGGAAGAGCGCGACTGGCTCAACGGCCTGTGCGCCGACCACGGCCAGGCCACCGATACCGCCGCCGGGCGCGGCTGGGCCGATGCCTACCGCCTGCTGCATCCCACCGGCGAGGATTACACGTGGTGGAGCAACCGGGGCGCGGCCCGCGCCAACAACGTGGGTTGGCGCATCGATTACCAGCTGGTCAGCAGTGGCCTGCGTGAGCGCCTGCGCAGCTGTTCGATCTACCGCGACGAGCGCTTTTCCGACCATGCGCCCTTCATCGTGGATTACGCGCCGTGACCGGAACGGCCGCGCCAACGCGTTACAAGGGCTGGGCCGGCATCAAACGGGCCTTCGGTACGCCATCGGCGCTGACCATGGCGATGCTCGGGTTCGGCAGCGGGCTGCCCTTCCTGCTGATCGCCTCGCAGACGCTGTCCACCCGCCTGCGTGACGTCGGCCTGGACCTGGGCAGCATCGGCCTGATCAGCCTGGTCAGCTTCTTCTACCTGCTCAAGTTCGTCTGGGCGCCGCTGCTCGATCGCCATGCCTTCCCGCTGCTGGCCTTCCTGGGCCGGCGCCGCTCCTGGCTGCTGGTGTCCCAGGTGATGGTGCTGGTCGGCCTGGTCGCGCTGGCCTTCGTACGCCCGGAACAGGGGGTCTGGCCGTTGGTGACCTGGGTACTGCTCGCGTCCTTTGCCGGTGCCACCCAGGATTCCGTGGTGGACGCTTACCGCATCGAGATCGCACCGGAAACGGCGCAGGCGGCATTGGCCGCCACCTATACGCTGGGCTATCGGATCGGCCTGATCCTGGCCGGCGCGGGTGCGTTGTACCTGGCCGAGTTTGAAGGCTGGATCGTCGCCTACCTGGCCATGGCCGCGCTGATGCTGCTGCCGATCCTCACCACGCTGCTCTGCCGGGAGCCGCAGCAGCCGGTCGTGGCCGTACAGCGGCAGATGAACATCTCTGAAGCCTTCGTGCAGCCGATCAGCAGCTTCTTCAGCCGCAACGGCATGGCGTTGGCGCTGGCCCTGCTGGCCTTCGTCGGCTTCTTCAAGTTCCCTGACCAGGTCATCGGGGTCATGTCCGGTCCGTTCTACCTTGATTCGGGCTTCGACAAGGCCGATATCGCCACCGTCTCCAAACTGTTCGGTGTCTGGATGGGGATCGGCGGGGCGTTCCTGGGGGGGATCGCGGTCGCGGCCTTCGGATTCCGCCGCATGTTGCTGGTGGCCGCGCTGGGCGTGGCGCTGTCCAACCTGGCATTCCTGCTGATGGCCCATAACCCTGGACAGATCTGGGCGTTCTACGCCGCGCTCAGTGCCGACAATCTCTTCCAGGGCTTTGCCGGTACCGTACTGATCGCCTTCATGTCATCGCTGACCGATCGCAATTTCACTGCAACCCAGTACGCCCTGCTGGTCTCGCTGGCGAACCTCCCCGGAAAATTTGTCGGTGGCGTCTCCGGTTACATCGTCGAGGCCAGCTCGTACAGCACCTTCTTCATCCTCAGCGCGGTCACCGTGGTGCCCACCCTGCTGCTGCTGGGCTGGCTATGGCCGCGCATCGTCGATCGCGGGTCGCCCACGGCCGTTTGAACCGGCGTGGCAGCAGCGACGCCTGGCTCAGGCCGGGTGGATCGCCCCGAGGATGCGTGGGCCACGGGCACCGGTAACGCTGGGCAGGTTGCCGGCCAGGCCCTCCAGGGTGCGGTGGGCCAGCCAGGCAAAGCCCATTGCCTCCATCTGGTCCGGGTCCAGGCCATGGGCCGCACTGGATTCCACGACCATGCCTGGCAGGCGGGCGGCCAGGCGTCGCATCAGTTGCCCATTGCGCACGCCGCCGCCGCACACCAGCAACCGTGCCGTGCCCGGTTGCTCGCGCAGCAGGGCCTCGGCCACGGTGGCCGCGGTGAGTTCCAGCAGCGTGGCCTGCACGTCGGCCGGGGCGATCGGCGCGGGACCGAGGGCCGACGCTGCCCAGGCCAGATGGAACTGCTCGCGTCCCGTGCTTTTGGGGGGCGGCAGGGCAAACCAGGCATCGTCCTGCCAGCGCTGCAGCAGGGCAGCGTCCACGGTGCCTGAAGCGGCAAACGCGCCATCGGCGTCATAGCATTGACCGGTATGGCGCTGGCACCAGGCATCGAGCAAGGCATTGGCTGGGCCTGTATCGAATCCCAGCACCGTGCCTTGGCGTGGAATCAACGTCAGATTGCCAATCCCGCCGAGATTGAGCACGGCACGGTCTTCGCTGGCCGTCCCCAGCATGGCCAGGTGGAAGGCCGGCATCAACGGGGCCCCTTGGCCGCCGGCAGCCACATCGCGACGCCGGAAATCGGCGACGGTGGTGATGCCGGTCAGCTCGGCGATGCGGTTGGCATCGCCCAGTTGCAGGGTGAAGGCGGGGGACGCGGCTGGCCGGTGGCGTACCGTCTGCCCATGTGAGCCGATGGCGCGGACCTGCGATGGGTCGATGCCGGCGTGGTCCAGCACTGCATTGGCGGCTTCGGCGAAAGCCATGCCGATGCGGGCGTCCAGCTCGCCCAGTTCATCCAGCGAGTCCAAGGTACCGCCCTCGCCGAGGGCGACGAGGCGTTCCCGCAGTGTCGTGGGCCATGGCAGCGTGTGGCCGGCGGCGAAACGGCAGCCACCACTGGCCGGGAAGCGCACCAGCGCCGCATCGATGCCGTCGGCGCTGGTACCGGACATCAGCCCCAGGTACAGCGGCGTTGAAGAGTCTGCGGGGGTGTCAACCATGAGCGGATGCGCGCAAAAAGGAAGGGCGCCAGCTTGGGCGCCCTTGTCCAGCACGTCAACGGCGATGGCTCAGCCGCGCTTGCCGTTGCTTGCCGTGGTTGCGGCGCTGGCGACATCGACGGTCTTGTCGGCGGCGCTGGCGGGGCTGGCCTTGGCGTAGATCAGCTTCTCCATGCCTTCGATGCGGGCCATTGCGGGCGCCGTCTGCGCGCGGAACGCGGCCAGCTGGCTGCCCTTGAGCGGTTCCGGCGGCGGCATGGTCACGCTGAGTGGATTGCGGTGGACACCGTTCACGCGGAACTCGTAGTGCAGGTGCGGGCCGGTGGCCAGGCCGGTGGAGCCGACGTAGCCGATCACCGTGCCTTGGGCCACACGCTGTCCGGTCTTGATCTTGGCGAAGCGCGACATGTGCCCGTACAGCGTGGTGTGGCCGCGGCCATGGTCGAGGATCACCACGTTGCCGTAACCACGCTGCACGCCGGCGAACTGCACGCGGGCATCGCCGGCGGCCATGATCGGGGTGCCGGTGCGTGCGGCGTAATCCACGCCCTTGTGCATGCGCATCTTGCCCAGCACCGGGTGGCGTCGGGCACCGAAGTTTGAGCTCAAGCGGGCGAACTGGATCGGCATGCGGATGAAGCTCTTCTTCAACGGCCGGCCGTTGATGTCGAAGTACTCCGACTTGCCGTTGTTGTCGAAGCGGAAACCGGAATAGGTCTTGCCGCCGGTTGTGAAGGTCGCGGCCAGGATCTTGCTGGTGTCCACCCGCTCACCTTCGCGCCAGGTTTCATCCATCACCACGCTGAAACGGTCGCCCGGCTGCACTTCCTTGGAGAAATCGATGTCGTACTTGAAGATTTCGTCGGTCATCGTGGCGATGGCCGAGGGCGAAAGCCCGGCCTTGCGTGCTGCGGTGTACAGCGAGCTGGTGATCTCGCCGCTGGTCACCACCGTGCGGGTGGAGGTTTCGCGCTTGGTGACCTTCTCGGTGATGTCGGTGCCGGCCAGGGACAATTCCACCCGGTGGTTGTCGTCCCGGTTGAAGCGGATGGCCCGCAACTCACCGTTCAACGGCATGTCAAAAGCGATCTCGGTGCCCGGACGCAGCTTGACCAGCGCTTCGCGGGTACCCGGATGGTCCAGCACGCGGTGCAGGGTGGTCGCCGGAATGCCGGCCTCGTCAAACAACGTGCTCAGGGTCTGGCCGCGCTGAACGCGCAGGACCTGCCAGCTGTCACCGGGCAGCGGCTGCGCACGGGCATCGGCCAGGGGCGGCAGCGGCAGGGCGAGACTGGTGTGTGAGTCCGACCACGGTGCGTCGATCGTGTGGGAGAAGCCCGGGACGATCGTCGCCACCAGCGCGCCGATCGTGGCGAACAGGCTGGCGTGCATCCAATGGCGGCGGGTCCAGCGTTCGTTGAACGCGGCCGGGAGGTGTTGCCTGAGCTTCCGGTGCAGGGCGTTGTCGTGCAGGAGGTGGAGCCGTTCCTTGAATCGCTGCTTGCGCGCGCGGCCGTGATCCGAGTTGAGCATCAGTGAGAGTTCCTGGCGGACCCGGGAGCGTGGGCCGTTTTCGACAGGTACCATAAAGCAGGCATGAAAACCGCGTCAAACCCTTGTGCCCATTGGATTTTGTGAAGGTAAAGGGTTAACTTGCTGTTAACACCCCCATACAGAAAACGGCGTTGCCGGGAGCAGTCACGTGTCGTCCATAGAAGAAGCCCTTGCCCTGATCGGTCGCGGAACCGACGAGATCCTCAAGCTGGAGGATCTGCGCGCGCGGCTGGAAAGCGGTAAACCGTTGCGTATCAAAGCGGGCTTCGACCCCACGGCCCCGGACCTGCACCTGGGCCACACCGTGCTGCTGAACAAGCTGCGCCAGTTCCAGGAGCTGGGCCACCAGGTCATTTTCCTCATCGGTGACTTCACCGGCATGATCGGTGACCCGACCGGCAAAAGCCTGACCCGCAAGCCGCTGAGCCGCGAAGATGTGCTGGCCAATGCCCGCACCTATGAAGAGCAGGTCTTCAAGGTGCTGGATCGCGACAAGACCGAGGTCCGCTTCAATTCCGAATGGTTCGGCAAGATGAGCGCGGCCGACATGATCCGCCTGGCCGGCCAGCACACCGTGGCCCGCATGCTGGAGCGCGACGACTTCGCCAAGCGCTATGCCGCCCAGCAGCCGATCGCCATCCACGAGTTCCTGTACCCGCTGGTGCAGGGCTATGACTCGGTTGCGCTGGAAGCCGACGTGGAATGCGGCGGCACCGACCAGAAGTTCAACCTGCTGATGGGCCGCGGCCTGCAGGAACACCACGGCCAGAGGCCGCAGGTGGTGCTGACCATGCCGCTTCTGGAGGGCCTGGACGGGGTGAACAAGATGTCCAAGTCGCTGGGCAACTACATTGGTGTCAGCGAGCCGGCCATCGACATCGTCACCAAGACCATGAAGGTGGACGACACTCTGATGTGGCGCTGGATCGAACTGCTGTCCTTTGACATCAGCCAGGCCGAGGCCGCGCAGCTGCGCAGCCAGGTGGAGCAGGGCAGCCTGAACCCGCGTGTGGTCAAACTGCGCCTTGCCCGTGAACTGGCCACCCGGTTCCACGATGCCACGGCGGCCGACCAGGCCGTGGCAGGCTGGGAAGCGGCGGTGACCGGGCAGGGCGACATCACCCAGCTGCCCCTGCAGGATGTAGTGATCCCTGCCGAAGGCCTGCGGATTGGCGCCCTGCTGACCGCGGCCGGGCTGACCCCGAGCAACTCCGAGGCCTCGCGCAAGCTCAAGGAGCGCGCGGTCAAGGTCGACGGCGCCGTCGTGGAGGATGCGCAACAGGTGTTCACCCCCGGATTCGAAGGCCTGCTGCAGGTGGGCAAGCGTACCTTCGCCCGTGTCCGTCTGATGGCCGCCTGACGACCCGGCGCAGCCGACCCGACAGGGTCGGCTGCGCAATCTGAAAAATAATCGCCACACCCCCTTCACAAGCGCTGTGGAAAGGCACATACTTTCCCTCCGCCGTCGCAACGGTTGCCTTCACCGGCCACCGCAACGACACGCGGCGCCCACACCGCCGAACGATCTGATCGAACGAAGGTGTTGACGGACTGGAA
>DALZLW010000218.1:0-5874 GCA_032007425.1 Stenotrophomonas sp.
GCGGGGTGGTGCCGGCGGCGCCTGCGGCAGCGGCGCCAGTTCCAGCATCACCGCGGCCGCTGGCGCACTGGCGACCGGCGGCGCCTTGCGTGCCGACCACCAGATGGCCGCCACCGCCAGCAAGGCATGCAACAGCACCACCAGCGCCAGGCTGATCCACCAGTGGCGGGTTCCGCTGGCCGCAGCGCTCATCGCGACGGCGCTTCCACACCGACCAGGGCCACCTTCAGGTAGCCAGCCGCACGCAGCGCATCCAGGATTTCCATCAGCTCACCATAGGCCACGCGGCGGTCCGCGCGCAGGTGGATGCGCTGCTCCACATCCCCTTGCGTGGCCGCCTGCAGTGCCGCCGCCAGACCATCGCGGGCCACCGCCTGTTCACCCACCCTGAGGGCCAGGTCGGCCTGCACGCTGACCGTGACCGGTGGCGTCTGCGCCGGCGGCGCACTGGCGGCACTGGCCGGCAACTGCACCGGCACCGAGACCGTCGCCAAGGGCGCGGCCACCATGAAGATGATCAACAGCACCAGCATCACGTCGATGAAGGGAGTGACGTTGATCTCGTGGTTTTCCTGCGGCGACGCTTCGTCGTGCCGCGCGGTACGGATGGCCATGAAGGGTGCCTTATTGCAGTGTGGTCGCAGCGCGGTCGAGATCACGCGATACCAATTGCTGGACCGCGGCCGACACGTCCCCCACCAGCGCGCGGGTGCCGGCCAACACACGGCTGAAATGGTTGTAGACCAGTACCGCCGGAATCGCCGCCACCAGGCCCAGGGCCGTCGCCAGCAGGGCTTCGGCGATACCCGGCGCGACCACCGCAAGATTCGTCGTGTTGGTCTGGGCAATGCCAATGAAGCTGTTCATGATGCCCCAGACGGTGCCGAACAGGCCCACGAACGGTGCCACCGCACCGATGCTGGCGAGCAGTCCGATACCGCGCCGCTGGCTGCGCGCACAGGCCAGTTCAATGCGTTCCAGTCGCGAAGCGATGCGTTCCTTGATGCCCTCGGCAGCGGCGGCGTCGTGGGAAAGGCGCAGTTCGGTGCGTGCGGCTTCGACCAGTGCGTCGGCTACACCGTCGCCCTGTCCTGCAGCCGACGCCGCCACCGCCGCCAGGCTGGGCGCCTGCAGCAGGTGATCGCGCGCCGCCTGCAGCCGGGTCGTGGCGCGACGCAGTTCCCAGCCCTTGGCCAACAGCACCGTCCAGGTGGCCAGCGAGGCCAGTGCCAGGGTCACCATCACCGTTTTAACCACGGGATCGGCGGCCAGGTACATGGCCCACGGCGTCAACGCATGCGGAGCAACGGCAGGATCAAGCGGCAGCATCATCGGAGGGTCCATCAGGTGCAGAAGAAGGGGGAACGGCAGGAGGTGCCAGCGGCCGCGGCGACGGTCGCGACAGCACATAGGCCGCGCTGGCGGCAAACAGCAACCCGACCCCCAGCAGCAAGGCCCAGCCGGGGCGTGCGCCCCAACAGAACATCACGAAGCCGAACGCCATGCCGCCGCTGGCAAATGCCTTGCCTCGGCGGGAAATGGCGCCCTGCTCACGCCACAGGCGCAGGGTCGGGCCATACCGCGGGTGCGACAGCAGGCGTTGTTCAAGCGCCGGTGAACAACGGGCAAAACAACCCACGGCCAGAATGAGGAAGATGGTGGTCGGCATTACCGGCAACAGCGCACCGATGACGCCCAGCGCCACCATCAGCCAACCCAGGGCAAACCACAGCCACCGCATCAGCGGCCCGTCTCCCTGGGCAGGCGCGCGGCCATCAGGCGAACTCGCGCTCGACGTGGCCACGGACGCGACGGAACGCGGCATCGGCGGCGGCGATCATCTGCTGCTCCTGGCTGGCGTCCAGTGGCACGGCATCGAGCGCGCCGGTGAAGCTGCGCCAATGGCGGGCTGCGCCGTCGGGATGCGCGGCGAGGTGGCTGGCACCAAAACCGGCATCCAGGCCCAGCTTGGCCGCCATCTTGAACAGCACGGTGCCGCCCAGGTTGGAGCCTTCGGCTACGTACAACCAGCCCAACGCCGTGGGCAAGGCCAGGTTCTCGGGCAGCACGGCATCGTCGGCGTCCGGCAATGCCTGCTGCAGGTCCTGCAGGTCGCTGCCGATCTGCTGCAGGCGCGGGCGCTGGTCGAGCTCGGGCAGCAGCGCGGCCAGTTCGGCACGGCCATAGAGCGCCTGGATATCACGGTGGAAGCGGTACTGCACGCGGAGGAAGCGCGCGAACTGTTCGCGGCTGGCGAAAATGTCACCGGCCATGATGCGCTTGTCCAGCGAGTCGTGGGTGCTGCGGGTAGCGGCTTTCAGGCGTTGGCTGCGGGGAAGGTCAGTGTCAATGGTCATCGGAGCATGGGCGGGTTCAGGCGAAGTGCCGGCCAGCATGGCCGGCCTGCAGGATGAGACGTGCCAGCCGGCCGCGCCCCCAAGATGGATGTGATCGATTGTAGGCCTCACACGCCACTGCCCTGCATTGCTTCCATAATGGGTGCAAGCTTACTACCTGCCCTGGAGAAAACATGATCACCACCGAACCGCGCATGACAACGCTGTTCCAGCAGTTGGGTCTGGACGAAAGCGAGGCAGGCATCGCGGACTTCATCCGTGGCCACCAACTGGCCGCGGACGTGACCGTCCACGATGCCCCGTTCTGGAGCGCAGGCCAGCGGCAGTTCCTGAAGGAATCGCTGGAGGCCGATGCCGCGTGGGCCATCATCGTCGATGAGCTCAATGAAGCGCTGCACGTGGACGCCGTGGCTGCCGCCAACGCCGGCTGACACCCCGTTGTCACGGCGCGGGGCAGCCTTGGCCGCCCCGCGCCAGCGCATGCATCACTGGCTCAGTAGCGCCAGGTGATGGCCATGCGGGTCGTGCGCCCCGGCGCTGGCAGGATGCCCAGGGCCAGCGGGTCCAGGTAGTAGCGATCAGTGGCATTGTCCACGTTCAGGTCCACGCTCCACTGGTCATTGAACGCCCAACTGGCGAACAGATCGACGATGGTCGCCGGACGATACAGCTGCTGGATGGCCGAAAGGCCGACATTCCATTCCTTGTCCAGCTTGCTGATCGGACCGGCGTTGTGTACCACGCGGGTGCCGAAGGTGAGGCGCTCATCCAGCAACCGCGAGCCCAGGGTCAGGTTGACCGTGTAGCGCGGCGGGTTCTGCGTATTGCTGTACGAGCCTTCGAAGCCACCGTCCACGCAGTCCGGTGTAGCGGCCAATTCGGCGTTGTTGCGCTGCGCGCCATAGGCACGGCGTTCGGCTGCGATGTCTGGCGCACAGGTCTTGGCCTTGGCGTAATAATGCGCCGACAGATCGGCGAAGACCTTGCCGGCATCGTAGTTGGACTGGAACTCCACGCCGGACACCTTGAACCGGTCGACGTTGCGGATCAGGCCAGCCGACAGGGTGCGGTAATCGCGGGTAATCAGGTCATCGATGCGGGTGTCGAACCAGGCCAGCTTGACCGCCAGACGATCGCCAGCGGTGAACAGGTCCTGCTTGACCGTGCTGGCGCCCACTTCCCAGCTCGCCGCGCGCTCGGGCTTCAACTCACCGGTCGGCTTGGCGGCCGTGAACAGGCCCAGGGTGGTTTCAAACAGGCTGGGCAGCTTGGTGCCTTCGGCGTACTTCACGTACACCATGGTGTCTTCGTCGAACCGGTAGGTCACGCTGGCGGTCGGCGAGAACGCATTGTCGTGGCGGCGGATCGGCTGCGACCATGTCCAGCTGACCGGCACCACCAGGTCTTCCGGCGCATCGGCATCGTAGAAGTTCCAGCCGCCGATGTCGGCGACCGTGCCCTGTTCGTACGGCGACGCCAGCAGCGAGGCCTGGGTGAAATTGCCATTGGCATCGGGGTACCAGTTCAGCAATGCGATGCGGTCGGCGCGCCACGACGGCAGCGACGGATCGCCGTTGAGCAGTTCGGTGTAGCGGAACTGTCCCTGCACCTCGGTCTGGTCCACCGTGGCCAGGCGATTGCGATCGCGGCCGGAAACGCGGTTCCACCGCCCACCGGCCATCAGCTCCCAGTGTTCATCGGGCTGCCACTTCAGCGAGGCGACCGCGCTGGATTCCTTGCGGGTGGCGTTGCGCAGGAAGCGGTTGTTGACCAGATCGTCGTGCATGATCGGCGAATCCGGACGGATGTCTTCATCGCTGTAGGCCAGGCCGTAATCGAGGGTGAAGCGCCCGGCGCTGGTTTCCCACAGCGAGGTATTGCTGACATCCACGCCAAAGCGTTGCTGCTGCAGCGGATTGGCATAGGCCAGCTTGTAGCCCGGATTGCCACTGAAGGTCGGCGCGTCGTACCACTCGGTACGGCGGTCGTAATACCACGGGGTGATTCCGGTCAGGCTGTTGTACATCATGCTGTGCGCATTGGTGTACCAGGCATTGGCGCGCACATCGAGCAGCGCACTGTCCGGGTTGAAGCGGTAACGCAGGTTGTAGCTGTCCATGTCGACATGGCCCGGATCCCATTGCGGAACACGGTCGCGGTCGACGCGGATGATCTGCGAGGCCATGATTTCCCCGGCGGTGCCCTCGTAGCGGCGGTAGCCGGCTTCCAGGGTCTGCGCATCATCGATGCGCCAGGTGCCCTTCAACAGCACCGATTCAGAACGCGAGGAGGTATTGAACACTTCCGTGCGCTGCGGATTGAGCGGCGCCAGGGTGCGGCGGGTCTGCGGGAAATCATCGTAACCGTTGGCACCGGCGAAGTAGTTCCCCACTTCGCGCCACGCGTAGGCGGCCACCAGATCGAAGCGGTCCCAATGCTGGCCCACCGCGATGTTGGCGAACTGGTTGCCGGTGGCACTGCGGTCACCGCGCGGCACCGCACTGTAGTCGGGCACGTTGTTGGCGCTGTTGTTGGCCAGCCCGGTACGCACGCGCACGCCGAAATCCTGCCCGGCGCGCAGCACGTCATCGATCTTCAGCGTGTCCATTTCAACGACACCGCCGATGCCACCGGACGCATTCGGGGCCAGCGACGGCCCCTTGGTGATGGCGATGCTGGAAATCAGATCCGGGTCCAGGTACGTGCGCTGGGACTGACCCGCATAGCCACGGTAGGTGTCCATGGTGGACTGGCCGCCATCGATGATCACCGGCACCCGGCCCTGGCCCTGGATGCCGCGGATGTTCACATCCAGCGCATTGCCCACGCGCGGATCACCGGCGGTGACACCAGCCACGCCCTTGATGATGTCGGCCGTGGACGTGCCGCGGAAACGTTCGACGGTGGTGCGGTCGATGAAGGCACTGGACCCGCTGTCGCGGTACACCGCCATCGCACGATCAGGACCGGCCCCACCCTCCGCCCGGTCACCGGCCACGCTCAGGGTATCGGTGATGATCACCCCTTGCGCATTGTTGGGCGGCGCGACCCGTTCCAGAGTGACCGCATCGGCGGTGACGCGGCGCGCGGCCAGGCCACTGCCCTGCAGCAGCGAGGCCAATGCCGCCTGGGCATCCAGATCGCCACTCACCGCATGCGAGGTGACGCCTGAAGCCAACGCAGCGGGATACGCGACCTGCTGGCCGGACTGGCGCATCCACACCCGCAACGCATCGGCCAGCGGCTGGGCGGGGATATCGAAGGCACGCCTGCTGCTGCTGGCATCAACGGAAGATTGCGCGAATGCCGGCGTAGCGGCACCGGCCAGGCCGACCGCGAGCAGGGCGATACACAGGCGGGACGGACGCAGCGCGCGGCCGGTGGGGTTACGGTGGGACATGCAGGAACCTGTCAGGAAGCGGGGCCGCGTTGGCGGCGTCACCCACGGGGGGCGGGAAGGCGGGACGTACGGGCGGCGGCGGGTACGTTTGTGGTTAAGACGCGCGGGGTACGGGTT
>DALZLW010000219.1:0-5847 GCA_032007425.1 Stenotrophomonas sp.
GGCGGCGAAGCCCGGCGCGGCGGCCACCTGCGACTGCGCCACCGGCGCAGCTTGCTGGGTGCCGGTGCGGAAGAATACCGACGATGCAGCCGCCTCCTCGGCCTCCTTCAACCGCGCCAGGCGTTCCGCCTCGGCCGGGTCGTGACCAGGGGCCGCGTAGGCGGCCACGGCCGGCTGCTGCGAATTCACGATGGCCGGCCCAAGGTCGCCCGGCAGCGGCGGCCCCAGCTCGGGCACGTCGGGGGGCAAAGTCGGCGGCAGCATGGAATAGTCGGCCGGAAGCTGGTCGAGTCCTTCGGAGCGTGAAACGCGATCCACGTTGTAAAGCTCGGTCTGCTCGTTGGCCGCGCGCCGCTGCGGTTGCAACGACCACATCAACGCGCCGAGCACGGCGACCGACAGGCCACCGGCGAGGATGGCGAGCGTGCGTCGGTTCAAGCGTGTGACCGGCCGAGGCTGGGCGCGCAGCGCCACCGCCTCGGGTTCGACCTTGCCCGCCTGCGGCGCGGCAACGTCGGGAGTGTCATCCTTGCTCATGGTCAGTTCCCCCGCGTGCCATCCGTGTGCTCGATGCGCACCACGTCGCCGCCGTCACCGCCGAGGCGCAATTCGGCAGCACCGAACAACCGATCGACGATGTAGTACGGTGGGCGGAATCGGTAGTTCACCAGTTGCCCATCGCCCTGCGCGCCGATGACTAACAGCGGCGGCAGCTCGCCCTGCGCGATACCGGCCGGGAACTGGATATAGACCTTCTCACCGTCGTCGAAAGCGCGCAGCGGCTTCCACGGCGGATTGCTGCCCGACACCGCGTAGCAGAAACGGATCTTCTCCAGCGACAGGCCGGTATCGACCGGCGCGGCGGCGCTGGCCGCCTGCGTTTGGCGCTGCAAGGCCAGCATCCGGTCTTTCGGATAGTCCCAGGACACAGACGCCATCCACGCCTTCTCGGTCGAGGTCAACTCCAGCAGGTACGTCCGGCGGCTGGTGGTGATGACTAGATTGGTTTTCAGGGCCGAGCGGATCGGTTTGACCAGCACGTTCACGCGCAGGTCGGCGCCGCTGTCGCTGGACGTGTCGCCGACGATCCAGCGCACGGTATCGCCGGCGGCGACAGTGACAAGCTCCTCGCCTGGCTGGAGCGAAGCCATCGTGACGCGCCCCGCGCGGCATAGACCTGATAGAGCGCGCCGTCGCTGTATGGCCACACCTGAATCGCATTGACGTAGCCCTCGCGGGTCGGCGCGTGCGCGCCTCCGCGTTGGCCCGCGAAACGCGCACTTTCTCGTCGGCCGGCTCCGGCACGGTCGGGGCCGCGTCTCCTTCGGGCAACGGCTTCAACTGCGCAGGCAGGGCCAGGGGTTCGGGCACCGCAACGACTTCGACAGGCTTGGGCGGCTCGGGCAGCGGCTGTGCCTGCACCGGCTCACCGAGCGAGATGGACGGCGGCGGCTTGCCCTGCGAGGCGCAACCGATCAGGCGCAAGGCCAGCCGGATGGTCGGATAGGACGCGATGGTCTCCAACTGGTGGAAGGCCAGCCGGATCTCAGCAGGCGACAACGCCCGGTCCTTGGGAACGAAGGTCGCGATCGACGCCGCCTTTACGTCGTCGGCCGGGTTCGCGAGCCGCTCGCCATGCAAGATGGCGAAGGCATAGACCTGCTTCACGATGTCGCGGACGTGGATGGCCGTGGCCGGCGCGCCGCGCGCCTTCACCTTATTGCACAGCGCCCGCAGGTCGTCAGGGGTGACTTCCTTCAGCTTCCGGTTCTGGAAGACCGGCAGGATGTCGCGGTCGATGATGTGCTTGCGCATCGGCCGGGTGCTGTCGGCCATGCGGGCATCGGCTAGCCAGCGTTCCGTCATCTTGCCGAAGGTCCTGGCGGCCGTCAGTCGCCGCTTGGCCCGCTGCTTCTCCAGCGCAGGGGAAAGCCCCTGATCGACGGACCGCTTGGCATCGAGTAGTCGCTCGCGTGCCATGGCCAGCGACATGCCGGCCGGCCCGTACCGTCCGAGCGTGAGCGTCTCGCGGCGCCCGTTGAGACGGTAGTCGTAGCGGAAGGTGATGGTACCGGCGGTCGATACCGCCACGCACATGCCATCGCGGTCAAAAACCTTATAAATCTTGGACTTAGGCTTGAGATTGCGCAGTGCTGTGTCGGTGAGCATTGAGGGTGTTCCTCCTGTTCGTGACGGCTTTTACCGTCAGGGACCTGGAGACCCGTTGATGCTCGGAAAGCCGCATGAAACAAGCTTTCCTCAGGAGTTTTTTACCGTCAAAGACCGGTTCGGTCTCAATAGTAAACAGGAAGGTCTGGATCCGGCCTCCGGGGGCTTACCGACAGTTCTGTCGCCGACCCGTGCTGCTGGCCGGCGATAACCACCGATAGAAAACGCAACTTATACTTCTAAAATCAACAAGTTAAGTCACTTCTACCGATACCTGGCGATAGCCTCCGAAAGACGCTCCGTCACTCCCACTCAATCGTCGCCGGCGGCTTGCCCGAGATGTCATAGACCACCCGCGACACGCCCCGCAGCTCATTGATGATGCGGTTGCTCACCGTGCCCAGGAAGTCATACGGCAGGTGCGCCCAGTGCGCGGTCATGAAATCGATGGTTTCCACCGCGCGCAGCGCGATCACCCACTCGTAAGCACGCGCATCACCGACCACGCCGACCGACTTCACCGGCAGGAACACCGCGAATGCCTGGCTGGTCTTGTCATACAGATCGGCCTTGCGCAGCTCATCGATGAAGATCGCATCGGCCTTGGCCAGCAGTTCGGCATACTCGCGCTTCACCTCGCCGAGGATGCGCACCCCCAGGCCCGGGCCCGGGAACGGATGGCGGTACACCATGCTGCGCGGCAGGCCCAGTTCGACACCGAGACGACGCACTTCGTCCTTGAACAGCTCGCGCAGCGGCTCGACCAGGCCCAGCTTCATGTGCTCCGGCAGGCCACCGACGTTGTGGTGACTCTTGATCACGTGCGCCTTGCCGGTCTTGCTACCGGCCGATTCGATCACGTCCGGGTAGATCGTGCCCTGCGCCAGCCACTTGGCATTGCTCAGTTTGTTGGATTCTTCATCGAAGATGTCCACGAACAGGTTGCCGATGATCTTGCGCTTTGCCTCCGGGTCACTGACGCCTTCCAGCTTGGCGAAGTAACGGTCGGCGGCGTTGACGCGGATCACTTTGACGCCCATGTGCTCGGCGAACATCGCCATCACCTGGTCGCCTTCCTGCCAGCGCAACAGGCCGGTGTCGACAAACACGCAGGTCAGCTTGTCGCCGATGGCCTTGTGCAGCAGCGCGGCGACCACCGAGGAATCAACGCCACCCGACAGACCCAGGATCACCTCTTCATCGCCGACCTGCTCGCGCACGCGGGCAATCTGGTCGTCGATGATGTTGGCGGCGGTCCACAGCGTCTGGCAGCCGCAGATATCGACCACGAAACGGCGCAGCAGGGCCTGGCCCTGCAGGGTGTGGGTCACTTCCGGGTGGAACTGCACGCCGTACCAGCGCTTTTCCTCGTTGGCCATCGCCGCCACCGGAATGCGGTCGGTGGTGGCGGTGACGGTGAAGCCCGGAGGCGCCTTGGCCACATGGTCGCCATGGCTCATCCACACGTTCAGGCGCGGCTCGCCAGCGTGGTCGCTCAGGCCCTTGAACAGGGCATCGGGGTTGATCACGTTCACTTCGGCATGGCCGAACTCACGCTGGTCGGCGGCCTCGGTGGCGCCACCCAACTGCGCAGCCAGGGTCTGCATGCCATAGCAGATGCCGAACACCGGCACGCCACTGTCGAACACTTCCTGCGGCGCGGCCGGCGCACCCGGCAGGGTGGTCGATTCCGGGCCACCGGACAGGATGATGCCCTTGGCACCGAAGCCTGCGATTTCCGCCGGGTCATGGTCCCAGGCCCAGATCTCGCAGTACACACCGATCTCGCGGATGCGGCGGGCGATCAGCTGGGTGTACTGCGCGCCGAAATCGAGGATCAGGATCTTGTCGTTATGGATATTGGTCATGGTGCCCGGGCAATGCAGGAGTGAATACGGAGGGACAGGAAAAACACCGGCGGCAGATGGAGAAAGAGGAACGGGATTGCAGCCCCGTTCCTCTTTGACCGGCCCGCGTCAGGCGCGGTAGTTCGGCGGTTCCTTGGTGATCGTCACGTCATGGACGTGGCTCTCACGCTGACCGGCGCCACTGATCTTGACGAACTTGGGCTTGCTGCGCATGTCTTCGATGCTCGCGCAGCCGACGTAGCCCATGGTGGCGCGCAGGCCGCCCATCAGCTGGTGGATGATGCCACCCACCGGGCCACGATACGGCACGCGGCCTTCGATGCCTTCCGGCACCAGCTTGTCGGCGGTGGCGGCGTCCTGGAAGTAGCGGTCCTTGGACCCCTTTTCCATCGCGGCCAGCGAACCCATGCCGCGGTAGCTCTTGTACGAACGGCCCTGGTACAGCTCGGTCTCGCCCGGCGATTCCTCGGTCCCGGCCAGCAGGCCACCGACCATGATGGTCGAGGCACCGGCGGCCAGCGCCTTGCCGATATCACCGGAGTAACGGATGCCGCCATCGGCGATCAGCGGGATGCGGTCCTGCAGCGCTTCGGCCACCAGGTCGATGGCGGTCACCTGCGGCACGCCGACACCGGCCACCACGCGGGTGGTGCAGATCGAGCCCGGGCCGATGCCGACCTTGACCGCGTCAGCGCCGCTGTCGAGCAGGGCCAGCGCCGCTTCGCCGGTGCAGATGTTGCCGCCAATGACCTGGACGTGCGGGAAGTGCTTCTTGACCCAACTCACGCGGTCCAGCACGCCCTGCGAATGACCGTGCGCGGTATCGACCACGATCACGTCCACGCCGGCGGCGACCAGCGCTTCGACGCGACGATCGGTATCGCCGCCAACACCCACGGCCGCACCGACCAGCAGGCGGGTCGAGGCATCCTTGGCGGCGTTGGGGTAATCGGTGTTCTTCTGGATGTCCTTGACGGTGATCAGCCCGCGCAGGGCGAAATCATCGTTGACCACCAGCACCTTTTCGATGCGGTTGCGGTGCAGCAGCTGCAGCACTTCGGCCGAGGCCGCGCCTTCCTTCACCGTGACCAGGCGATCCTTCTTGGTCATGATGTGGCGGACCGGGTCGTCCAGTTCGGTCTCGAAACGCATGTCGCGGTGGGTCACGATGCCGGCCAGCAGGCCATCGCTGCCCACCACCGGCACCCCGGAGATGTTGTGCGCCTGGGTCAGGGCCAGCACGTCGCGGATGGTGGTTTCCGGTCCGACCGTGATCGGGTCGCGGATGACCCCGGCCTCGAACTTCTTGACCTTGGCCACTTCGGCGGCCTGCTGTTCCAGGCTGAGGTTCTTGTGGATGATGCCCATGCCACCGAGCTGGGCCATGGCGATGGCCAGGCGGGCTTCGGTGACGGTATCCATGGCGGCCGACAGGATCGGAAGCTTGAGCTTCAGGTCGCGCGTCAACCGCGTTTCGAGGTTGACATCCTTGGGCAGGATGGTCGAATGGGCGGGGACGAGCGAGACGTCGTCGTACGTAAGTGCTTCAGCCTGGATGCGCAGCATCGGCATACCCGAGATGTGGGGAAGCGCGACATTTTACCCTGATTTTCGATCCATGGGCAGGGGGTAGATGCGACGCAGTGTCACGCCAGCGCCCCTCCCCTGCACCGCCGGCGTCAGCCCTGCGGCTCGGCCAGCGGCTGGTCCACCAGCGGCCGCAATTGCGGGTCCAGGGCCACCCGTTCATCGAAGACGAAGCAGCGGCCGTCATAGCCTTCGCCGCCCACGGCCTCGAAGTAGCCCAGGA
>DALZLW010000220.1:0-5818 GCA_032007425.1 Stenotrophomonas sp.
GCCCCGCGCGCAGCGAAACGCGGCAGACCGTCGCCAGCCCACCGCCGCCGGCCGCCGCCGCGCCACAGCCCGGTCGGATGCAGCTGCTGAACGTGCGTTCGGGCCAGCAGCTGTACGCGGAAAACTGCGACCTGACCGTCATGGCCACCGTGGGCGCCGGCGCGGAAGTGATCGCCGATGGCAGCATCCACATCTATGGGACCCTGCGCGGCCGAGCGCTCGCCGGTGCCCAAGGCAACACCGCGGCGCGCATCTTCTGCCGCGAATTCCATGCCGAACTGGTCGCCATTGCAGGCCACTACAAGGTATTGGACGATGTCCCGGAAAACCTGCGCGGCAAGGCCGTGCAGGTCTGGCTGGACCAGGACCAGATCAAGATCGCTGCGCTGGATTGACGCAGCACCACCTCATGCAGAACCAGGAGAAGTCCTTTGGCTGAAATCATCGTAGTCACCTCCGGCAAGGGCGGCGTTGGCAAGACCACAACCAGCGCGAGCCTGGCCTGCGGGCTGGCTCGCCGCGGCAAGAAGGTGGCAGTGATCGACTTCGACGTCGGTCTGCGCAACCTCGACCTCATCATGGGCTGCGAGCGCCGCGTGGTGTACGACTTCGTCAACGTGGTCCACGGCGAAGCCACCCTGAAGCAGGCCCTGATCAAGGACAAGCGCTTTGACAGCCTGTACGTGCTGGCCGCCTCGCAGACCCGCGACAAGGATGCGCTGACCCAGGAAGGCGTGGGCAAGGTGCTCAAGGACCTGGCCGCCGAAGGCTTCGACTTCGTGATCTGCGATTCGCCGGCCGGCATCGAGAAGGGCGCCTTCCTGGCGATGTATTTCGCCGACCGCGCCGTGGTCGTGGTCAATCCGGAAGTGTCTTCCGTGCGCGACTCGGACCGCATCATCGGGCTGCTGGATTCCAAGACCCACAAGGCCGAGACCGGCCACAACGTGCCGGCATTCCTGCTGCTCACCCGCTACAGCCCGGCACGGGTGGAAACCGGGGAGATGCTCAGCATCACCGACGTGGAAGAGGTGCTGGGCCTGAAGGCCATCGGCGTGATCCCCGAATCGGGCGACGTGCTCAATGCCTCCAACAAGGGCGAGCCGGTCATCCTGGACACTGAATCCAGCGCCGGACAGGCGTATGAAGATGCGGTCAGCCGCATCCTGGGCGAGGAGCGGCCGATGCGCTTCACCACCGTGGAGAAGAAGGGCTTCTTCAGCAAGCTGTTCGGAGGGTAAGCATGGGCCTGTTTGATTTCCTGAAGGCGAAAAAGACCACCGCGGAAACCGCCAAGAACCGCCTGCAGATCATCATCGCGCAGGAACGCAGCAACCGGGGTGGCCCGGATTACCTGCCGCTGCTGCAGCGCGAACTGCTCGAAGTGATCAAGAAGTACGTCAACATCGACGCCGATGCGGTGAAGGTGGACCTGGTCAAGGATGGCCAGCACGACGTGCTGGATATCTCCGTGGCCCTGCCAGAAGGGCCAGACAAAGCCTGAGCCCCCTGCCCCGCCCGTGCACGCCGCGGGCGGGACGGCCTGCGTCGTGCCCATGACCCACCAAGACGATTCCAACGACAGCCCCGACGTCCTGTGCGTCGGCCAGATCCGGTTTGCCGATGCGCAGGCGCTGCTCGCGCGCCATGGCCTGGTGCTGCGGCACGTGGCGGCCGGCCAGGCCATCCCGGGCAGCTACTGGGGCGAACCGGAGGCCGGGATCATCGCCAGCACGGTATATGTCCGCGATGACACGCCGGTGCATTCGATGCTGCACGAAGCCTGCCACCTGATCGTACTGCCGCCGGAACGTCGTGCGCAGGTGCATACCGATGCCACTGATTCGGTACCCGAGGAAGACGCTACCTGTTACCTGCAGATCGTGCTGGCCGGGCAGCTTGCCGGTGTCGGCAGCGCGCGGCTGATGGCCGACATGGATGCCTGGGGCTATACCTACCGGCTGGGGTCCACCCAGGCCTGGTTCGAAGGCGATGCAGAGGATGCACGCGCCTGGTTGATCGAACGCGGCCTGCTGTAACGCGGCCAAGCCAAGGTAGCGCCGGGACATGCCCGGCCGATCAAGGGGCGCGCCAAGCCATGCCCGGCGAACAAGTGGCGGTCGACGGCACAGGATCGGCCGCCGCGAAACCTGCAACGCCGCCCCGAAGGGCGGCGCTGCTGGCATCAGTTGCCGATGTGCTGCTTCAACCAGGCATTGACCGTGTCATGCCAGAGGATGCTGTTGTTGGGCTTGAGCACCCAGTGGTTTTCATCGGGGAAGTACAGGAACTTCGATTCGATGCCCTGGCGCTGCGCCGCCGTGAACGCGGCCAGGCCCTGCTCCACCGGGATGCGGTAATCCAGCTGGCCGTGGATGATCAGGATCGGCTTCTTCCAGTCGGCCACGTGGTTGACCGGATTGAACTTCTCGTAGTTGGCCGCCTTTTCGTACGGCGTACCGCCCTGTTCCCACTCGGTGAACCACAGCTCTTCGGTGGCATAGCCCATCATGCGCTGGTCGAACACACCATCGTGGTTGACCAGGCACTTGAACGGGCTGTTCCAGTTGCCGGCGATCCAGTTGACCATGAAGCCACCGTAGCTGGCGCCCAGCGCGCAGGCCTTGTCACCGTCCAGGAACGCATACTGCTTCAGCGCCGCATCCCAGCCCTTCTGCAGGTCTTCCAGCGGGCGGTCGCCCCAGTGCTGGCTGATCGCATCGGTGAAGGCCTGGCCATAGCCGGTGGAGCCATGGAAATCGATCATGACCACCGCGTAGCCCTGGCCGGTGTAGGTCTGCGGGTTCCAGCGGTAGCTCCAGCCATTGCCGAAGCTGCCCTGCGGGCCGCCGTGGATCAGGAACGCGACCGGATACGTTTTGCCTTCCTGGTAGTCATGCGGCTTGACCACGTAGCCGTGCACGGTCTCATTGTTCCAGCCCTTGAACGAGAACTGCTCGTAGTCGCCGAAGGACACGTCCTTGAGCACGTCGCCCGCGGCCGGGGTCAGCGCACGTAGCGCGCCCATCGACTCACCTGCGGCCGGCAGCTGGCCGACGAGCACCTGGTCATTGCTCTTGAGGCTGTTGCGGGTGATGGCCACGCTGCCACCGGCCACGTCAACCGCGGTCACGCTGCCCTCGCCGACCAGCTTGTTGACCTTGCCGCTGGCCACGTCGACCTGGAACAGCGGATGCTCGCCGAGGTCGTCGGCGGTGGTGTAGATGCTGCGGCCGTCGGCGGACAGCACGATGCCACCCGGCGAACGGTCCCAGGACGGCGCGATTTCGCGCGTGCTGCCGCTGCCCAGGTCCATGGCCATCAGTGCATAGCGGTCGGCCTCGAAGCCAGGCCGCTTCATCGCACGGTAGAACAGGGTCTTGCCATCGGCGCTGTACACCGGACCGGCATCCCAGGCCTTGTTGGCGGCGGTCAGGTTGACCGGCGCCTGCTTGCCCGCCGCATCGAACTGGTAGAGATCGAAGTTGGTCGACCACGGCTCCTCGCGCCCCGCCACGCGGATGCTGGCCACCACGTGGCTGCCATCCGGCGACCAGGTGAAATCATCGTTGCCACCGAACGGCTTGGACGGTGCATCGCCGTCGATGGTCGCGCTCAGTGCCGAAGCGCCCTTCACCGCACCGGCCTTGCCGGTCGGCAGCGGCGCCACGAACAAGGTGTTGCGGCGGCCATCGTTCCAGGTGTCCCAGTGGCGCACGAACATCGAGTCAAACACCTTGCCGCTGGTCTTGCTGGCGGCGACCTCCTTGAGCTTGCCGGCCGTGCAGGCCAGGTCCGAGGCGCACGCCTGGAATACCCCGGCGCTGAACAGCACGCGGTCGTCCTGCGGCGAGACGTGGTAACTGTCCACATCGACCGCGAAGTCCGTCAGCTGGCGCGGCGCGCCGCCGGCCAGCGCCTGCGCGTACAACTGCTGGCTGCCGTTCTTGGCGCTCAGGAAGTAAACGGTGCGGCCATCGCGGGAGAAGGATGCCGAATTGACATTCCAGCCCGCCGGGGTGATCTGCCGCGGCGGGGCCGCATCCCGCGTCAACAGGTTGCGCGCGAACAGAGCCGAGCTGCCCTTGAGCTCGCCATCGACGCTGCGCTTGGCGAATACCACGGTGCTGCCGTCGGCGCTGAGCACCGGCGAAGACACCCGCTCCATGGCGACCAGGTCGCGGACATCCAGGCCGCGGGCAGCGGCAACGGTCGGCAGCGCCGCGAGCAGGCTCAACGGCAACAGGGCATGACGGAACTTCATTAGGGTGTACTCCGCAGGACGGCAAAAGACGATGGTAGGCCTGCGCAAGGCCGCCCGCCCAGGCCATCGGTCATGGCAGGCAGGCCGGCGCAGGCCGGAAAACGCGGCCCCCCGCCGTGGCGGGGGCCGCAGATGGAACAGGGACCGGATCAGGTGTGCGCGTTGGCGCGCTTGCCGACCCGGTAGATCATCCAGCCCACCACGAACAGCACGGCCAGGCCGATCCACTGCGCAGCCGGCAGGGCGAATGGAACCGCCAGCACGTCGGCGCGGCCACTGATCACGATCGGAATGGCGATGGCGATGCCCATCAGGGCCTCGCCGGTGATCAGGCCGGCAGCAAACAGCACGCCCGGCTTGTGCACGCGGTCGCGGCCTTCTTCATCGTCGGCACGCACTTTGTGGAAGCGCTCGACCAGATAGGCGATCAGGCCACCGAGGAAGATCGGCACCATCAGTTCCAGCGGCAGGTAGATGCCGATGGCCGCGGCCAGTACCGGAACGCGGAAACGCGAGCCGCGGGCCTTGAGCCAGCTGTCAAAGGCGATGATCAACGCACCGATGCCGGCGCCCATGGCGATGAAGTTCCACGGCAGCTCGCCGCCGAACAGACCACGCGCCACCGAGGCCATCAGGTTGGCCTGCGGTGCGGCCAGTGCATTGGGATGCTCGGCAGTCGGCGCACCGATGCCATAGGCCGTGGCCAGCAGGTTCAGCACGGGGGCCATGATCAAGGCGCAGGAGAACGCACCGATGCCCAGCATCAACTGCTGCTTCCACGGCGTTGCACCGACGATATAACCGGCCTTCAGGTCCTGCAGGTTGTCACCGCCGACCGCGGCCGCGCAGCACACCACCGCGCCGATCATGATCGCCGCGACTGCCCCCAGCGGCGCACCGCCGATGCCGACCGGGGTCAGCCCGCTTTTGCCCAGCAGCAGCACCAGCACCGCCGAAGCAAACAGGATGGTCGAAATGGTGATGCCCGACACCGGGTTGTTGGATGAACCGATCAGGCCGGCCAGATAGGCCGAAACCGACACGAACAGGAAGCCAGCGACAATCATGATGATCGTCATCGGAATCGACACATGCCACTGGCCCACGATGGCCTGGTACAGCGCCAGCAGCGGCAGGGTGAAGGCCACCAATGCCACCAGCATCCACTTCATCGGCAGGTCGCGCTCGGTGTGGGCCAAGGCCGGGCCACCACTCTGGCGGGCCGCAGCGAATCCGCTCTTGACCCCGTTGAGCAGCGACTTGCGCAGGGAGATCAGCGTCCAGATGCCGCCGATCAGCATGGCACCGACACCGAGGTAACGCATTTTCGCGCCCCAGATGGCAAATGCGGCATCGGTCGAGGACGCCGTGGCGATCGATGTGGCCAGCGCCGGATCGGTCTGCAGGAAGAACGCCTGGTACAGCGGGATGGCGATGTGCCAGGTCAGGATGGAGCCGGACACCACTACGATGCCCACGTTGAGCCCGACGATGTAGCCCACGCCCAGCAGCGCCGGGGACAGGTTGGTGCCGATGAAGGCGGTGATCTTCGAG
>DALZLW010000221.1:0-5761 GCA_032007425.1 Stenotrophomonas sp.
CACGGCCGGCACACCCAGCACGTGGGCCAACGCGCGTGCGCCGGCATCGCCACCGGGCGGGCAGCGCTCCACGCCGGCTTCGCGCCGGGCCATGGCCTGGGCATAGGGTCGGCAGCCGCTGAAGCCGCATTGGCCGCACTGGGTCTGTGGCAGCAGGCGGTCGAGGCGTTCGACCAAGGGGACGTTTGGATGGTTCATGCGTGGCGGTGGCTGCGCGGTTGCGTTCACTTCAGGGGTTTGCCGCGGTACCAGCGGTCATGGGCCAGGGCCAGCATCGACCGGTCTTCGCCACTGTCACCGTAGGCGTGGATGCGGGTGTATCGCGAAAGATCGAAGTGCTCCTTGATCAACGCGGCCTTGGACGGCGCGCGGTCACCATCACGATAATGGCCCGTCAGCCGACCCTCGTGTTCTTCCAACGCGTTGCACAGCAGGTGCAGCGCGAGCGGCTGGCACCAGGGACGCAGGTACAGGTCCAGTGAGCCGGAGACAATGACCACGGTATGCCCTTGGGCCTGGTGCCATTGCAACTGGCCCAGCATGCGGGGGCACAGGATGCCGGGCAGGACGTCGCGCGCATAGCCGCCAGCCAGCGCGGCAATGTCCTGCGCGTGGCGACCGGCAAACACCAGCCGGGTCACCCGCGCACGCAGGCGCGCTGCGCTGAGCAGGCGCAGCCGGTACGCCAGCAGCCAGGGACCCACCTGCCACCAGGCGCGCGCGCGCTGTTCCGGCGTGGCGACCCGGCGCAGGAAGCCGGCATAGGAATCGCCGGTGGTCAGGGTGTGATCGAAATCGAACAATGCCAGTTCCATCACCCTCTCCCTGGGCAGGCGCGGCGTGCGGCCGCGCCCGTTGTCTCAGCGTACAGGCATGCCCGGCAGAGCGCCGCTGTCGGCGTCGAGCAGGGCCAGTGCACCGCCATCGAAGCCGGCCGACAGGATCATGCCTTCGCTCAGGCCGAAACGCATCTTGCGCGGGGCGAGGTTGGCGATGAAGACCACGTTGCGGCCGACCAGCTGTTCCGGCTCGCCGTAGCTGGCGCGGATGCCGGAGAAGATCTGCCGGGTGCCCAGCTCGCCGGCATCCAGTTCAAAGCGCAGCAGCTTGTCTGAACCATCCACGAAGCCGCAGGCCAGCACCTTGCCGATACGCAGGTCCAGCTTGGCGAAATCGTCGATGCCGATGTAAGCCGGCGCGTCCGCGGCAGCGGCGTCCGTGTTCGCCGGGGCGGGTGCGGCGGACTTGGCCGGAGCGGCCTTGGCGGCGGGGGCGGTGGCCGGTGCGGCTGGCTGCAGGGTGTCCTTGGAAGCGTCGGTCATGGCGTCGATTTTCTTCGGGTCGATCCGGGTGAACAAAGGGGTGTAGTCGTTGATGCGGGTGCCCAGCAGCGGCTCGGCCAGGGCCGTCCAGTCCTGCGTTGGCGCCGCAAGGAAAGCTTCAGCCTGTGCGGCGGTGGCCGGCAGCACGGGCTTGAGCGCGGTCACCAGCACCCGGAACAGATTCAAGCCTTGGGTGCACACCGACTGCAGCTGGGCATCGGCGCCTTCCTGCTTGGCGATGACCCACGGCTTGACGTCATCGATATAGCGGTTGGCTTCGTCGGCCAACGCCATGATCTGGCGGATGGCCGCGGCCGGGTCGTTGCGTTCATAAGCCTCGCGGACCGGGGCCAGGGCCTCGACGAAGCGCTGGTACTGCGCGGCGTCGGACAGGCTGTCGGCCAGCTTGCCGTCAAAGCGCTTGCTGATGAAGCCCGCGCAGCGGCTGGCCAGGTTGACGAACTTGCCGACCAGGTCGGCATTCACCCGGGCGACGAAATCGCCCAGGTTGAGGTCCAGGTCGTCCACGCCGCCGCCGGACTTGGCCGCGTAGTAATAGCGCAGGGCTTCCGGCTCCAGGCCGGCGTCGAGGAAGGTGCGGGCCATCACGAAGGTGCCGCGTGATTTGCTCATCTTGGCGCCGTCGACGGTCAGGTAACCGTTGACGTGCAGGCGGGTCGGTGCGCGGTGGCCGGTGCCATGCAGCACCGCCGGCCAGAACAGGCCATGGAAATTGACGATGTCCTTGCCGATGAAATGGTGCAGCTCGGTGCTGCTGCCGGCGTCGAGCTGGGCCTGGAAATCCACGCCGATGCGCTCGCACAGGCTCTGGAAACTGGACAGGTAGCCGATCGGTGCATCCAGCCAGACATAGAAGTACTTGCCCGGCTGGCCGGGGATCTGGAAGCCGAAATAGGGCGCATCGCGGGAAATGTCCCAGGCACGCAGGCCGCCTTCCACGTCCAGCCACTCGTGCAGCTTGGCGCGCACACCGGGCAGGGCCACGTCGCTGGCCAGCCACTGGCGCAGGAACTGCTCGAAATGGCCGACTTCGAAGAAGAAGTGTTCCGAATCGCGCATTTCCGGGGTGACACCGGAAATCACCGAGCGCGGATCGATCAGGTCGGTAGGGCCGTAGGTGGCGCCGCAGACTTCGCAGTTGTCGCCATACTGGTCGGCGCTGCCGCACTTCGGGCAGCTGCCCTTGATGTAGCGGTCGGGCAGGAACATGCCCTTGGCCGTGTCATAGAACTGCGCGACCGAGCGCCGGCTGATGTGGCCAGCCGCTTCGAGCTTCAGGTAGAAGGCTTCGGTCAGCGCCCGGTTGGCATCGGAATTGGTGGAGCCGTAATGGTCGAAATCGACGTTGAATGCGGCGAAATCGCGCTCATGGCTGGCCTGGATGGCTGCGATGAACGCTTCCGGGGCCACGCCGGCCTTTTCCGCGGCCAGCATGATCGGCGTGCCGTGGGTATCGTCGGCGCAGACGAACCAGGTGGTGCCGCCGCTCATTCGCCGCGCGCGCACCCAGATGTCGGCCTGGATGTAGCCCACCAGGTGGCCCAGGTGCAGGGGGCCGTTGGCATAGGGCAGGGCGGTGGTGACAAGCGCGGTACGGGTCATGGTCGCGTGGGCTGCAGCCGTTGGGATAATCGGGGATTATCGCATGCCCTGCACGCGCTGACCCGGCCGCAGCCGGGTCGGTCCTGTAGCCGTTCCCGCGCGGGGATTACTCGCGTACCCAGGTCTGCGCCCGGCAGATGAAGGCGATGCAGCCGCTGACGTCGAGCTTGGCGCCGCCGGACTGCAGCTCCAGCTTGGATTTGTAGGTCTTGCCATTGGCGGGATCGAGGATGGTGCCGCCGGACCACTTGCTGCTGCTGCCCTTGTCCTGCGCCAGGTTCCACAGGATCGTCATGCCCTTGACCGGCTTGTTCTTGTTGGCACCCTCGCAGCCATCGCAGACCGGGTTGGGGCCCTTGTCCGAATGCAGGATGTCGACCACCTTGCCGGTCAGCGTGCCATTGCTGGCCTGGCTGATTTCAACGATGGATTTGACCTTGCCGGTCTTGTCATCGATGGTCTTCCAGCGGCCAGTGGCACTGTCGGCGGCATGGGCCGAAAGCGCGGCCAGGCACAGCGGCAGCGCCAGCAGCAGGGTCGTGAAGGTCTTGCGCATGGTCCCCTCCCAGGGTGATGGATAAGGCCGGATGGGTCCGGCACAAGGCGACTGTATACCCATTCGCATGGGTATGGGAGCGCCTGGCGCGGGTAGGGCGTTCAGGGCAGTTCGTACAGTTCCAGCGGCAGGCCGTCGGGGTCGGCGAAGAAGGTGAAGCGGCGGCCGGTGTATTCGTCCACCCGCGTCGGCTCGCAGGCGACACCGTGGGCGGCCAGATGCTCGACCATCGGCGCCAGGGCGGCGACCGCGAAGGCGAGGTGGCGCAGTCCCTGCGCTTCGGGGCGGCTGGGCCGCGGCGGCGGTGCCGGGAAGGAAAACAGTTCCAGTTGGCCACCATCGGGCAGGGCCAGGTCCAGCTTCCAGGAGTCACGAGCCGCCCGATAGTGCTCGGCCAGCACGGTCATGCCGAGGATGTCGACATAGAAGCGGCGCGAGCGCGGGTAATCACTGCAGATCAACGCCACATGGTGGATGCCGCGCAGGGAGGGTGCCGTCATGGCGCGGTCCCGGTGGCCGTGGGCGGCGTGGGGTGCGCCAGCCAGCGGTTGATCTTGGCCTCCAGCACGTCCAGTGGCATAGAGCCGTCGCGCAGCACCTCATCGTGGAAGCGCGCCAGGTCGAATTGCGTGCCCAGGGTGGTCCGTGCACGATCGCGCAGGGCAATGATGCGGGCTTCGCCCAGCACATTGGACAGCGCCTGGCCGGGCTGGGCCATCATCCGTTCGACCTCGGCCTCGGCTTCAGCGGGCGCCAGGGCGCTGGTATCCACCAGGTACTTCGTTGCGCGCTGGCGGGTCCAGCCCTGGGCGTGCAGGCCGGTATCAGCCACCACCCGGGCCGCGCGCAGCAAGGCGCCCTGCAGGTAGCCCAGTTTGTCATAGGGATCCGTGTAGACGCCCAGAGTATCGCCCAGCGATTCGGCATACAGGCCCCAACCCTCGACGAAGGCGACGTCGCCGGCCTGGCGACGGAAGCGTGGCAGTTTGTCCAGTTCCTGCTGCAGCCCCAGTTGGATGTGGTGGCCGGGCACCGCCTCGTGCAGGTATTGCGCTGGCGCGCTCCAGCGCTTGCGGCTGGGCAGGTCGCGGGTATTGACGTACAGCACGGCGTTGCGCGTACCGGCCAGGCCGGGCTGGTAGCTCACCGCAGCCGCTGACAGCGCGCGTTCGGCTTCCACCGGTTTGATCTCCAGCAGCGTTGCCGGCTGCAGTTCCAGCACGCCGGGCAGCCGGCCGGCGACCTGCTGCTGCAGTTGCTGGTAGCGCTGCAGCAGGCTGCTTTCGTTGGGGTACTGGAACTGCCGGTCCTCGTGCATGCTGCGCGCCAGTTTGGCCGCCGAGCCACGCAGGCGGTGGTCCTTCTGCACTGACGCGATGTTGTCCTGCAATGCCTGGACCCGCTGTTCGCCCCACGCATGAAGCTGCGCCGGGCTCTGCGTGGTGGCGGTGGCGCGGGCAAGGGTATCGGCATACCACGCCTGTCCATCAGGCAGTGCGCCCATACCGGCGCTGCGGCGTGCCGCCGGCAGGTATTCGGTGGCGATGAAACCACGCAGGGCCCGGTAAGCGGGCATCAGCCGGTACTCGATCATCCGCTTGTACTCGGCCGACAGGCGTGCCTTGTCTTCGGCACCGATGCTGTCGGGCATGGTGCGGATGGGCGTCCAGAAAATGCTGTCCTCGGCCTTGGCGGTGATTACTGCATCCAGCTGCGGCAGCACCTTTTCCATCAGCTCACGCGGTTGTACCACGCCGGCGCCCATGCCCTGGCGCATGTTGGCGATGGCCTGGTCGAACAGCACCGGAATGCCCAGCGAGCGGCGTGACCAGGCCTCGTAATCCTTCACCGTGTTGAACGGCTGTGCGCCGGCACCGGCACCGAGGATGGCCATGATGCTGCCCAGGTTGTAGTACTGGCTGATCGGCAGCATCCAGGCCGGGAAACGTTCGGCCGCCAACGAGGCGCGGGCATCGTGGACGAACATTTCGTAACTGAGAAGGTCCTGGCCCTGGAGCCCGTCGCTGCCGATTGCTTCCACCTTGCCCAGCCATTCCGCCGTGAAATCGTGCGACTGCTGGCGCCATGCTGCGGACAACAGATTGGGCAGTTCATCGTTGTAGCGGCTGTCGCCCTGGAACGTCGCCTGCAGCGGATTGAGGCGCATCGCCGCGTCCCAGTAAGCCTCGTAAAGGTGATCGAGCTGCGCGGCCTTCTGGCCGGCGCCGCTGCGAGCGGTGCGGCGGCCGGGCGGGCGGCG
>DALZLW010000222.1:0-5754 GCA_032007425.1 Stenotrophomonas sp.
CGCGCAGGCCGCCGCGCCAATGGCGGTCGGCACCGTGCCATCAGCGGTCGCACAGGCGGGCATGGCGGTGGCGGGTGGGTCAGTGCCGCCGCGTCCGATGCCCGTATCGGCCGCCACGGACACCGCGCTGGCCGAGCCGGTGCTGGACCGCGAGGTGCTGGACGAGTTGCATGAAGTGATCGGCGATGAGGTGAAACCCATCCTGGCCGCGTTCCTGCAGGACACGCCGGCGCTGGTAACCCAGTTGCAGGCCGCTGCCGAGGCCGCTGACCAAGCGCGCCTGCGCGCCCTGGCGCACAGCCTGAAATCATCCAGTGCCAATGTCGGCGCGATGGCGCTGTCGGCCGTTGCGTTGCAGCTCGAAGTGGATGCCCGCGATGGCACGTTGGCTGATCCGCTGATCGCCGTGGCCGAGGTGGTGCTGGCCTTTGCCCGCGCCCGCGCGGCGCTGGTCGGTTGGGTGCCCGCCAGCGGTTGAGGCCGGGCGGGCCGACGGCGCGGTACTGACCACGCGCCGTCGCCTGCAACCGCCCCGTGGCCGGATCAGTCTTCCAGCTTGCTCAGCAGGTACTTCGGCTCGCCGATGCGCTCGATCAGGTCCAGCTGGGTTTCCATCCAGTCGATGTGCTCTTCTTCGGCATCGAGGATCCTGGTGAACAGCTGGCGGCTGACGTAATCACCAACCGAATCGGCATAGGCAACTGCGTCACGCAGCACGCGCACGCCGTCCTGCTCCAGGCCAAGGTCACACTGCAGCATCTCGCCGGGGTTCTCGCCGATGCGCAGCTTGCCCAACGCCTGGAAGTTCGGCAGGCCTTCCAGGAACAGGATGCGGTCGGACAGGGCATCGGCGCGCTTCATCGCGCGGATCGATTCCTTGTACTCGTATTCCGCCAGTTCCTTGATGCCCCAGTTCTTGAACATCTTGGCATGCAGGAAGTACTGGTTGATCGCGGTCAGCTCGTTGAAGAGGACCTTGTTGAGGAATTCGATGACCTTGGCGTCGCCCTTCATGGCTGGCTCCTGTACGCGATTGACGGGCGCACTCTACCGGCTTTGGCAAGGCCGTGAAGGAACGCGAATCGTGATCATTGGCGATTTTGGCTTACGGCAGGCGGCCCCCTCACCTTGGGGCGACACGCATCAACAGCTCACCTGTCGATCCACCGTCAAAAAACACGACGATCGACGCCAGAATCACCCACGCCAACACAATTGAAACAAGTTTTACCCATTCCACGAAACTGAATAAAAGGAACGGGAATGTCGAATGCCAATCCTGAAACAAGCGCTTTTTCTTGCCAATTCGCCGGAAATGGCTGGCCTCGAGTTTATTTATGCAGATGCATGCACAAAGTGATATCACCACCAGAAATAGTATCTGCATCGCATTCGCTGCTTGTCTCTAGATCATCTGAAAACTGACGGGTAACGTCAGCGCCAACCGAATCAGCATGGGCAACCGCGTCGCGCAGTACGCGCACACCGTCCTGCTCCAGGCCGGGATCACACTGCAGCATGTCGCTGGGGTTCGCGCCGATGCGCGGCTTGCCCAGCGCCTGCAAGCTAGGTAGGCCTTCCAGGAACAGGATGCGGTCGGACAGGGCATCTGCCCGCCTCGCTTCACCAACGCATGCAGGCCGCCCATTTCGTGAGTGCCCAACGAACGAGAACCATCCAGAGCAGACCGAGAGGGATCGTGTATTCACCAGGTAATCCCCACAGCACAGCGGTTCCCGCCAGACACAACACCGCAAAAAGTCCGTCAACGGCTGCTTGCCTGCGCCTTTTGCGATTCATATCCAATCACTGATTTTGCCCCCGAAAAACGTATCACCTGTGACGTACTTCAACAAGGCTTCGTCAGGCCGACGTGCCCGTGGGCAAGCAGCGCTTGGCGGGACTCAGGCGTTGGGCGATGACCTCAGACCATGACGAAATCTCAAAACTGCAACAACACTGCCTGCGAACAGCGAGAAACAGCCTAGACCTATAGCGCTACCGAGCCATTGGGAACGCGGCGGCTTCATCGATACAAAGCTTGGCCTTGAAGGCAGGTACATGACCGGAAACCTGGCGCCAACGGGATATCTGCCACAGCTGGCCCGCGCCCCCAGCACCTGGCCCGCCACACGGTAACTAAAGTAGCAAGTACCATGATCCTCTGGCGTTGCCCGGACGACCGTGGCTTCCGTCCACTTCCCCTCATCCTCCATCTGCCGCCAGTTGCTCCAGCGGGGGAAGCTGGCGTTATCCATCAGCACAAGCAACGCGTAGAGCAACCCAGCAACGCAGATGCCCGTCAGCACGGAAGATCGAACAAGTTTCATCGATTGGACCACCTGAGTTGATAAGCAAGGGACAACGCCTTCTTATCCTTGCTCATCGTCGCCGGCTCCACTCCTGGAAGAACATCAGGATGCCGAAAACAATGCCGGCAAAAACAGAGAAGCATGCCAGAAGAATCAGAGGCTCATACCAGTGCGACCGAGGTGATTTGATTGATG
Organism: Stenotrophomonas sp.; assembly: GCA_032007425.1. GTDB lineage: Bacteria > Pseudomonadota > Gammaproteobacteria > Xanthomonadales > Xanthomonadaceae > Stenotrophomonas. The sequence goes on from DALZLW010000222.1 coordinate 2,508, forward strand.
AAAACCCAGGCATCGATGGCAGGTAGACCACCGGCATTTTTGCACCAACAGCCAGGTTCCCGCAGTTGGCACGTCCGTGAAATCGCTCGCCATCGACATCATAGGTAAAGCTACAGGTGTTGTGATCCTCTGGGGTCGCCAATGTAACGGTTGCTTCCGTCCAGCGTCCTTCCTGTTCCAACTGACGAAAATCGCTCCACCGCGGGAAATCGGCGTTTTGCTTGATCACGAACACGCCGTAAACAGTCACCATGACGACCAAGCCGGTTCGCACCGCCTTGAACAGCGATTGGAAGAACGATGAAACATGAGGTTTATCCATGGACTTGCTCCACCTGCCTGCCCCCCATTGGCTCTTTGGATTCCACCAAGAAGAGCCTTCCAACGGCATCCGACCAACGTGCTGATGAGGCGCCCAAGCACTGTGCAGTAATCACTAGTGTATTGTCTTCCCGCGCGTACGGACAACGCACGACACGCCTGTCGATTCGCTACTTGAACGCACTGCAGGAGGTATCCCATGGAGCAGGACCAGAAGGCCTGGACAACAGTGGCAGCCTTCATTGAGGGCCAACTCGACAACGCGGCGTTCGAGCAACGGCTTTACCACGACAACGCACTGGCTGCGGCCCTGCAGGCTGCAGGCCCCTTGCCGCCGTGGCTGCCATCGGCCGATCTATACAGTTGGGCACTGTCGTTGGACCTGTCGCGCAGTGACCACCTGCTTGATCTTCGCAGTGTGCTGAGCGACGTGCTTGCAGCGCGCGGCGTTGAGGTACAGATGGACCCGTTGGATGGCCAACGCCTGGAGGCCATGCTGTCCGCACAGCCGCGTTGGCTGTCACTGGATCCGGCGTATCTGGCGCAGTGGCAGTCAGGCCAGACAGACACCTCGCCGACGGCGTTGAAGCGGGCCTTGCGTGCACATATCCGCGACGCTTTCGTTTCAGCGGCACGGCCACCGCGTTGGCTGCAGGAACCGGCCTGGCCAATCATCGACGGCCAGGCACTGCGCTTCATTGGCCAGCTTGCGCTGGGCAGTGACGATCTGGAGCGGGGGGTTGTCTATGTATTCCAGTCAACCAGCGGCACGTTCACCCTGGTGACCCAGCACACCTGAGCGCCGGCGGGTGACGCCGCGTGGATCAGGCGGCCTGCAGCCCCAGAACGGGCAGTGGCAGATCGTGGGTAGCCTGGAATTTGGCCAACAGGTCAGCGGCCATGTCCAGGCAGGAACCGCAGGTGGCGCCGCAGCCGGTCCGCATCGTCAGATCACCCACCGTGGTGCAGCCATTGCTGGCGGCTTCGCGGATCTGGTGGTCGGTGACTCCGTTGCAGATGCAGACGTACACGGCGGGCGCTCAAGCTGGCGGGCCAGGAATGGCCTGCCGGTATTGCACCGGAAACGAGAATGGTTGTCAAACAAGAACCTGAATCGTTCGCGCAAGACCCGTAGACGTACAGGCCCTGAAGCATTGCACCCGTCAAGGATGACCGGGTGCCGCCGGCGAACGGCCGCGCGAGCGCCCGATCGCTCAGGGCGCCCCGGGTTCGCCGCTCTTCTTCGGCCAGTAGCCGCCGCGTTGGCGCAGCCGCTTGCGCGGACGGTCGTGGCCGGCGGTGTTGCCAGGCATCCAGGCCTCCTGGGCGCTCTTGGGCATGGCGGTGACACCCTGCCCTGCCACCCCGCGTGCCATCGGCGCAAGATGTCGCAGCGCACGCGCATAGACGCCGCGCTTGAACATCACCACGTGCTCCACCGGGTACCAGAAATCCACCCAGCGCCAGTGGTCGAACTCGGGGGTCTCGGTCTGGTCCAGCGAGACATTGGATTCGTCGCCGGTGAGGCGCAGCAGGAACCAGACCTGCTTCTGGCCGATGCAGACCTGCCGCTCGTTGCGACGCACGGCGCGCGCCGGCAGCTTGTAACGCAGCCAGCCGGGCGTCGCGCCGAGCACTTCGACATGCTCGGGCAGCAATCCGGTTTCTTCCTGCAATTCACGATACATGGCCTCGACCGGTGTCTCGTCCGTGTTCATCCCACCCTGCGGGAACTGCCAACCATCCCGGCGCACACGTCGTGCCCAGAACACCTGCCCGTCCTGCCGCATGAGCACGATGCCCACGTTCGGTCGATAGCCGTCCGGATCGATCACGATGCGGACTCCTAAAAAAATCTACTGAACGGGACTATCCCATGCCGTCTGTCGGGCCACAAGCACGATAAAAAGGTGTTGACAGCCGGGCTTCACATGCGCAGAATAGCCGGCTCACAGAGGCTATGTAGCTCAGCCGGTTAGAGCACAGCACTCATAATGCTGGGGTCGGTGGTTCGAGTCCACCCATAGCCACCACATCGAGTTGGTTTTCGATGTAAAAAGTGAGAGAATAGAAAACGCAATTGCCCCGTCGCCAAGCGGTAAGGCACCTGACTCTGACTCAGGCATTCGGTGGTTCGAATCCATCCGGGGCAGCCAAACAAAATAAAAAAGGCCAGATCGAAGATCTGGCCTTTTTTATTTTGTTTGGCTGCCCGCGCATATCACCTCATCCCCGCGCCGTTGGCGCGCCCCCTTCAACAGAAGGGGGCTCCTCTCCAGATGCTTTACCGCAACCCGCCGAGTCCAAAGACTGAAGGCTCGAGATGGGAACTTCAGAACCAAGAGCCTGAGAACCTGAGAACCTGAGAACCTGAGGACTGAGGACTGAGGACTGAGGACTGAGGACTGGGGACTGGGGACTGGGGACTGGGGCTCGCAGGATGCTTCAGGCACACACCGCAGAAACAAAAAAACCCGGCCGAAGCCGGGTTTTTTCGTTCCAGACCGGAGCGATTAACGCTTCGAGAACTGGGTGGCGCGGCGGGCCTTGTGCAGACCGACCTTCTTACGTTCGACTTCGCGGGCGTCGCGGGTCATGAAGCCGGCCTTGCGCAGCTCGGACTTCAGGCCTTCGTCGTATTCCACGAGGGCGCGGGCGATGCCCAGACGGATCGCACCGGCCTGGCCGGTGGTGCCGCCGCCAGCGGCGGTGACCAGGATGTCGAAGCTTTCGGTGTTCTTGGTCAGCTCGAGCGGCTGGCGCACGATCATGCGCGCAGTCTCACGACCGAAGAACTCGTCCAGCGGACGGCCATTGACGGTGATGTTGCCCGTACCCTTGCGCAGGAACACGCGAGCGGTGGAGGACTTGCGGCGGCCAGTGCCGTAGTTTTGAGTGATAGCCATGATTAGATATCCAGAACCTG
>DALZLW010000223.1:0-5730 GCA_032007425.1 Stenotrophomonas sp.
GGCGCAACTCCGCCTCACCCAGCCCGCTGTCTTCCAGTGCAACGTCCAGCACCGGCCGCTGCTCCTTGTAGGCACGCTTGGCAATCGCCGCCGCCTTCTCGTAGCCGATGATCGGATTGAGCGCCGTCACCAGGATCGGGTTGCGGGCCAGTGCCTCGGCCACGCGGTCCTGGCGCACCTTCAACCCGGCGATCGCGCTGTCGGCCAGCAGCACCGACACATTGCCCAGCAGGCCGATGCTGTCCAGCAGGTTCACTGCGATCAGCGGCAGGGTGACATTGAGCTGGAAGTTGCCGGTCTGGCCGGCAACGGTGATCGCCGTGTGGTGGCCGATCACCTGGGCGCAGGCCATCACCGTGGCTTCCGGGATCACCGGATTGACCTTGCCCGGCATGATCGAGCTGCCCGGCTGCAGCGCCGGCAATTCGATCTCGCCCAGCCCGGCCAGCGGACCGGCGTTCATCCAACGCAGATCGTTGGCGATCTTGATCAACGCCACCGCCAAGGCGTTGAGCTGGCCCGACAGCTCCACCGCATCGTCCTGCGAGGCCAGGCCTTCGAACTTGTTGGCCGCACTTTCGAACTTCACGTTGGTCACCGCCTTCAACACCTTGGCGACCTGGGTACCGAAGCGCGGGTCGGCATTGATGCCGGTACCGATGGCGGTACCGCCCAGCGGCAGGCGTCGCAGCCGCTTGAGGCTGTCCTCGATGCGCTCCTGCGCCGACGCCAACTGCGCCGACCACGCGCCGAACTCCTGTTCGAAGGTCAACGGCATCGCGTCCATCAGATGCGTGCGGCCGGTCTTGACCACCTTGCGCAAGCTGCGGCCTTTCTTGTCCAGCGTGCGGCGCAGGTGCACCAGCGCGGGCACCAGGACCTCCTCGACGGCCAGTGCGGCGGACACACGCAGCGCGGTCGGAATGACGTCGTTGGAGCTCTGGCCCTGGTTGACGTGGTCGTTGGGGTGCACCGGGGTCTTGCCGGCCTTGCCGCTGCGGTTTGCCAGGGTGGCAATGACCTCGTTGGCATTCATGTTCGAGGACGTACCCGAGCCGGTCTGGTAGACGTCGATCGGGAAATGCGCGTCGTGGTCACCGGCCGCCACCTCGACGGCAGCGGCCTGCACGGCCTTGGCGATGTTCTTGGGCAGGTACCCCAGGTCGGCGTTGACCACCGCCGCCGCGCCTTTCACCAGGCCCAGCGCACGGATGAACCCACGCGGCATGCACTGGCCGGAAATCGGGAAGTTCTCCACGGCGCGCTGGGTCTGCGCGCCCCACAGGGCATCGGCAGGTACCTGGAGCTCGCCCATGCTGTCATGTTCGATCCGGAAACCCTTTTCAGCTTTGCTCATTGCATCAACTCCGCACTACTTCGTTGGGGAAAGGGAAGCGGCGGCTGGCAGGGCGGGCTTCCCGGGGCTGGCGGCAGGCCCACACGATACCCCTTCGCGGCGATCGTGACGACCAACGGCGCCACCGCCCGGGTCGCGCCGGGCCCTGCCTGCCGCGACCGGCGGCCCGCTGGAGGAGGCGAGGCCAGCAACCGTCCGCCTGACGTGGCCTTGCGCCACCGCAAGCCCGGCGTGATCCCACATTCCCCCCGGAGCCTCCGCCGCCAGTGAAGTAGAATATGGCCCCCGCCGCCTTCCGCTCGCCTGCCGACATGTCCGAATCCGCCCTGCTCGCCCTGTCCCCGCTCGATGGCCGCTATGCCGGCAAGGTCGACGCCCTGCGTCCGATCTTCTCCGAGTATGGCCTGATCAAGGCCCGCATCACCGTCGAAGTGGAATGGCTGCTGGCGCTCGCCGCCGAGCCGGGCATCATCGAACTGGCCGCCTTCTCCGACGCCGCCGTCGCCCGCCTGCGCAGTCTCGCCACTGGCTTCAGCCCCGCCCAGGCCGCACGGGTCAAGGAGATCGAGCGCACCACCAACCACGACGTCAAGGCGGTGGAGTACTTCATCAAGGAACAGCTGAAGGACGATGCCGAGCTGGCCCCGGCGCTGGAATTCGTGCATTTCGCCTGCACCAGCGAAGACATCAACAACCTCAGCTACGGCCTGATGCTCGAGCAGGCCCGCCGCGAAGTGCTGCTGCCCAGCCTGCAGGGCATCTCGGCCAGCCTGCGCACGCTCGCCCACGCCCAGGCCGCGCAGCCCATGCTGTCGCGCACCCACGGCCAGACCGCCTCGCCCACCACCCTGGGCAAGGAGCTGGCCAACGTGGTGGCGCGCCTGGAGCGCCAGCAGCGGCAGATCGCCGCGGTGGAAATCACCGGCAAGATCAATGGCGCCGTCGGCAACTACAACGCCCACGTGTCCAGCTACCCGGACGTGGACTGGCCGGCCTTCGCCGAACGCTTCGTCACCGGCCTGGGCCTGGTGTTCAACCCCTACACCACCCAGATCGAGCCACACGACAACGTCGCCGAGCTCGGCGATGCCGCCCGTCGCGCCAACACCATCCTGGTCGACCTGTCGCGCGACATCTGGGGTTACATCTCGCTGGGTTACTTCAAGCAGCGCCTGAAGGAAGGCGAAGTCGGCTCCTCGACCATGCCGCACAAGGTCAATCCGATCGACTTCGAGAACGCCGAGGGCAACTTCGGCATCGCCAATGCCCTGTTCGAGCACTTCAGCGCCAAGCTGCCGATCAGCCGCTGGCAGCGCGATCTCACCGACTCCACCGTGCTGCGCGCCTTGGGCACCGCCTTTGGCCACAGCCAGGTCGCACTGGATTCGCTGGCCAAGGGCCTGGGCAAGCTGGAGGTCAACCCGCAGCGCCTGGATGCCGACCTGGATGCGGCCTGGGAAGTGCTGGCCGAGGCCGTGCAGACGGTGATGCGCCGCCATGGCCTGCCCAATCCGTACGAGCAGCTGAAAGCGCTGACCCGCGGCCAGGGCATCACCGCCGAGTCGATGCAGGCCTTCGTGCAGGGCCTGGACCTGCCGGCTGATGCGAAGCAGCGCCTGCTGGCCATGACCCCGGGCAGCTATACCGGTCTGGCCGAGGCGCTGGCCAAGGCGGTCTGACCCCACGCCCCCGTGCCGCCGGGCATGCCCCGGCGCTACCTGCCGCCGGCATCGCCCGGCGCTCCCACCGACGCTGCAAGGATCCCCCATGGCCGCGCGTAAATCCCGTGCTCCGCTGATCGAAGTCCAGGCCCGCCCCGGCCAGATGCTGGGCATGGACCCGGCGGTATTCCTGCGCGATTATTGGCAGAAGCGCCCGTTGCTGATCCGCAACGCTTTTGCTGATTTCCAGACCCCCGTCCAGCCGGAAGACCTGGCGGGCCTGGCCTGCGAAGACGGCGTGCTGGCCCGCTTGATCGAACATGACCGCGCCAGCGATGGCTGGCGCGTACGCAGCGGTCCGTTCCCGGAAAGTGTCTTCACCGGCCTGCCCGAGCGCGACTGGACGCTGCTGGTGCAGGACATGGACAAGTGGGACGCCGATGTCCGCGCCCTGATCGAGCATTTCAGCTTCCTGCCGCGCTGGCGCATGGACGATGTGATGATCAGCTATGCGGCCACCGGTGGCTCGGTTGGCGCCCACGTCGACCAGTACGACGTGTTCCTGCTGCAGGCCCATGGCCATCGCCGCTGGCAGATCGATGCCAGCGAATCGATCAAGGGCAAGCGGCCGCCGCTGGGCTTCCGTCCCGATGTGCAGCTGAAGCTGCTGCAGCGCTTCACCGCCACCCATGACTGGGTGCTGGCACCGGGCGACATGCTCTATCTTCCGCCCAACGTGCCGCACAACGGCGTGGCTGAAGACCCGTGCCTGACCTTCTCCTTCGGCATGCGCGCGCCGTCGTCGGGCGAGCTGATCAGTGACTATCTGGACGCACTCGTCGCAGATGCAGACGAGAATGTGCGCTACCAGGACGCGGACCTGGCTCTGCCAGCCGATCCGCACGAGATCGACGTGGCGGCCATGAACCGCGTGGTCGAGGCACTCAACGCCATCCGCATGAACGATCCGGACAAACTGGGCGACTGGTTTGGCCGCTTCATCACCACCTACCGCGCCGCCGGCGAGATCCTCGCCCACAACCAGGCACCGGACCGCGCCACGCTGGAAACCGGGCTGGCCGAAGGCCTGCACCTGCAGCGCCACCCGTGGGCACGGCTGGCCTGGCGGCGGGCCAAGCGTGGTGCCAGCCTGTACGTCAGCGGCCAGTCCTTCGCGTTGTCGGCCAAGGATGCGCAGCGCCTGGCCAACCTCACCGAGCTCGATGACGCCCTGTGGCAATCGCTGTCGGCCAAGGGCCAGGACGCCGTGGTCCAGCTGCTGGCCGGCGGTGTTTACCAGTTGTATGACCCGGCGGCCATCGACGAGGACGAGCTGGAGCCTGACGAAGGCGAAGCGTCGCAGGATGTCCTGCCCGTGGACGTCGTCCCCGCCGTGGACACCGTCGCCGATGCCGGTGCCGACGTTGAGGACGATGGCGTGCGCGCGGTCACCGTGCATGACGACGGCATCGAGGTCGTTGTCGATTTCGACAGCGAGGACGAGGACGGCGACGAGGACCGCTGACGGCAGGCGATGCCCGGCGGGCAGCAGGCTCGTCCCCGCTGCGGCGCGCCCTGCAGCCAGTCCCTCTCCCGCATCTACGACTTTCGTCTAATGCCCGGCCAACTGCCGGGCACCCACTCCGGCTGACGGCAAGGCACGTTCGCTGCCGTTGCCGCGGCGATGGCAGCGCGTCCGCGGCCATTAAGGTGAATGCGGCACATTGCATTGGTAATCCGCTCTTGACGACGCCTTGACCACGAACCTGTCTGGCAACGCCCCCGCGCCCGCCAGTCAGATGTTCCCTACGCCCGCTTCAGGTCGTATGGGGGTACAATTCGGCTGTTTGAACACGTCCATGCAGGCTGGCGCCGCCCGCCCCGCAAGGTCCTCATCCAGCCCTACCCCACAAGCGAACTAACACTCTCCATCGTGGACAATCTACTGAAGCAGTTTGCGCAGTCATCGCAACTCGCCGGCGGCAACGCCTCCTATGTCGAGGATCTGTACGAGCAGTACCTCGTCTCTCCGGAAAGTGTCGACCCGAAATGGAAAGCCTATTTCGATGGCTTCAAGGGTCGCGAAGCAGGTGACATCCCGCACTCGGCTGTCATCGCCCACATTACCGATGCCGCCAAGGATGCCCTCAAGGGCGGCACCGGCCAGGGCGCTGGCGACGAGCGCGAGCGCAACGTCGGTCGTCTGATCACCGCTTACCGCTCGCGCGGCCACCTGGGCGCCCGTCTGGACCCGCTGGGCCTGACGCCGCCGGTCAACCCGCCGGATCTGGGCCTGCCGTTCCACAGTCTCTCCGATGGCGACCTGAACGCAGAGTTCAGCACCGGCGGCGTCGGCGGCCAGCCGCGCATGAAACTGCGCGACCTGCTTGCGCGCCTGAAGGCCACCTACACCGGCTCCATCGGCGCAGAGTTCATGCACATCGCCGAAGTCGAGCAGCGCCAGTGGATCTACAAGAAGCTGGAACTGGCCGGCGGTGATTACCAGCTGGATGCGGCAACCAAGCGCCGCACCCTGGAGCGCCTGACCGCCGCCGAGGGCCTGGAACGCTACCTGCACACCAAGTACGTCGGCCAGAAGCGTTTCTCGCTGGAAGGCGGCGACTCGCTGATCCCGATGATGGACACCATCATCCGCGACGCCGGCAAGGACGGCGTCAAGGACGTGGTGATCGGCATGGCCCACCGCGGCCG
>DALZLW010000224.1:0-5633 GCA_032007425.1 Stenotrophomonas sp.
TTCCCACCTGGGCGGCGGCTTGCCGCAGGCGCGCATCGGCCGCGGCCAGGCTGGGGTGCCCGGCCAGGCCTTCGGCCACCAGCGCGTTGAGCTGGGCATCGCCCAGCGCCGTCCACCAATCCTGGGCCGGGAAGCCACTGGCGGTCAGGTCAGCGCCGGCGAGGGTGTGTTCACTGTGCAGCGCGTCCAGCGCCAGCGCCTGGCCCTTGGGCTGCAGGCCACCTTGGCTGGCGCAGGCCGCAAGCGCCAGTGCGAGCACCGCCGGCAGCAGCACGCGGCTGCGGCGGCGGGCATGGGGGGTGATGGTTTTCATGGGGTCGTCAGGGAGTCGCGGATTCGGGTCATCAGGGAAAGCAGCAGGACGCGTTCTTCGGCCGCCAGGTCGCGCATGGCGTAATCGATCACCGCGTCGCCGCGTTGCTGCAGCCGGGCCCACAGGGCGCGGCCTTCATCGGTCATCACGATCTGCAGCGCGCGCCGGTCCTGCGCATGCGGTTCGCGGCGCACGCAGCCCAGTGCCTCCAGCTTGTCCAACAACCGGGTGACCGCGCTGGGCACCTGGTCGATGGCCTGGGCCAGTTCGTTGGCCGTGCACGGCGACCGGCGTGCCAGCATCTTCAGGCCGATGTAGTGGGTGAAGCCGATGCCGAGGTCTTCTTCGGCCATCGACGCATCGAGCTGGCGGACCAGGCCGTCGCGCACCTGGCGCAGCAGCAGGCCGAAACTGGGGGGAGAGGCGTCAGGACAGATCATGGGAGAGCATTTTGTTCCAAAAACAATATTTCTCAATGGAAATATTCGATCTGGCATCAAATGCTGTGTTGCAACAGCGACACAATGGGCTGGATCGGATGGAGCCATGGTATGGCCGTTGGCGATGGCCCGGTACTACAATCCAGTCAATGAATGACAGAATCCAGCCACGCGCCATCGATCCTGACGCCAAGGCCATGCTGCGCTCGGACGTGCTCGACTGGTTCGAACGCGACGACGGCCCCGCCGCCGTGGGCTTTCGCATCGACAGCCCGCAGGGACTGGCACGCGAAGTGGAATGGCATTCGCACCGGCGGGCACAGCTGATCTGCGTGGAACGGGGACTGCTCACCACGCGGACCTCGCACGGCACCTGGTCATTGCCGCCCGGCTCGGCGGGCTGGATGCCACCCGGTGAGCTGCATACCGTGCAGATTGATGGCCCCCTGCGTGGCTGGGGGGTGACGTTGACGGCGGCCGCCTGTGCCGACCTGCCGGCCGAACCCTGCGTGATCAGCACCAATCCGCTCCTGCGGGCGGTGGCGTTGCGGGTCTGTGACTGGGCACCGGACACGCCCATGGACCCCGGCAAAACGCACGTGACCGCCGTGCTGCTCGATGAGATCCGCGCCGCACCGCGCCAGCGCATGCACCTGCCCATGCCGCGCGACCGCCGGCTGCTGAAGATTGCCGCGCAGGTCATCGCTGACCCGGCTGATGACCGGCAACTGGCTGAATGGGCACAATGGGGCGGCCTGTCGGCGCGCACCTTGAGCCGCCATTTCCGTGAAGAAACCACCCTCAGCTTTGCCCAATGGCGGCAACAGGCACGGCTGGCCGAGGCGCTGCGGCGCCTGGCCGACGGCCAGGCGGTGGCCGATATCGCCCACGAACTGGGTTTCAGCAGCCCCAGCGCGTTCGTCACGGTGTTCCGCCAGCACTTCGGGAGCCCGCCCGGGCGCTGGCTGGCGGCCGCTGGCCAGGCGTTGGATCCACCGCGCGGCTTGGCATCCCCGGCCGCATCCGGATAATCACCCTATTGCGAGGGCGATGCCCATCGCCGTCTCCAGACACAGGTAACAAGCACGCATGACCGAACCAGCCCGCCCCGCGTTCCACGGTTTCGAACAACTGCCGCTGCGCGAGTATGCCGAGCGCGCCTATCTCGACTACTCCATGTATGTCGTGCTGGACCGCGCCCTGCCCTTCCTGGGCGATGGCTTGAAGCCGGTCCAGCGCCGCATCATCTATTCGATGAGCGAGCTGGGCCTGAACGCGGCCTCCAAGCCGAAGAAATCGGCGCGCACCGTCGGCGATGTCATCGGTAAGTACCACCCGCATGGCGACAGCGCCTGCTACGAAGCACTGGTGCTGATGGCACAGCCGTTCTCCTACCGCTACCCGCTGATCGAAGGCCAGGGCAACTTCGGCTCCAGCGACGATCCGAAATCGTTCGCGGCGATGCGCTACACCGAATCCAAGCTCACCCCGATCGCCGAAGTGCTGCTGGGCGAACTGGGCCAGGGCACCACGGATTGGGCGCCGAACTTCGACGGCACCCTGCAGGAGCCGACCTGGATGCCGGCGCGGCTGCCGCACCTGCTGCTCAACGGCACCACCGGCATCGCCGTGGGCATGGCCACCGACGTGCCGCCGCACAACCTCAACGAGATCGTCAGCGCCCTGCTGCACCTGATCGACGATCCCGAAGCCAGCGTGCGTGCACTGTGCGAGCACGTGAAGGGGCCCGATTACCCGTCTACCGCCGAAATCATCACCCCGGCGGCGGACCTGCTCAACATCTACGAGACCGGCAACGGCAGCGTCCGCGCCCGGGCGACCTTCCAGAAGGAAGGCCCCAACGTGGTGGTCACCGCCCTGCCCTTCCAGGTGTCGCCATCGAAGGTGATCGAACAGATCGCCGCGCAGATGCGCGCCAAGAAGCTGCCGTGGCTGGAAGACATCCGCGATGAGTCCGACCATGCCAACCCGGTGCGGGTGGTGCTGGTGCCGCGCTCCAACCGCGTCGACGCCGACCAGCTGATGGGCCACCTGTTCGCCACCACCGACCTGGAACGCAGCTACCGGGTCAATCTCAACGTGATCGGCCTGGACGGCCGGCCACAGGTGAAGAACCTCAAGACCCTGCTCAGCGAGTGGCTGCAGTTCCGATACAGCACCGTCACCCGCCGCCTGCAGCACCGCCTGCAGAAAGTCGAGCGTCGCCTGCACCTGTTGGAAGGCCTGCTGGTGGCCTTCCTCAACCTGGACGAGGTGATCCACATCATCCGTACCGAGGATGAGCCCAAGGCCGCACTGATCGCGCGCTTCGGCCTGTCCGAGGAACAGGCCGAGTACATCCTGGAGACCAAGCTGAAGCAGCTGGCCCGCCTGGAAGAAATGAAGATCCGTGGCGAGCAGGACGAGCTGGCCAAGGAACGCGACAAGCTGCTGGCCATCCTCGACAGCAAGGCCAAGCTGAAGAAGCTGGTCAAGGATGAACTGCAGGCCGATGCGAAGAAGTTCGGCGATGCGCGCCGCTCACCGCTGGTGCAGCGCCATGCCGCCCAGGCCATCGACGAAGCCGAGCTGGTACCCAGCGAGCCGATGACCGTGGTGCTTTCGGAAAAGGGCTGGATCCGTGCCGCCAAGGGCCACGATGTGGATGCGGCGGGGTTGTCCTACCGCGACGGCGATGCACTGCAGGGCGCGGTGCGTGCGCGCAGCAACCAGCAGGTCGCCTTCCTCGACAGCGAGGGCCGCGCCTATTCCACCGCCGTGCACAGCCTGCCATCGGCGCGTGGCAACGGCGAACCGTTGACCGGACGCTTCTCGCCGGCCGCGGGCACCCGCTTCGTGACCTTGGCCAGCGCCGAGCCGGACAGCCGCTTCGTGCTGGCGTCCAGCCATGGGTATGGCTTCGTCACCCGCTTCGAGAACCTGATTGGCCGTAACAAGGCGGGCAAGGCCATGCTCAACCTGGCATCTGGCTCGTCGGTGCTGACCCCGGCGACGGTGGCCAACGTGGCCACCGACCGCATCATCGCCGTCACCAGTTCAGGCAACCTGTTGGCGATTGCCGCAGCCGACCTGCCGGAACTGGACAAGGGCAAGGGCAACAAGATCATCGAAATCCCCAAGGCCAAGCTCGCCACCGAGCGGGTGGTGGCGATCGTGGCGGTGTCACCGGGCCAGACCCTGCAGGTACGCAGCGGCCAACGCACGATGGGGTTGAAGTTCAACGAGCTGGAAGCCTACCTGGGCACGCGCGGCACACGCGGGCAACTGCTGCCGCGTGGTTGGCAGAAGGTGGAAGGGCTGTCGGTGGAGTAAGGCTGCAGGCGGACAGCCCGGCCGCACCGGGCCAGGCCGCGCGGCGGCAAAAAAAACGCCGGGCATCACGCCCGGCGTTTTCTGTTTTCCGGACCGGGCGTGCTGGCTGGCGAACTGCTGGCTGGCGGGCGTTGTTCCGCCGGGCATGGCCCGGCGCTACCGGAAGGGATGCTGCGTGCTGGCTGGCGCGATGGCTGGCTGGCGTTTGGATCGGCCGGGCATGGCCCGGCGCGGATTCAGTGCGCCGGGGCGCCGTTGCTGTCGATCTTGCTCAGCTGGTACAGCTCCAGGCCGATGCGCTTGATCAGGCCCAGCTGCTGCTCCAACCACCAGGCGTGGTCTTCTTCGGTGTCCTTCAACTGCGCCAACAGCATGTCGCGGCTCACGTAGTCGCCGTGCTGCTCGCACAGCTTCATGCCGGCCGCCAGGTTGTTGCGCACCGCGTATTCGGTTTCAAGATCCTTGGTCAGCATCTCTTCCACGCTCACGCCCGGCTCGAACGGGTGCGCGCGCATGTCCGGGTTGCCGCCCAGGAACAGGATCCGGCGCAGCAGCGCATCGGCGTGCTGGGTTTCCTCTTCCATCTCGTGGTTCAGGCGCTCGTACAGGGCAAACAAGCCCTGGTCTTCATAACGGCGCGAATGGATGAAGTACTGGTCACGTGCTGCAAGTTCGCCGCGCAGCAGCTCTTTCAGGCAGGCGATGACGTCCGGATTGCCTTTCATGGTCGTGGTTCCTCTGACTCGATGGCGCCCATGGTGCCCGGATTCAAAAAGCCATGATCGAAACGGAATCACTCGCAGTTGCGCTAACACCGCCACTGCCCGGACTGGCCGTTAGAATCGGGGTCTTGCCCCCCCCTGCACACGGATGCGCCCATGCGTCGATTGCTCCTGCGATCCCTGCTCCTGCTCGCCGTCCTGCTCGTCAGCGGCGCGTTGCTGCTGTCCTGGCTGCTGCGCGGCAGCCTGCCCAGGCTGGACGGCGAGCAGCCCCTGCCCGGTCTGCGCGAACCGGTGACCGTCAGCCGCGATGCGCTGGGCGTGGTCACCCTCCAGGGCCGCAGCCAGGCCGACGTGCTGCGCGCCCTGGGCCATGTCCACGCGCAGGAGCGCGGCTTTGAAATGGACCTGATGCGACGCAGTGCCGCCGGCGAACTGGCCGAACTGTTCGGTCCCGCCGCCGTGCCGCTGGACCAGCGCATGCGCGTGCATCGCCTGCGCGCCCGCGCCGAGCAGGAACCCGTACCGGCCGAGCTGGCCGCCTATGTCGAGGGCGTGAACGAAGGCATTACGGCCCTGCGGGTACGTCCCTGGCCCTACCTGCTGCTGCGCGAGCAGCCGGTGGCCTGGCGTGCCAGTGACAGCCTGCTCGCCGGCTTTGCCATGTATGCCGACCTGCAGGACCCCGGCAACCAGAACGAGCTGGCCTTCAGCCGCCTGCGCGGGGTGCTGCCGCCGCCTTTGTATGCGCTGCTCAGCCATCCTGGCTCGATCTGGGATGCGCCACTGCAGGGCGCCGCGCTCGGCGATGCCGTGCTGCCCAGC
>DALZLW010000225.1:0-5624 GCA_032007425.1 Stenotrophomonas sp.
AAAGGACAAGTCCAAGCCGGCCGACATCCTGGAAAAGATCATCAGCGGCAAGATCAACAAGATCGTCAGCGAAGTGACCCTGTACGGCCAGTCCTACGTGCTGGACGGCGACAAGACCGTCGAGCAGGTGGTCAAGGCCGCCGGCGCCGACGTGGTCAGCTTCCAGCGCCTGGTGGTTGGCGAAGGCATCGAGAAGGTGGTGGAAGATTACGCCGCCGAAGTTGCCAAGGCGATGCAGGTCTGATTCCAGGCCCGCCGCTGGTGTGAAGAAGAGCCGCGCCCTGCGCGGCTTTTTCTTTGGCTTTTGCTTTGGCTTTTGCTTTTGCCACCGGTTCGGGTCGATACTGACTTGGCGAGGATGGACCTTCGATGCCAGGCACGAAGGTCAGTCCTGTGACGCAATCCCAGCTATCGCCGACCCACGACCAAAGAACGACCTGCCATGCCCCCTGAGCTGACAGCTGCCCTGGCGCTCTGCCGCAACCTTCCGTCGCCGCCCGGCATCGCCGTGCGCATCCTGGACCTGGCCCAGGACCCTGAAGCCGGCATTGCCGAAGCCGGCGACATCATCGGCATGGACATGGCACTGACCGCGCGCATGCTGCGCATTGCCAATTCCCCGTTGTACGCCAGCCGCCGCCGGATCGAGAATCTCGGCCAGGCGCTGACCATGCTGGGCCTCAATGCCACCATTACCCTGGCACTCGGCTTTACCATCACCCAGGGCCTGCTCGGCACCCGGGACGGCGACCAGGACCTGCGCGAACGCGTCTGGCGCCGGGCGATCCTCAGCGGCCTGGCTGCCAGCCAGCTGGGCCAGGCGCGCGGCCTGCGCCGCCTCGAAGAACTGATGCTGGCCGGGCTGCTGCAGGACATCGGCCTGCTGGCACTGGCCCAGTCCCATGCCGAGACCTACCTGCCCCTGCTGCGCCAGGCCAGCAGCAACGGCGACCTGATTGAACGCGAGCGCGCCACGCTGCAATGCACCCACGCCGACGTTGGCGCCTGGATGGCCGAACAGTGGGGCCTGCCCCGCTACCTGCAGGACAGCATCGCCCACAGCGAAGACACCGCCGCGGCCAGCGACGCCTTCCTGGCCTGCGTGCAACTGTCCGGCGCCGTGGCCGATATCTGGCTGGAAGCCGATACCGATGCCGCGCGCGAACGCGCCCTCGACGGCGCCGCCGCGCACCTGCAACTGGACAGCGCCCAGTTCGACCAGGTCTTGGCCCGCATGAGCGAGTCGCTGCCTGCCATCGCCAGCCTGTTCGAAACTTCGCCAGCCACCCCGGCGCGGGTCAACCAGCTCATTGAACACGCCCAGGAACTGGCCACCCTGCGCAACCTGCGACAGATGCAGGACGCGGATAATGCACGCCGCCGCGCAGACGAGTTCGAGGCCCGCGCCAACCGGCTGGCCGAGCTGGCCCACCGCGATGCGCTGACCGGCGTGCTCAACCGTCGCCAGCTGGAAGCCGTCCTGGAGCAGGAGTTCCTGCGCGCCGGCCGTCACGGCTGGCCCTTGTCGGTCGCCTTCATCGACCTGGACGAGTTCAAGAAGATCAACGATGCCCACGGCCACCTGACCGGTGACGAGGTGCTGCGCGAGTTCGCGGTGAAGCTGCAGGGCCAGCTGCGCAACAGCGACACGGTGGCCCGCTACGGCGGCGAGGAGTTTGTCGCCCTGCTGCCCAATACAACCGAGCACGTCGCCCTGGATGTGATCCGCCGCGTCCTCGCAAGCATCGTCACCACGCCCATGGCCATGCTGGAAAACGGGCCGCTGTTCGTTACCTTCTCGGCGGGCGTGGCGACCCAGGGCGGCTACGAGCGCTTTGCCGATGTACAGGATCTTCTGCGCGCCGCCGACGACGTGCTGTATCGATCGAAGAACCTCGGCCGCAACCGGGTGATCGCCCGCGCACCCGATGCGCCGGCGGCCGCCACAGACACGCCTCCCAGCCCCTCGGCGCCTCCGGAACGACGACGCCAGCCGGCCTGAACACTGCACATCAGCGCGCCACGGACTGCGCTGCATTGCACAAAAGCATTCATCCCACCCCCCTTTTGCCAGTAGAATCCCCGCCAGTCCACCATCCCCCGAGGCCCCAATGTCCAAGCTCGCCTATCGCCGCATCCTGCTGAAACTTTCCGGGGAGGCGTTGATGGGAGATGAGGACTACGGCATCGATCCGAAGGTCATCAACCGCCTGGCGCGCGAAGTGATCGAAGCCCAGCAGGCCGGTGCGGAAATCGCCCTGGTGATCGGCGGCGGCAACATCTTCCGCGGCGCTGGCCTGGCCGCCGGCGGCATGGACCGGGTCACCGGCGACCAGATGGGCATGCTGGCCACGGTGATCAACGCCCTGGCCATGCAGGACGCACTGGAAAAAGCCGGCGCCAAGGCCCGGGTGATGAGCGCCATCAAGATCAACGACGTGTGCGAGGACTACATCCGCCGCCGCGCCATCCGCCACCTGGAAAAGGGTCGCCTGGTGATCTTCGCCGCCGGCGTCGGCAGCCCGTTCTTCACCACCGATTCCGGCGCCGCGCTGCGGGCCATCGAGATCGGCGCCGACCTGCTGCTGAAGGCAACCAAGGTCGATGGCGTGTACGACAAGGATCCGAACAAGTACAGCGATGCCGTGCGCTTTGACAGCCTCAGCTATGACGAAGTCATCCAGCGCGGCCTGGAAGTCATGGACACGGCCGCCTTCGCCCTGGCCCGCGACAGCGACCTGCCGCTGCGCGTGTTCGACATGAGCCAGCCGGGTGAGCTGCTCAAGATCCTGCACGGCGCCAACATCGGCACGCTGGTGCAGGGCCGCGCACACGGCTGAGCCTGAGCGCTGGCCGACGCCAGCGCCGGCAATGACCCGGCAACGGCCCGTATTCGCCTATAATCGCCCGATTCCCAGTTACGTTCAGGATTCGGGCGATGCTCAACGACATCAAGAACAACGCGCAGACGCGCATGGCAAAGAGCATCGATGCTCTGAAGCACACCCTCACCTCGATCCGCACGGGACGCGCCACGCCCGCGCTGCTGGACCGCGTGACGGTAAATGCCTATGGCAACGCCAGCACCCCGCTGAACCAGGTGGCATCGATCTCCAACGCCGACGCCCACTCCCTGCTGGTCACGCCCTTTGACAAGAGCATGATCAAGGAAATCGAGAAGGGCCTGTACAACGCCGAGCTGACCCCGAACACGCTGGGCGCCTCGATCCGCATCAACCTGCCGCCGCCGACCGAAGAGCGCCGCAAGGAGCTGGTCAAGCAGGTGCAGAAGGAAGGCGAAGGCGCCAAGATCGCCGTGCGCAACATCCGCCAGGATGCGAACAAGGAAATCGCCAAGCTGGTCAAGGACAAGGCGATCAGCGAAGACGAGAAGAAGCGCGGCGAAGACGATATCCAGAAGCTGACGGACAGCCACATCAAGGCGGTCGACAACGTCGTCGCCGATAAGGAAAAGGAACTGCTGTCGGTCTGAAGTCCATGTCTTCAGTCCCGCCCCCGTTGCCTGCGCCGCTGCCCCGCCACGTTGCCATCATCATGGACGGCAACGGGCGCTGGGCCCAGCAGCGCCGCCGTCCGCGCATGATCGGCCACCGTGCCGGCGCGCGCGCCGTCAACCGCGTCGTCGACCACTGCCTGGAACTGGGCATACCGGCGCTGACCCTGTTCGCCTTTTCCAGCGAGAACTGGGGGCGCCCGGCCGATGAGGTCGAAGCGCTGATGAAACTGTTCCTGCACGCGCTTGAGCGTGAAGTGGACGAACTGCACCGGCGCGGCGTGCGTATCCGTTTCATCGGCGAGCGCGATCGCTTCGGCGCCTCGCTGCTCAATCGCATGCAGTCGGCCGAGCAACGCACCGCCGCCAACACCGCGCTGTCGTTGAACATCGCCGCCAGTTACGGCGGACGCCAGGACATCGCCCACGCCGCACGACTTCTGGCTGAAGACGTCGCGGCCGGGCGCCTGCGGCCGGAACAGATCGATGAAGCCCTGCTAGGCAGCCGGGTCGCACTGGCTGACCTGCCGCCCCCCGACCTGTTCATCCGGACCGGCGGCGACACCCGCGTCAGCAACTTCATGCTCTGGCAGTTGGCCTATACCGAGCTCTGGTTCAGCGATGTGCTGTGGCCGGATTTCGACACGGCGCAGTTCCAACTGGCCCTGGATGCGTACGGCGGCCGCGAGCGTCGCTTCGGCCTGACCAGTGCCCAGATCGGGCGCCCGGCAACCGAGACCACCCCTTCATGACCAAGACCCGAGTCATTGCCGCGCTGATCATGGCGCCGGCCGCCATTGCCGCGATCCTGCTGCTCCCCACCCAGTGGCTTGCCGCCGCCGCCGCGGCCGTACTGCTGATCGGCCTGTGGGAGTGGCTGAAGCTGGCAGGCGTGGAAGACACCCTGGCCCGCACCACCCTGCTGCTGCTCAACCTGGTGCTGATGGTCCTGCTGGTCTGGGCCGACGACGGTTCACTGGTGCTGTATCGGCTGGCCATGCTGATCGGTGTCGGCTGGTGGCTGCTGGCCCTGCTGTGGTTGAAATTCTTCCATTTCGGGGCAAGCCCGGAGGACCCGGCACGCGTTCCCAAGCTGTTCGCCGCCACGCTGGCCATCATCCCCGCTTGGGCCTCGATGGTGCTGATCCACACCACCAGCGAACAGGGCCACCTGTGGCTGCTGACCGCCCTCGCCATCGTCTGGGCCGCCGATTCGGGCGCCTATTTCGCCGGCCGTGCGTTCGGCCGCCGCAAGCTGGCACCGCGGGTCAGTCCCAACAAGACCTGGGAAGGCCTGCTCGGCGGCCTGCTGGCCGGCCTGCTGGTCGCCGTGGGCTTCGGCAGCCTGGCCGGGTTGGACATGCCGCACCTGCCCGGCCTGCTGATCACCACGGTCGTGGCGGTCTTCGCTTCGGTGCTGGGCGACCTGTATGAAAGCCTGCTCAAGCGGCATGCCGGCGCGAAGGACTCGGGCAGCGTGATCCCGGGCCATGGTGGCGTGCTCGACCGCGTGGATGGTGTACTGGCCGCGCTGCCGATCTTCGCACTGGGCAAGGAAATCTTCGGCTTCTGACCATGGCAGCTTCTTCTATTCCCCGCCACGTGGCGGTGTTCGGTGCCACCGGATCCATTGGCGCCTCGGCACTGGATGTGATTGCCCGCCACCCGGACCGCTTCGTACCTACCGTGCTGGCCGCCGGCCGCCAGGTCGACGCCCTGCTGGCCCTGTGCCGCACGCACCAGCCAGCACATGCGGTCATCGCCGACCCCGCGCTTTACAGCGCGCTGCGCGATGGACTGCAGGCCGCCGGGCTGGCGACCCAGGCGCACGCCGGGGCCGACGCCTTGGACGCGCTGGCTGCCAGTGACGTCTGCGATACGGTCATCGCGGCCATCGTTGGCGCTGCCGGGCTGTCCTCCACCCTGGCCGCCGCCGCTGCCGGCAAGCGCATCCTGCTGGCCAACAAGGAGTCGCTGGTACTGGCCGGGGAGCTGCTGACCCGGACCGCCGAAGCCGCTGGCGCCGAAATCCTGCCGATCGACAGCGAGCACAGCGCCATTTTCCAGTGCCTGCGCTCGCGTGACGCCAGCCTGGAAGGCGCGGGCGTGC
>DALZLW010000226.1:0-1737 GCA_032007425.1 Stenotrophomonas sp.
CCGACCAGCACTACCGCCAGGCGATCACCTCGGCCGGCTTCGGCTGCATGGCCGCGCTGGATGCCGAGCGTTACCTGGATGCCCAGGGCAAGGCGGGCTGAGTTTCCAGTCGCTGGATAACGGGGCGGGCTGGAAGGCCCGTCCCGTTTGCTTACGCAGGCTGCTACCGCTTGGAGCCCCGCGTGTAATCAGACGGGCGAGGCCCGATGATCATGCCTGAGCCCGGATTTGAATCATGGTTTGCGACCTCATCCCGCACCCCCGCAATCGACCGCGTGCGTTACCGGCGTTGAGCGGACACCGTCATCGTCAATCAGTTGGGTCTGCCAGACGATGCGGCCGGGATTGCTATTCTCGCACCGCAGCGTCGCCTTGATCGGCCAGCTGGCATCACCCTGCGTGGTCTTTCCCTCCCGACATTCCCAGCCCTCGGGGCAGCTCTGGGCGGTGGTGACCGCTACCACCGGGTACTGGGGATGGCCTTCGAATGCCAACGGCACATCCTTGCTGCTCCATGAAGCGACGGCGATGTCTGCGATGGGCTTCAAGGCCAGTGGTACGCACCCCTTTCCCTCCCTGTGCAGGCGATAGCCTTTCTCGACGCCCTTCATTGCAGCCGTGCGGAAGACGGGGTCCTGCAGGGCCAGCGCATCATCGACGTTGGTGTGGAATGCGGCTTCGACTACAACCGCTGGCATCATCGCAAGGCGGTTTTCGCCGTGATCATAAGTGTTGGGCTCGGGCTCCACGCGGAACGACTCATAGCCGGCTTGAGCAGTGATCAGCTCCTTCATGTAGCACAACATATTGCGTGCCAGTGGCAGGTTCTGCAATTGATCCGGATGCACGTAAACCCTCGCGCCACGTGCCAGCGGGTTGGTCTTCGATGCGTTGGTATGGACATTTATCAGTCCCGCTGCACCAACGTGATTGGCATACAACGGGCGGCTGCGAATATCCTCAAGACGTTCCCGGTCGTTCCTGGTTGAATTCGGAAGTGAGTTCCAAATTGGCGATTGGTCGGGAAGGAGCTCCATCAGACTGTAGCGAGCCGACACCTGCCACCATGGCTGACCGCTCCCGTCATGTGCGTGCGAGCTGGTAGAGCGGACTCTTCGAACTTCATGCCCACTTCGCTCTCGGACGTATCGCGTCAATTCTTCGGCCAGCAAAGGCGTCACCTCGTCCTCGATGATCCCGTTGGACGAGCTGCGCTGATAGCGCCAATCATTGTACTTATGGTGGTAATAGAGACCATGTCCGGCAGCAACAATGGTGAGGGACTCATTGCGCGGGCTGCCAGCGTCCCTTGCCGACGATAGCATCTCGTCCGCATCAGGGAAGTAATACTCGATAGGTTTGCCGCTAAAAAGGAACTTGCCGCCACCGGTGCAGCCAAGCCCCTGCGAAGTCCACCAAATTGAGTTTTCAATTCCGCGCAATTCCTCCCGGAAGTCCTCCGAGAGTTCCGAAGGCAGGAAAGATGCTGGGACATCCAGTGTTACTTCACATGTTGCAAGATCGATTCGGGCGCGTCCAATTACATGCGGCGCCTGCCCCTTGAAGCGCTTCACACCGGCGAGATCTTTATTAAGGCGATCGGTCAAAACCCGATCAGCCTCAGCGTCATGTATCCCGGATCCGGTAGGCGCCGTCCGGGCCGCACCAGCTGCTCCGCTCAACATGAGCAGCACACAACATCCGACATAGCTACCACCTTTCATCGCATCCACTCCG
>DALZLW010000226.1:1837-5540 GCA_032007425.1 Stenotrophomonas sp.
TGCCCGCACCGCCAGCCGGCTTCTGCCCTATCCTGTGCAGCATGCCCGCTTACCGTTTTCTCTCGAACCTGCAGGACATCCCCGCCAGCCAATGGGATGCCCTGCACGACGGCTGCAATCCCTTCGTCAGCCACGCCTTCCTGGCCGGACTGGAAGCGCACGGTTGCCTGCGTGAGGACTGGGGCTGGACCCCATTGCACTTCAGCGCCTGGGAGGGTGACACCCTGGTCGGCGCAATCCCTGGTTACCTCAAACAGAATTCGCATGGTGAGTTCGTGTTTGACCATGCCTGGGCCAATGCCTATGCGCGCTACGGCCAGGATTACTACCCGAAGTGGCTGGGGGCGGTACCCTACTCGCCCGTCACCGGCCCGCGTCTGTTGGCAGCGACAGATGCAGGCAAGGCCGCTCTGCTCACCGCCCTGCAGCAGCATCTGCCAGCGCTGGGCCTGTCCTCGGCGCACATCAACTTCCATTCCAAGGACGACGATCGCGCCTTCGGCGAAGACTGGCTGCTACGCGAAGATGTGCAGTTCCAATGGAAAAACCCTGGCCACTGGCAGGAATTCAGCGGCTTCCTGGCCGACATGGACAGCAAGCATCGCAAGAACATCCGCCAGGAACGTGAGAAGGTGGCGCGACAGGGCATCACGTTTCGCGTCGTGCACGGCGATGAAGCCAGTCGCGCCGACCTGCAGGCCATGTACGGCTTTTACCTGCAGACGTTTCTCGAGTACGGCAACGCACCGGCGCTGACCGAGGCCTTCCTGCGCCACCTGGCGATCCAGCTTGGCCGCGGCCTGGTCCTGTTCCTCGCCGAGCACGATGGCGCGCCGATTGCCGGCGCCCTCTGCCTGCGCGGCGGCGACACCTTGTATGGGCGCTATTGGGGCGGAGCCACCCTGCCCGGCCTGCATTTCGAAGCCTGCTACTACCAGGGCATTGCCTATTGCCTGCGCGAAGGCCTGCGCCGCTTCGAGCCCGGCGCGCAAGGCGAGCACAAGCTCGCGCGCGGCTTCCTGCCCCGCCGGGTGCGGAGCCGACACCAGGTCAATGATCCCGCGTTCGCCGAGGCCCTGCGGCCGTGGTGCGCCGCCGAACGCCGCGATGTGCAGCGTTACCAGCAGGAACTGCTGCAGCACAGCCCGTTCCGCGACAAGGGCGTGACGCCATGACCCGGCAGCTCCCGTGGCGCCTGGACGATGCACCGGAAGCGCCGTTTCCACCGGCAGAAACGGCGTTGCGCCACCCCGACGGGCTGCTGGCCATCGGTGGCGATCTGCACCCGCTGCGCCTGTTGAACGCCTACGCCGGCGGCATCTTCCCGTGGTTCAGCGAGGGCGAGCCGTTGCTGTGGTGGTCGCCGGATCCGCGCATGGTCTTCCACACCGATACGGTGCATCTATCCCGCCGCTTCCAGCGGCAGTTACGCGACCTCGACTGGACGCTGACGGCCGACACCGCGTTTGAGCAGGTGATGCGCGCCTGCGCTCAAGCGCCACGCCCGGGCCAGGACGGCACCTGGATCACCGAAGGCATGGTGCAGGCCTATGTTGAACTACACCACCTCGGGTTCGCGCATTCGGTCGAAGTCTGGGATGGCGCCGTCCTGGTCGGCGGCATCTATGGGATTGGTATCGGTCGTATGTTCTTCGGCGAAAGCATGTTCAGTGACGCCAGCGGCGGCTCCAAGGTGGCCCTGTCGGGTCTGGCCCGACATCTGCGCCGACACGGCGTGTCCCTGCTCGATGCCCAGGTGGAGAATCCGCACCTGCTGCGCATGGGCGCGACGCGGATGGGTCGGCCCGAGTTCCTCGCCCATGTCCGCCAAAGCGTTATGGAGCAAGGGCTTGAGGGCAGCTGGGCGGCACTGTTGGGCCGCCAGCCAGTGGCTGCACTGGCCGGACGTTAACGCAAACTTTGCAACGCGGCGCGAACCTGCGTAAAATACCGCGCCTTAGGCCCAGCGTGGCCGTTCTCTGAACCGCACAGGACTACATGTCGAAAGACGATTCCATCGAGTTCGAAGGCACCGTCAGCGAGACGCTGCCGAACACGACTTTCCGCGTCCGCCTGGAAAATGGTCACGAAATCATTGCCCATATCTCCGGCCGCATGCGCAAGAACTACATCCGCATCCTCACCGGTGACCGGGTCAAGGTTGAAATGACCCCGTACGACCTGACCAAAGGCCGTATCACCTACCGCATGAAGTAAGCGGGTCGGCGTTCGTTCGCCGAATACAGGAAGGCCAGCCTTGTTGCTGGCCTTTTGGCGTGCCTGCGCGAAGGCTGCTGCCCGGCGCCGCAAAGAGAACGTCATCCCGTCCCGCGCAGAAAGCAACGCCGGGCATGGCCCGGCGCTACCTGTCACCTCAATCCGGTCGAGCGCCCCGGACTTACTCCACCGTCGCCGGCAACAGCTTTTCCGGCTCGGCCCAGGTTTCCACGACCAACTGGTCGTCGCGCACATCGATCGATACCTTGCCGCCATTGACGAGCTTGCCGAACAGCAGTTCGTCGGCCAGCGGCCGCTTGACCTTGTCCTGGATGACCCGGGACATCGGCCGCGCACCCATCAGCGGGTCGAAGCCATGGTGGGCCAGCCAATCGCGCGCGGTCGGCGTGGCCGACAGGGTGACGTGCTTTTCCTGCAGCAACATTTCCAGCTCGATCAGGAACTTGTCCACCACCCGCAGGATGTGCTCGAAGCCCAGCGCCTGGAACTGCACGACGGCATCAAGCCGGTTGCGGAACTCCGGGGTGAAGCTGCGACGAATGCTTTCCATCGCGTCAGTGGCGTGGTCCTGCTTGGTGAAGCCGATGCTGCGCCGCGAAGCCTGGGTAGCGCCGGCATTGGTGGTCATCACCAGCACCACGTTCTTGAAGTTCGCTTCGCGCCCATTGGTATCGGTCAACACGCCCCGGTCCATGACCTGCAGCAGGATGTTGAAAATGTCCGGGTGCGCCTTCTCGATTTCATCCAGCAGCAGCACGCAGTGCGGCGTCTTGACGATTTTTTCGGTCAGCAAGCCACCCTGGTCAAAGCCCACGTAGCCCGGGGGGGCGCCGATCAGCCGGCTGATGGAGTGCGCCTCCATGTACTCGGACATGTCGAACCGCACCAGCTCGATCCCCAACTGCAGCGCGAGCTGCTTGGTGACCTCGGTCTTGCCGACGCCGGTGGGGCCGGCAAACAGGAAGTTGCCGATCGGCTTTTCCGGGTTGGCCAGGCCACTGCGCGCCAGCTTGATGGACGACGACAGCGTCTCGATCGCCGGATCCTGCCCGAAGATCACCATCTTCAGGTTGCGCTCCAGGTGCTGCAGCACGTCCTTGTCGGTGGCGCTGACCTGCTTGGCCGGGATGCGGGCCATCTTGGCCACGATCGCCTCGACCTCTTCGACGTCGATCAGCTCCTTGCGCTGCCCTTCCGGGAGCACCCGCTGGCGCGCACCGGCCTCGTCGATGACATCGATCGCCTTGTCGGGCAGCAGCCGATCACCGATATGCTTCACCGACAGGTCGACGGCCGCCTGCAGTGCCTCATCGGCGTACGTTACGCCATGGTGCGCTTCGTACTTACCCTTCAAGCCCTGCAGGATCTCGTAGGTTTCACCCACGGTGGGCTCGATGATGTCGATCTTCTGGAAGCGCCGGGCCAGCGCCCGGTCCTTCTCGAAGATGCCGCGGTATTCCTGGAA
>DALZLW010000227.1:0-5528 GCA_032007425.1 Stenotrophomonas sp.
GCCCATGAACTGGCGCACAGCTGGTCGGGCAACCTGGTGACCAATGCCAGCTGGAAGGACATCTGGCTCAACGAGGGCTTCACCACCTACGTGCAGGGCCGCATCACCGAAGCGCTGTACGGCAAGGAGATGGCCGAAATGGAACGGCAGATCGACCAGACCGATCTGTTGGCCGAAGTGAAGGACATGAGCCCGGCCGACCAGGCGCTGGCCCTGCCGCCGCTGAACGAACGCGACCCGGACGAAGCACTGAGCCAGGTGGCGTACGTGAAGGGCTCCTGGTTCCTGGAGCTCCTGGAGGAGCGCTTCGGGCGTGAGGTGTTCGATCCCTTCCTGCGCGGCTGGTTCGATGACCACGCGTTCCAGAGCGCCAACACCGACCAGTTCGTCGAGTACCTGCAGAAGAACCTGCTGGACAAACACCCGGGCAAGGTGACCGAGGCCGAAGTGAAGGCCTGGCTGGATGAGCCGGGCATCCCGGGCTTCGCCACCAAGGCGCAGTCGCGCAACTTCAGCAACGTCGACACCGCGCGCATCGCCTTCAGTGGCACCGGCGAGCTGCCCAGCAACCAGCTCACGGCGGAGTGGGGCACCCAGGAGTGGGTGCGCTTCATCGGTGGCTTGGGAGATACCCTGCCGCAGGACAAGCTGGCTGCACTGGACAAGGCGTACCACTTCACTGGCACGGCCAATGGCGAGGTCGCCATGCGCTGGTACCCGTTGGCGATCCGCAGCGGTTACACCCAGGCCAACGAAGCGGCCGGTGCCTTCATCGAACGCGTCGGCCGTCGCAAGCTGATCATGCCGATCTATGCCGAATTGGTGAAGACGCCGGAAGGCCTGGCCTTTGCCAAGGCCGCGTTCGAAAAGGCCAAGCCGGGCTACCACCCGATCACCACCGGTTCGGTGCAGGACATGCTGTCCAAGGCCGAAGCCAAGTAACGGGCGACCGGCTCCGGGCGTGGCGACGGTCGTTCGTCATGCTCGGCCTTCGCCGCCGCGCGCGCCGGGTATGGCTCGGCGCTATCGCTCTGCGGAAGATCGCACCGCCCTTTTGGCGCAAGAATGTGGCGTGCTGCTGGTCATCGCGCGCATGGGCGGACAGGTGGACATCGGAGCATCCACTGTCTCTACGCAATGGTGGCGACAGGTAAGGGAGTGACGCCTGTAGCGTGCAGTTGACTGAGAGAGATGGGGAGTCGTGTGCATGTGTGCGCAATCAGCAGGTGATTCGCAACACCTGGTGACCAACACAGCCCTGCTGCCCAGGCAAATCGAATTCCGTTGTCGAGAGAGAGCGGGGATTGGCTATTTTCGATCTGGAATCGCATCACCGGTGCGGTCCGTTTTCCATCGAGGTAGCCACCATGCGGCAAGTCATTCGTACTCCCCGTTCCCCCCTTGCATCTCATGTCGCCGCAGCCCTGCTGTTGGTGGTTTCCGGTTCCACCGCAATGGCCAGTCCATCGCGTCCCAGCCTGGATCGCGATGCGTGGCGCACCGATGAATTCAATGCCGATTGGGGGCTGGGGGCCATCAAAGCCGACGCTGCCTATGCGCGGGGGCTCAGCGGCAAAGGCAGTCGGCTCGGGGTGTATGACACAGGTAGTGATCTTTCACACCCCGAGTTCGCAGGAAAGGGCCACCGCAGCCTCCAGATGGCGGAGCTGCTAGGGGACGGCAGCCTCTGCACAGCCACCCGGGTAGTCCTCGGGCCAGGTGCTTGCGGCCACAGCGAAGGCGATCAGGTTGCGGCTCTTTTGACTGCTTTTGCCGATGACGTGCCTGAAAGTGTCCGCAAGGAACTGTTGGATAAGTACAACCTCGAAGAGATCGGTGAACTGGATTCGCATGGCACCCACGTCGCGGGCACGATTGCCGCCAATCGCGATGGCGTGGGAATGCATGGCGTGTCCTTTGGCAGCGACCTGGTGGTCGGCAATTTCTATGCGGACGACTTCGTTTACGTCGACATGCATGAGGGCCAGCCCCGCATACGGAACTCGTCCGCCAGGCTGGCAGAGAACGTGATGCCCCAGCTCTACACGCAGCTTGCATATCAGGGCGTGCGTGCGGTGAACCATAGCTGGGGCTCCGACGTCGGCAGGAGCGCAGTCACGGAAAGCGAGATGGATGAGGTTCTCGCTGCACCGCAGAGTCAACCGCTGCTCGATCTATTGGCCGATGGCTCCCGACAGAATGGTGTCATCCAGGTGTGGGCGGCAGGTAACCACAGCGAGGTGGGTCTGTCGCCTGAAGAAAGTCCAGTGGCGTCGGTGAATGCAAGCGTCCCGCGGGTGCGCCCGGAGGTTGAACCGTACTGGTTGAGCGTGGTCAATGTCGACCGTGACAACAGGCTCCAACAGTCCATGCGGTGCGGCGATACCGCACGGTGGTGCCTGGCGGCACCCGGCACAGGCATCCTGTCCACTAGCTTCACCGATGACTCGAAAGTGGACTACACGCTGGAAGCCGGCGTCGATGGCGACCTGGAGGCGGTGGTGAAGCGTCTTCCGGTGCACGGCTATGAGGGAGAGAGCGGTACCTCCATGGCAGCGCCTCATGTCACCGGCGCACTTGGCCTGCTCTTCGAGCGCTTTCCTTATCTGGACAACGCTCAGGTGCGCGACGTGCTGCTGACCACCGCCACGGACCTGGGGGCTCCGGGCGTGGACGATGTGTATGGCTGGGGGCTGGTCAATCTCGAAAAGGCCATCGAAGGCTATGGCCAGCTGCGTGTGGATACCCATGTGGTGATGGAAGCACATGCCGGAGGCTTGAAAGTATGGGAAGGCGATGCCTGGGATGACTGGACCAACGATATCGGCGGCCCGGGTGCGCTGACCAAGTCCGGCATAGGCTGGCTGCGCCTGAGCGGTGACAACAGCTTCAATGGCGCGCTGCTGCGCGAAGGCATTCTGGAGCTGGATGGACGCAATACGTTGACCGACGCGGTGGTGGTGGAAGGCGGTCAGCTCCGCCTGAACGGTGCGCTTTCCGCTACGGATCTGGACCTGCGCGGCGGATCGGCGCTGATCGCCGCTGGCGGCGTATTGGAGAACAGCGCGCTGGCGATCAACAATGCGGTGGTCACGTTCAATGGGCTGCAGACCGGCAGGACGACCACCGTCGGCGTCAACGGGCTGTTGCACGGCGCCGGGGCGCTGGCTGACACATACGTGTCAGGTACGATTGCCTCGGGTGGCGCCCTCGGCACCCTGACCATCAACGGCGATTACGTCCAGACCGCCAGTGGACGCTACCTGGCCGGTATGGCGCTGGGTCAGCGCGATGGCCTGTTGCGTGTCAGCGGGACCGCCAGCGTGGACGGCACGCTGCGGGTGTTGCCGGAAGCGGGTACGTATTATCTGGGCCAGCGGTTCGGCGTGCTGCGAGCCGATGGAGGGGTGCAGGGCACCTTCGCCACGGCCGATTTCAGTGCGTTCTCGCCCTTCCTGCAGTTCTCGTTGGACTATGACGCCAATGAGATCAGGGTCGACATCACCCGAGGGCAACTGCTGGCCAGCTCGGCGACCACGCCGAACCAGCGTGCGGTGGCCACTTCGGCCGATGGGCTGGCCGCGGACCAGGGGCTTCCCGGACCGCTCACGCTGTTGTTCCCGCAACAGCTGGGTGCAGCGCTGGATGGATTGAGCGGGGAGCTGCATGCCGCCACGCCCATGGCGCTGGCGGAAAGCAGCCGTTATCCGCGCGATGCCGCGCTGAACCGAGCGACCGTTGCGCGTTCGCCGCAGGAGGATCCCAACGAGGCGACCGGCGTGTGGGTGCAGGCATTGGGAGGCAGTGGCACGCTGCGCGGCACCGCCAATACGGCGCGCACGGCGTCCAGCAGCAACGGCTTGCTGATGGGTATCGACCGCCAGGTCGGCAAGTGGAGTGTCGGGCTGTTACTGGGCAATGGACGCACTGATATCCAGCAGGCGCAAGGCCGCGCGGCAAAGGCACGCGTCAACGGCAGGCACGTGGCCGTGCACGCCGGCAGCCAGTGGGGGGGATTGGGTCTGCGCGCCGGCGCGGGCTACAGCGCGCATGAGATCGATACTACGCGTCAGGTCGCGTTTGCCGGCTATGTTGATGGGCTGACTGCCAGCTACACGGCAACGACCCTCCAGGCTTTCGTCGAAGCGGGCTACCGGCTGGGCGATACCGCTGCGGGGCTGGAGCCCTACCTGCAGCTCGCAAGCGTTAACGTGGCAGTGGGCGATGTGCGTGAGAAGGGGCAAGCGGCGGCGCTGCACGGAACGGTGGACGACACCACCACGACGGTGGCCACCGCCGGGGTGCGTTTCAACAAGGGACTGGTCGCCTCATTCCAGCAGGATGCCTGGTTGAACGTGGTGGGTGGATTGGGTTATCGCCGCGCATTTGGTGACCTTGCTGGCAGGGCGCAGCTGGCCTTCGACGGTGGCGATCGCTTTGCCGTCAGAGGTGCGCCGGTGGCCGACGGCGCTGTGGTGGCAGAGCTGGGACTGTCGGCGTGGCTGAGTCCGCGCCAGCAGTTGGAGCTGGGCTATAACGGCCAGTTCGGGCGTGACAGACGCGAACACGCACTCAATGCACGCTGGTCATTGCGCTTTTGATTGATGGGAATGGCCACCTTCCGGTCGGAAGCCATGGCGCCGAGGGTAGGGCGAACCGCCCTTCCCACGGCTGCGGCGTTGACGGTGAACGTGCAGCCGGCGCATGTCGGCTCTACAGTAGGAGGCTATCCTCTCTGCGGAGCCCGCATGAAACAGCTGATTCTCGCCGCAGCCTGTGCGCTGTCTGTCGTTGCGTGCAGCGATCCTGAAGCCGAACGCCAGGCACAGCAGGCCGCGGCCGCCGCGGCGAAGGCCGATCAGGAGGCCAAGGCAGAGAAGGTCGCCGCCGAGTACGAACGCGAAGTGGCAGCACAGAACTGGGAGCGCGCACGGCTGCACGGCAGCTCGCTGCTGGACGTTTACAAAGACACCGAGGTGGCGGCGCGTATCGCGCCGGGCGTTGCCGAGGTCAAGGCCAAGGCCGAGGCCGCCCGTGAACAGCGCCGGTTGCAGGCGCTGTGGCAGTACAACGCGATCCCGGTAGGCACGAAGGGCGTGCAGCGCTCGGCGGCGATCTACAGCAAAGAACGGGTGGATGTGGACGGCAGCGGTGCAAAGCCCGTGCAGTTGGTGTTCCGCGACCATCCGGAATGGAAGCGGCATGCCTACCTGGTGCTGCAGGCCGGCGATTTCCGTTGTCCGCAGTGCACGGTGAAGGTCAGCGTCGACGGTGGCAAAGCGCAGTCCATGCCGGCGTGGCGGCCGAAGACCGACGAGGCCATCGCCCTGTTCATCACTGACCAGAAAGCCTTGTGGAAGCTGGCGGGAAAGGGCAGCGCGATCAGCATCGAATTCCCGGTCAAAGCCGGTGGCACCCGCACGGCCATCTTCGAAACCGGCGGCGTGGACGCCAGCCGGATGCCGGCCTGGTGGCGCTGAGCCAGCCGCCAAGGCGCCGGGTCATGCCCGGCGCGCGCGCCGCAGCGC
>DALZLW010000228.1:0-5512 GCA_032007425.1 Stenotrophomonas sp.
GTGCCGCTGCGCTCGCCGGGCAGGGCCCGGCGCCATGGCCTGCGGCCCCGCGTCTGGCAGGAAGCCGGCCTCAGGCCTCCAGCAGTTCCATCCATGCCGCCTCGGCTTTTTCCAGCTGGCCGGCCAGCGCTTCACGCTCCCGCCCGAGCACCGCCATGCGCGTTGCATCGGCGAAATTGCCCGGATCGGCCAGCTGCCGGTCTACCTCGGCCAGGGCCGCTTCCAGCTCCGCCACCTTCGCTTCGGCGGCGGCCAGCTTGTGCGGATTGACCGGCTTCTTCTGCACCACCTGCGTCACCGGTGCCGCTTTCACCGCCGGTGCCGCCGCTGCGGCTGCCTCGGCTTCGACGACGCGCGCCTTGTTGCCCTGTGCCTGCGGACGGGTCCGCAGCCAGGCCGCGTACTCGTCAAGATCACCATTGAAGGGCTCGACCACGCCATCGGCGACACGCCAGAACGTATCGCAGACCAGGCCGATCAGGTGGCGGTCGTGGGACACCATCACGATGGCACCTTCGAAATCGCTCAGCGCTTCGGCCAGCGCTTCACGCATTTCCAGGTCAAGGTGGTTGGTCGGTTCGTCCAGCAGCAGCACGTTGGGCTGCTGCCAGGCGATCAGGGCCAAGGCCAAACGGGCACGCTCGCCACCGGAAAAACCATCCACCGGCTCGAACGCACGGTCACCGGGGAAGTTCCACTTGCCAAGGAAATCGCGGAACGCCTGGTTGGGCGCGTCCGGGGCGATGTCGCGGAAGTGTTCCATCGGCGACTGCCCTTCGTGCAGCGACTCCACCGTGTGCTGGGCGAAGTAACCGATCTTCAGGTCCGGGTGCGCCATGCGTTCGCCGGCCAGCGCCTTCAGTTCACCCACCAGGGTCTTGACCAGGGTGGTCTTGCCCGCCCCGTTGGGTCCCAGCAGGCCGATGCGCTGGCCAGCTTCCAGGCCGAAGCCCACCTTGTGCAGGATCACCGAATCTGCGCCGTAGCCGGCT
Source organism: Stenotrophomonas sp. (assembly GCA_032007425.1). Taxonomy (GTDB): domain Bacteria; phylum Pseudomonadota; class Gammaproteobacteria; order Xanthomonadales; family Xanthomonadaceae; genus Stenotrophomonas. The sequence continues at coordinate 993 of DALZLW010000228.1, forward strand.
TCGACATCGTTGAGGCGGATCAGCGAGAACGGCAGCTTGGCCGGCGGGGCGAACTCGATGCGGAATTCGCGCTCGGCACGCACGGCTTCGGTGCCAGCCAGCTTTTCAAGGCGCTTCATCCGGCTCTGCGCCTGTGCGGCCTTGGACGCCTTGGCCTTGAAGCGGTCGATGAAGCTCTGCAGGTGCGCGCGCTCGGCCTGTTCCTTGTCGTGGGCGATCTGCTGCTGGCGCAGCTGTTCGGCGCGCTGGCGCTCGAAATCGGTATAGCCACCGGTATACAGCTTGGCGGTCCCACCGTGCAGGTGCAGCGTATGCGTGCCGACGTTGTCGAGGAACTCACGATCGTGGGAGATCAACAGCAGGGTGCCGGGGTACTTCAGCAGCCACTGTTCCAGCCAGTAAACCGCGTCCAGATCCAGATGGTTGGTCGGCTCATCGAGCAGCAGCAGGTCGCTGGGCATCATCAGCGCGCGGGCGAGGTTGAGGCGCACGCGCCAGCCGCCGGAGAACGAAGAAACGGCACGATGATGCGTTTCGGCCGGGAACCCCAGGCCATGCAAGAGCTTGCCGGCACGTGCCTCGGCATCGTAGGCGCCCACTTCGGCCATCCGGGTATGGGCCTCGGCCACGGCCTCCCAGTCTTCGCGCGCGGTGGCCTCGGCTTCCTCTTTCAGGATTGCCGCCACCTCAACGTCGCCGCCAAGTACGAACGACAGCGCCGGGTCGGGCAGCGACGGCGTTTCCTGCGCCACACTGGCGATGCGGATCTTGCCGGGGAGCTCGACATCGCCCTTGTCGGCTTCCAGTTCGCCCTGCACGGCGGCGAACAGGCTGGACTTGCCGGCCCCGTTGCGGCCAACCACACCCACCCGGTAACCGGCATGCAGGGTGAGGTCGACGTTGGACAACAGCAGCCGCTCGCCGCGGCGCATGGCGAAATTACGAAGCGAAATCATCGGGGGAGAGGTCCAAATAACGGAATGGAATGTGCAGATGAGCACCGTTCCTGCGACGCCATTCTAGCGTTAACGAATACTTGACGCGTCCCGGGGATTCCCGCGCGGTGTTGGCCCTCTCTCTCCGTCGGCCGCCGCCCGCGCCCCGGCCTTGACCCTCCCTGCACCCCCGGATGCGCTAAATAGTTGCCGCTGCAATGATTTTTACTGTTACCGACATTTGACAGGCAATAAAAATAGCGTTAATTCCGATATTGCGCACCGCAACACCGCCGTCCCGTTCCCGAGATGTCGCTCCGGTGCCGCACCCCCAAACGGAGCCACGTCCCGATGATCCGCAAGACCAGTACGCTCGCCGCCGCCGTCGCTGTCGCGCTCGGTTTCTCCGCTCTCCCCGCCACAGCCCAGCAGACCGGCACCGCCGCCAGCACCCTGGACACGGTGATCGTCACCGGCACCCGTGTCTCTGACCGGACCGTGGCGCAGTCGCAGTCGCCGATCGACATCATCACCCCCGAAGTGCTGCAGTCCACCGGTACCAGCGAGCTGGCAACCGCGCTGTCACGCGCCCTGCCCTCGCTCAACTTCCCGCGACCGGCGCTGACCGACGGCACCAGCGGCGTGCGCCCGGCGCAGCTGCGCGGCCTGTCCCCCGACCAGGTGCTGGTGCTGGTGAACGGCAAGCGCCGCCACACCTCGGCGATGATCAACGTCAACGGCAGCATCGGCCGCGGCTCCTCGGCGGTGGACATCAATGCCATACCGATCGCTGCCATCGAGCGCGTGGAAGTGCTGCGTGACGGCGCCTCGGCCCAGTACGGTTCCGATGCCATCGCCGGCGTGGTCAACATCGTGCTCAAGGGCAGCGGCAGTGGCGGCAGCCTGGCCATCGACCACGGCCAGTACTCGGCCGGTGACGGCAGCAAGAACCAGCTTTCCGGCGATACCGGGGTGAGCTTCGCCGATGGCCGCGGCAGCCTGCACCTGGCCGGCCAGATCAGCCAGCAGGACGAAAGCAACCGTGCCGGCCCGTACCGTGGCACGGCGCCGAACACCGGCAACTTCCCCAGCGTCGGCCAGACTACCTTCGTGGTCGGCGATCCGCAGGTGGATGCCACCGCCGCATCCGCCAATGCCAGCTTCGCCTTCACCGACAACATCACCGGCTACGCCAACTCGTTGCTCAGCAACCGCGACATCACCTCGTTCGCGTTCTATCGTTCGCGCAACCACAGCAGCCAGGGTGCACTGCTGGCCCAGGTGTACCCGGACGGCTACGTGCCGGAAATCAACCAGTACTCCAAGGACCGCTCCGTGGTCGCCGGCGTCAAGGGCAGCACCGAAGGTGGCTTCACTTGGGACCTGAGCGCCAACCACGGTGAGAACGACCTCAGCTTCCACACCCGCAACTCCATCAACTACGCACTGGGCGTCAACAGCCCCAGTGACTTCTACGATGGTCGCCTGAAGTACCAGCAGGACATCTTCAACGCCGATTTCACCCAGGCGCTGGACTGGGGCCTGGCCTACCCGGTCACCCTGTCCTTCGGTGGTGAGTACCGCCGTGAGAAGTGGGAACAGACCCCGGGCGAACTGAACTCCTACACCGGCAGCGGCGCACAGGGTTTTGCTGGCTTCACCCCGATCAACGAGGTGCATGCCGACCGCCACAACTATGCGGTGTACGCAGGCCTGGAAGCGGACCTGACCGACAAGTTCTCCGCGGGCATCACCGGCCGTTACGAAGATTATTCCGATTTCGGCGACAAGTTCTCCGGCAAGCTGTCGGCGCGCTATGCCTTCACCGACAAGGTGGCGCTGCGTGCCACCGCCTCCAGCGGCTTCCGCGCGCCCTCGCTGGCCCAGCAGAGCTACCAGGCGGTGACCAGCACCATCGTCAACGGCAACTTCGTCGAGCGCGGCACCTTCCCGGCCAGCAGCGCCGCAGCGCAGGCGCTGGGCTCATCGCCGCTGAAGGCCGAGACCGCCACCTCCTACAGCCTGGGCCTGGTGCTGCAGCCGGTCGATCGCCTGTACCTGACCGTCGATGCCTACCAGATCGACATCGACGACCGCATCGCACTGTCGTCCAACATCACGGTGGACGGCAACGCCGCCGTGGCCAACCTGCTCAGTGGCCTGGGCCTGCCCGGTGTCACGGCGTTCTCCTACTTCACCAATGGCCTGGATACCCGCACCCGTGGCGTCGATGCGGTGGGCAGCTACACCATCCCCTTCAGCGCCAGCAGCCTGGAACTGACCGCGGCCTACAGCTACAACGAAACCGAGGTGAAGAAGTTCGGCGCCTCGCCAGCGGCCTTCCAGGCGCTGGGCATCACCCAGTCGCTGATCGGCAGGGATGAAATCGGCCGCATCGAAGACAGCTTCCCCAAGGACAAGGCCATCCTGAGCGGTACCTGGCGCAGCGACCATTGGGAGCTGGGCCTGGCGGCCACGCGTTACGGCAGCTTCACCGTGCGCAACTCGGCCACGGCCGCGCGTGACCAGACTTACGGCGACAGCTGGGTCGTGGATGCCTCGGCCAGCTACAAGCCGAGCAGCAACTGGACCCTGACCGTGGGTGCCGACAACCTGCTGGACCAGTACCCGGACCGTACCCAGGACCTGCAGAACTCCACCTGGGGCATGCTGCCGTACAGCAACTACTCGCCGTACGGCTTCAACGGTGCCTACGTGTACGGTCGCATCAAGTACACCTGGTAAGCGGCAACGCCGGCGCCTGCCGGCATGGCCCGGTCGCTGGGCACGGGGCCTTTCGTCCGGGCTGCCGTGCAGCAAGCAAACCCGCATGCCATTGGCCTGCGGGTTTGCTGTATCTGGCGCCATCGGCCAAAATCAAGGCATTCCCTGCGCCAGAAGCGAGTGCCGATGCACCATGACACCGACCTGATCAACATCGTGGCCGTCGGTCTGGGGCTCGCCTTCATCTTCGGCGCCCTGGCCAACAAGCTCCGTTTGTCGCCCCTGGTCGGGTATCTGGTGGCAGGCATCTGCGTTGGTCCGTTCACCCCGGGCTTCGTCGCTGACCAGGCGCTGGCCAACCAGTTGGCCGAACTGGGCGTGATGCTGCTGATGTTCGGCGTCGGCCTGCATTTTTCGCTCAAGGACCTCATGGCCGTGAAGGCCATCGCCATCCCCGGGGCGATCGGCCAGATCACCGTGGCCACCCTGCTGGGCTGGGGCCTGGCGACGCTGATGGGCTGGCCGGCGCTGCACGGCATCGTGTTTGGTTTCTCGCTGTCCACGGCCAGCACGGTGGTGCTGCTGCGCGCGATGGAAGAACGTCGCCTGCTGGAAACCCAGCGCGGCAAGATCGCCGTGGGCTGGCTGATCGTGGAAGACCTTGCATGCGTCATCGCCCTGGTGATGATGCCGGTGATGGCCGGCGTGTTCGGACCCGATGCGGCCAAGGAGACCCACACGGTCGGCAGCGTGCTGGCCCAGATCGGCTGGACCTTCGTGCAACTGGGGCTGTTCGTGGCGGTGATGCTGGTGGTCGGGCGCCGGGTCATTCCCTGGATCCTGGAACGCATCGCCGGCACC
>DALZLW010000229.1:0-5497 GCA_032007425.1 Stenotrophomonas sp.
TATCCCCCTCCAGCCCCTGCGTTTAGAATGGCCCCCTGCTGCCATTCCTGTTCCCGGAGCCCTTGCCCCATGCCCGTTGACGCCCAGCCGGAAGCCCCTGCCATCGCCCTCGCGGGTGAGCCCGGCTACCTGTCCATCCGTGACCTGCGCAAGGAGTTCGACGGCTTCGTCGCCGTGGACGACGTCAACCTGGATGTACGCAAAGGCGAGATCTTCGCCCTGCTGGGCGGTTCGGGCAGCGGCAAATCGACCCTGCTGCGCTGCCTGGGCGGCTTCGAGACGCCCACCCGCGGGAGCATCGAACTCGATGGCCAGCGGCTCAATGCGCTGCCGCCTTACCAGCGCCCGGTGAACATGATGTTCCAGTCGTATGCGTTGTTCCCGCACATGACGGTGGAGCAGAACATCGCCTTCGGCTTGAAGCAGGATGGCCTGGCGGCCGATGCGATCCGCCGCCGGGTTGGCGAGATGCTGGAGCTGGTGCACATGACCCAGCTGGCCAAGCGCAGCCCGCACCAACTGTCCGGCGGCCAGCAACAGCGCGTGGCACTGGCCCGCTCGCTGGCCAAGGGCCCCAAGTTGCTGCTGCTGGACGAACCCATGGGTGCGCTGGACAAGAAGCTGCGCTCGCAGATGCAGCTGGAGCTGGTCAACATCATCGAAACCTCCGGCGTCACCTGCGTGATGGTCACCCACGACCAGGAAGAGGCGATGACCATGGCCACCCGCATCGCGGTGATGGATGCCGGCTGGATCCAGCAGGTCGGCAAGCCCGATGAGGTCTATGAGCAACCGGCCAACCGCTTCGTCGCCGGCTTCATCGGATCGGTCAACCTGATCGAAGGGGTGATCGACGAGGACCTGACGACCCATGTCACCGTGCGCACGCCGTTGTTCCCGGCGCCGATCTACATCGACCATGCCATCACCTGCTACGAGGGCCAGCCGGTGGCCTACGCGCTGCGCCCGGAAAAAGTAATGATCGGCAAGGACGAGCCGGCCGAGGCCACCAACAAGGCGCAGGGGGTGATCGAGGATATCGCCTACTTCGGCAGCCATTCGGTGTACCACGTGCGCCTGCCCAGCGGCGGCAAGATCCAGGCCAACTTCGCCAACTCGCAGCGTTGGGCCAGCGATGGCCTGACCTGGGGTGATGCGGTGTGGGTGCACTGGCGCGGCAACGACGGCGTGGTGGTCACCTCATGAGTGCCGTGCAGCGCAAACGCTGGCTGCCCGATCCGCGCGCCAGCGTCATCGGCGTGCCTTACCTGTGGCTGCTGCTGTTCTTCGCCGTGCCGTTCGTGATCATCGTGATGATCTCCTTCGCCCACGGCCGCAATGGCTCGCCGCCCTATACCTGGCTGCTGCAGTACGTGGACGGGGCGTTCTCGCTCAAGCTCAACCTGGAAAACTACCTGCAGTTGGCCCGCGACCAGCAGTACCTGCTGGCCTATGTCAGCTCGTTCAAGATCGCCTTCATTTCCACCGTTTTCACCCTGCTGATCGGCTACCCGATGGCCTACGCCATCGCGCGGATGAAGCCGGCGGCGCGCAACGTGATGATGATGCTGGTGGTGCTGCCATCGTGGACCTCGTTCCTGATCCGCGTGTATGCGTGGATCGGCATCCTCGACCGCAACGGGCTGCTCAACCAGCTGCTGCTCAAGCTGGGCTTGATCGACGCACCGCTGCAGATCCTCTACACCCCCACCGCGGCCTACATCGGCATCGTCTACTGCTACCTGCCGTTCATGGTGCTGCCGCTGTACGCCAACCTGGTCAAGCATGACCAGCGCCTGCTGGAAGCGGCCTACGACCTCGGCGCCAAGCCGTGGCAGGCCTTCCTGAAGATCACCCTGCCGCTGTCACGCGCCGGCATCATCGCCGGCTGCATGCTGGTGATGATTCCAGCGGTCGGCGAATTCGTGATTCCGGAAATGCTCGGCGGCCCCGACACGCTGATGATCGGCCGCGTGCTGTGGGGCGAGTTCTTCAACAACCGCAACTGGCCGGTGGCCTCGGCGGTGGCGGTGGTGATGCTGCTGCTCCTGCTGGTGCCGATCGTGTGGTTCAACCGTTCGCAGCAGCGTGTGCTGGAAGGAAAGCAGGCATGAGCGCGCTGCGTGGTTACCGCTGGCTGGGCTGGGGCGCGCTGGCGCTGGGGTTTGCCTTCCTGTACCTGCCGATCCTGTTGTTGATGGTGTATTCGTTCAACAGCTCGCGCCTGGCCACGGTGTGGGCCGGTTTTTCCACCCGCTGGTATGGCGAGTTGTTCAACGACCGCGCGCTGATGGATGCACTGTGGATGAGCCTGAAAGTCGCCTTCTGGACCGCCTGCGCGGCAACCGTGCTGGGCACCATGGCGGCGATGGTGATGACCCGCTTCCGCCAGTTCCGTGGCAAATCGTTGTTCAGCGCACTGATCACCGCACCGCTGGTGATGCCGGACGTGATCCTCGGCTTCTCGCTGATGACCCTGCTGGTGTCGATGGGCGGGTTGCCAGGCATCCCGGCCCGTGGCGCGACCACGATCTGGATCGCCCACGTCACCTTCACCCTGTCCTTCGTCACCGTGGTGCTGTCCTCCCGCCTGCAGGAACTGGATAAATCGCTGGAAGAAGCCGCGATGGACCTGGGGGCAGGGCGGCTGACGGTGTTCTGGAAGATCACCCTGCCGATCATCGCCCCGGCGCTGATGGCCGGCTGGCTGCTGGCCTTTACCCTGTCGCTGGACGATGTGGTGATCGCCAGCTTCGTCGCCGGGCCCAGCTCCACGACCCTGCCGATGAAGGTCTTCGCCTCGGTGCGCATGGGCATCAGCCCGAAGATCAATGCGTTGGCCACGCTGATGGTGGGGGCGGTATCGATCGCGGCGGTGGTCGGCTGGTACCTGACCGCACGCTCGGAGAAGCGTCGCCAGCGTGATCTGGTGCTGGCCCGGCAGGACAACGGCTGAACGGCCGCCGGCGGCGCTGCGACACTGGGTCGCGGCGCCTGCGCGTGGAAGGACACACCCGGCAACGCGTGGCTCACGCTGTCCGGAGCACACTGGGGATCTGTCAGACGGAGACCCACCATGACTGTCGAAATCATCAACCCGGCCACCGGCCAGGTCACCTACCGCCACGAACTGCTCGACGCACAAGGCATCGAGCAGCGCCTGCAGGCTGCAGCGGACGCCTTCCCGGGCTGGGCGGCGCGCTCGCTGGCCGAGCGGGGCACCATCCTCAAGCAGGTGGCCGCGCAGCTGCGCGAGCGTCGCCACGACCTGCAGCAGGCGATGACCAGCGAGATGGGCAAACTCAAAAGCGAGGCGCTGGCCGAAGTGGAAAAATGCGCCGCGGCCTGCGAGTTCTATGCCGACCACGCCGCCGATTACCTCAAGCCGCAGCTGATCGACAGCGATGCCCAGCGCAGCTACGTGCGCTATGAGCCGATCGGCTGCGTGTTCGCGGTGATGCCGTGGAACTTCCCGATCTGGCAGGTGTTCCGTTTCCTCGCGCCGGCGTTCATGGCCGGCAACACCGCGCTGCTCAAGCACGCCAGCAACGTGCCGCAGTGCGCGGACCTGATCCTGGCGGTGCTGCGCGACGGTGGCCTGCCGGGCGGTGTGTTCGATGTGCTGCATATCGACAATGACCAGGCGGCCGAGGTGCTCAAGGACGACCGGGTCAAGGCGGTCACCTTGACCGGCAGCGAACGCGCCGGACGCTCGATTGCCGCAAACGCCGGCAGCCAGCTGAAGAAATCAGTGATGGAGCTGGGCGGCAGCGATGCGTTCGTGGTGCTCGACGATGCTGATCTGGATAAAGCAGTTGCCGCCGCGGTGAAGTCACGCTTCGACAACAGTGGCCAGACCTGCATCGCTGCCAAGCGCTTCATCGTGGTGGAGGCGGTGGCTGATGCCTTCACCGAGCGTTTCGTGGTGGCGGCGGGTGAGCGCCAGTACGGTGATCCCAACGAGGCGACGACCACGCTGGCGCCGATGGCGCGTGCCGATCTGCGCGATGAGCTGCACGAACAGGTGAAGGCCAGTGTGGCGAAGGGCGCACGCGTGCTGGCCGGCGGTGCGCCGGTGGCAGGCAGCCATGCGGGCTACCAGGCGACCGTGCTGGACCAGGTGCAGCCGGGCATGCCGGCGTATGACGAAGAGTTGTTCGGGCCGGTGGCGGCGATCATCCGGGTGCAGGATGAGGCCGAGGCGCTGCGGGTGGCCAATGACACCCGTTTCGGCCTGGGCGGCAGCGTGTGGACGCGTGACGCGGCGCGCGGTGAAGCCTTTGCGCAGCGCATGGAATGCGGTGCGGCGTTCGTCAATGCCATCGTCAAGAGCGATGTGCGGCTGCCGTTCGGTGGCAGCAAGCAGAGCGGCTTTGGTCGTGAACTGGCCGAGCATGGCATCCATGAGTTCATGAACGTCAAGACGGTTTACGTAGCCTGATGGCCTGGGGCCTGCAGCCTCGCTGGGCGGGGCTGCAGGCGTTCTGGAACGTGGGCTTTCTGATGGATCTCGGGTCTTGGCAACTGGCTTCAGAACTGACGTCCATGCCGGTCAACCCATACAGACGCGACGAACCAAAGGTTTCGCTGTACATCGATAATCTCCCCGGCAGGAGCAAGCCACCTGCGCCGAAGCGCGAGGTGGCGGGCGATGCGGGTTGGCGTACCGGTGCTTGGATCCAAAACCGGCGGATCGGGGACCCCCGCACATCGCCCGCCGTATGACCGGCAAGACCATGCATTCTCCGCCGTGCCCGAGGGCGGTAACAGAGTTGCGGTGGATCCAAGCTGACGGGACGCCAATCCCGGCTGGCAACACGCGTCGCCAGCAGCCTTATCCCATCAGTCCATAACCCCTGCGTACATGGGCAAAGCTTCAAAAACGCTGAGGTTGTGATGTGCGTGGGAACGTAACCGGATTGCCGGTCGTCAGGTAACAGGCTGCGTGCCGCTAGCGACATGGAGAGCCGTCGTGGCAGGCGAGCCACGACAACCGGTCCATCTGGACACCCGCTCGGCAAGTGGACATGCGCTCATTTGGAAGCGCGCGAATACCAGACTACTCTTGAACTCTTGTCAATCATTACATCCAAGTTGACCTTGATCGGCCCATGTTCGTAGGCATTACACCTGAAGTGGAGGATGTTGCTGCCAGCCTCGCGCACACCATCTTTCCACCATCGAATTTCGTGCGCCTCTTGTTCGGTGGTCTTTTCATTCGTTATCGGAGTGCAGGCTGATGTAAATCCGTAAATCCCTTCTTCGCTTGCAATGAATTTCACCCAGAGCTGATTTGTATCAATATTGTGGGTTTGTTCGATGAGTATTGCATCGCCGGGTATTTCGGAGGCCAACCATCCTGCTGAAAAATCACCGCTGGCAACCGCTTGCGCTCGATCAGTATATCGGCCAGTAACCCATTCTTTTCGCTGGGCGTCACATGGCGGTCTCAACTTGCAAGCGCAACACTTGAATTGAACTTTGCGAATTCCTCTTC
>DALZLW010000230.1:0-5331 GCA_032007425.1 Stenotrophomonas sp.
GCCGGCCGCCGCTGCAGCCCCCGCCACCATCGCCACGCCGCCGGCGCCGGTACCCAGCGTGTCGAAAGCCTGGGTGCTGATGGATTACGCCTCTGGCCAGGTGTTGGCAGGCGAGAACATCCACGCGCAACTGGCGCCGGCCAGCATCACCAAAGTGATGACCAGCTACGTGGTGGCGGCCGAGGTCAAGAACGGCAAGGTGCGCACCGATGACCAGGTCATGATGAGCGAGCGCGCTTGGCGCGAGGGCGGCGCCGGTACCGATGGCAGCTACAGCGGCTTCCCGGTCAATCAGACCGCACGTCTGGAAGACATGGAAAAGGGCATGGCGATCCAGTCCGGCAACGACGCCGCGATCGCCCTGGCTGAGCACGTGGCCGGCAGTGAAGAAGCTTTTGCCTCGCTGATGAACAGCTACGCCGCCAAGATCGGCATGAAGGACTCGCACTTCGTCAACGCCCACGGCCTGACCGCCGAGGGCCACCACAGCACCGCCTACGACCTGGCCCTGCTGGGCCGGGCGATGGTGCGCGATTACCCGGAAACCTATGCCTACAACAAGGTCAAGGAATTCCAGGTCGGCAACATCAAGCAGCCAAACCGCAACCTGCTGCTGTGGCGCGATGGTAGCGTGGACGGGATCAAAACCGGCCACACCAGCCAGGCCGGTTACTGCCTGATGAGCTCGGCGCAGCGCGGCGACCAGCGCCTGATCGCGGTGGTGCTCGGCGGCGCTTCGGAAAAGCAACGCGCCGATGACAGCCTGGCACTGCTCAACTGGGGCTTCCGCTTCTTTGAGACCCACCGCCTGTACGAACCCGGCAAGGCCGTCACCGAGCACAAGGTGTGGAAGGGCAAGGCGCCGAACGTGCAGCTGGGCGTGGCCCAGCCGCTGCTGGTGAGCCTGCCGCGTGGCCGTTACAACGACCTCAAGCCCAGCATCGAAGTGCCCAAGACCCTGGAAGCGCCGTTCACCGCGGGGCAGCAGGTCGGCACGGTGAAGGTGAGCCTGGATGGCAAGGTGGTGGCCGAAGCACCGCTGGTGGCGATTGCCGCAGTGGAAGAAGCCGGCTTCTTCAAGCGTCTGTGGGACAGCTTCTGGATGTGGTGGGAAAGCTGAGCCCAGGTCGCTGCGGGCCCTGCCTGCGGGAACCGCGATGAAGCTGCAGGTCATCGGTACCCGCACAGGTGTCTGCACCGGATGAAACCCGAAGGGGGCCTCGTAGAGGCCCCCTTCTGCATTGCGGGAACGGTATTTTTTGCATATCCGCCCATAGTCACCCGAGCGGCGTTCGCCAACCATGCACGGGCCGGCTGCAGTCACGCGGCGGTCGGGAGCGATCTCCCGCAGCTTTGACGTTTTTGACAGGAATGCGCATGTCCGCTCCCGCTGCTTGTCCCCGTCTGCAGGCCATCGTCGGCGATGCAGTGTCGACCCTCCCGCCGCATCTGGCCCAGCGGCTGGAATCGACCCTGGCGGCCCGCGAAGGTGCCGGTCTTCCTCCCTTGGTGCAGGCACAGATCGGCCTGCACGGTTGCGCCGACGGCACCGCCTGGCGTGAAACCCGGCTGACGCCGGAACGCTGTGATGACATGGCCACGGTCAGCCGGCACCTGCAGGGCGCTGCGGCGGTACTGCAGGTGATGCATGCGGTGTTTGAACTGCGTCGGCAGGCCACGGTGACCGCCGTGTTCAATGATGCAGTGCTACCCGGTCTGCTGGTTGCCAGCCGCGAGCTGCTGGAAGGCGCAACGCAGGTGCTGCATCGACAGAAAACCTGACTATGACAGCGAATTGCCGACGTAGCGGGTGAGGCACGCAGGGGCGACGGTCCCTGTGGAACGGCAAGGCCCCGGATCGAAGGACCCGGGGCCTTTTCATGGCTGGCCGCTGCGCGCGCCAGGCATGGGCCGGCGCGCGAGGCATGGTCACAGCGACCGGCTGATGGTAAAGCTGCCGAAGATCGGTGACTGCTCCTGACCATCGAACTCGCGGGTGCTGTGGTAGCGCGCCAGCGCGAACTTCCAGCGTCCCTTCATGACCGCCAGTCCGTAGCCGCCCTGCGCCACGAACGAGCGCTTGTCCACGCTGTGGCTGTTACGGAAGGTATTGCCGTCCAAGGTGATGTCGCGGATCACCCAGGCCGCGTCCGTGGTGGCGAACAGATGCCAGGACCAGCCGCTGCCACGGCCAGAACGGGTCGGGGCCGTGTTCTCACCGGCCGGTCGCAGCGGCGTGCTGCCGAAGTCATCCGGCAGCTTCCAGCCAAACCGCACCTCGCCACCGGCGTTGAGATGGGTGTTCAGGTTGCCGATCGCGCCGCCGTAATGGCTGATCGCATCCCAGCCCCAGCCCGTGGCATTGGCGCTGGCATCGCCGGGCCAACGGCGCATGCGCTCGTGGGTCAGCATGAACACCGGTTCGTTGTGCAACTGGTTGTCCCAGCCCTCGAACTTCTCGTCGCCCAGCGCATCATGGACCGCATTCTGCACCTGTTCGCCCAGTGCCCACGGGCCGACCACGCCCAGGGTGAGCTGGGTGGTCTGCAGGCGGGCGCCCCGGCGGGCGTTGTAGCCGAAGCTGGCCACCAGCACGCCGGCATAGGGACGGTCGTCTTCGATCACGTCCTTGCGGGTGAAATCGGTGGGGGTGTAGATCCCTTGGGCAATGCTGAAGATCATGTTCTGTTGCTCGAACTCGCCCGGGTGCAGGCGTTCGAGACGCTTGTTGGCCCAACGCGCCAACCGGGGCAGGCACGGATCGTCGGTGTAATCCATCACATTCGGAGAAACGAAGGTGATCTGCGCGCCATTGGTGTAGCCCTGGTCCTGGTCGGCGCCGCCAAACAGGTCGTTGTCGACCCGGAAATTCACTTGCGGCGGGTGTTCGCGCATGGAATCGGGCCCGCACTGGTCAGCGGCGAAGGCGGGGGCGGCGGCCAAGGTGGCGATCAGCGTGGCCAGGGTGGCGGGCAGAGCAAGTGACTTGGGCATAAAGTTCATCGCGAATGGTTATGTCGTTCTAATCCCATACAGGGTAGTGACGGCGTGATGCCGGCCACAGACCTGCGCATGGATTGTTGCATCCTGCGGATGATGGCGTCGTTTTCAGCGCAGATTTGGCATGGCTGTGCGTAGATGCCGCAAAGACTTGGGTTCGCGCACGGCCATCCCCATAATCGCGCCTATGGACATCACCTCTGACAACCCAGAACACGGCTTCCAGTTCCCCGGTCAGTTCGAGCTCACCGCCATGGGCCCGGCCAATCGTGGGCTGGAACAGGAACTTCCCGCCCTGCTGCAGAAGGCAGGCATCGATGTGCTCAACGAGCGCATCAGTTGGAAGCATTCGTCCAACGGCAAGTACGTGTCGATCCGCCTGGCCTTCCAGGCCCAGGACCGCGCCCAGTACGACCGTGCCCACGAAGCGCTGCGCAGCCACCCGGAAGTGAAGTGGACGCTGTAGCCAGCGACTGCGTCCTGTCAGGGCCGGCCACGCCCCGTGCGCTGCAGCCGGCGGTGGTCCGTGACCTCGGCCGGCAGCCTTATGCACCGGTGTGGCGGGCGATGCAGCAGTTCACCGACCAGCGCGACGATGACACTGTCGATGAGCTCTGGGTGGTGGAACACGATCCGGTGTTCACTCTCGGCCAGGCCGGCAAGCCCGAACACGTGCTGGCGCCGGGCGATATCCCGGTGCTGAAGGTCGATCGCGGCGGCCAGGTAACCTACCACGGCCCCGGCCAGATCGTGGTCTACCCCCTGCTGCGGCTACCGCGGTTGGGCATTGGCGTGCGCGACTACGTCTGCCGCATAGAACAGGCCGTCATTGATACGTTGGCCGAATGGAACATCGGTGCCGAACGGCGCGAGGGCGCGCCTGGCGTCTACGTCGGTGGTGCCAAGATCGCCGCCCTGGGCATCCGCGTGCGCCGTGGCAGCACCTTCCATGGCCTGGCCCTCAACGTGGCCATGGACCTGGCGCCCTTCCACCGCATCAATCCCTGCGGCTATGAAGGGCTGCAGGTGACCTCGGTGGTAGACTTGGGGGGCCCGTCCGGCGTGGCTGCGGTCAAAACCGTGCTGCTGGACCAGTTGGCGCACCAGTTCGGCCTGCAGTTGCAGGTCGCATCGGCGCTGCCGGACCTGGACGCGGGCGCTGCCTGACCTGAACCATTGCTTGCGGCGTCACCCGCCGCCGGGACTTCCATGACCGAATCCACCGCCCGTGCCATTCCCCTGCAGATGTTGCAGGGCGACTCCGCTTCCGCCGCCGCCGCGCCGCTGCAGGCCGGCGTCAAACAGCTGGGCGGGGACAAGATCAACCGCTCGCCGGTGCAGTTCGCCGACGCCCCGGTGCTGCGCAAGCCGTCGTGGATCCGCGTACGGATTCCCTCTGGCAATGCGGTGCAGCAGCTGAAGTCCAAGCTGCGCGAGAACCGCCTGGTGACGGTCTGCGAAGAGGCCAGCTGCCCCAACATCCACGAGTGCTTCAGCCACGGCACCGCCACTTTCATGATCCTTGGCGAGGTCTGCACCCGCCGGTGCTCGTTCTGCGATGTGGCCCACGGTCGTCCCAAGCCGCCGGACCCGAACGAGCCGGCCAGCCTGTCGCAGACCGTGGCCGACATGGGCCTGAAATACGTGGTGGTGACCAGTGTGGACCGCGATGACCTGCGCGACGGAGGTGCCCAGCACTTCGTGGACTGCATCAGCGCAATCCGTGCCAAGTCGCCCAAGACCCGTATCGAAGTGCTGACCCCGGATTTCCGTGGCAAGGGCCGCATGGAACGCGCGCTGGACATCCTGGCGCAGAACCCGCCGGACGTGTTCAACCACAACATCGAGACCGTGCCGGACCTGTACCGCAACGTGCGACCGGGTGCGGATTACCAGTGGTCGTTGACCCTGTTGAAGAACTTCAAGGCGCAGCACCCGGAGGTGCTGACCAAGTCCGGCATCATGCTCGGCCTGGGCGAGGAGTTCGAACAGATCAAGGCCACCATGCGCGACCTGCGTGCGCATGACGTGGACATGATCACCATCGGCCAGTACCTGCAGCCGACCGCGCACCACCACCCGGTGCTGCGCTACTGGACGCCGGAAGATTACAAGGCGCTGGAAGTGTACGGCTACGAGCTGGGCTTCAGCCACGTGGCGTCCGGGCCGATGGTGCGTTCTTCGTACCACGCCGACGTGCAGGCCAAGGGCGCCGGCGTCGCCGCCTGATCGCTGCGCCCAGCGGGCGCTGCCGGGATCGCTGGCATGCCGTTCCTGCCGGAGCCGTCGGCCATGCCCGGCGGCCCTGCGTTCCTGCGCGCTGATCGCTGA
>DALZLW010000231.1:0-5224 GCA_032007425.1 Stenotrophomonas sp.
AAGAGGAATTCGCAAAGTTCAATTCAAGTGTTGCGCTTGCAAGTTGAGACCGCCGAGCGACGGGTGTGCGGACGTAAGGTCGCAGACCTAAAGACGCCATGCAGTCAATTATAAGCAGGCGGCAGTGTCGGGCCACGACCGCCGAGCGCGGCGGTCACCGACCGCAATCGGCGTCCGCGACGGGCATGCCGCATATGCCTCTATCACTGCGCGGACCTCAGCAGGTCTAGTAGCGCTCCATCCTTCCCCATCAGTGAGCGCGCATGCGGCCCCTATGGCACTACACCGAATACGGCAACGGCTTCCCTGTCATCCTTGGCACCAGCTATCTCTGGGATGAGCGCATGTGGGCACCGCAGATCGCCGCGCTGTCCACTCGATACCGGGTGATCATTCCGCAGTTGCCCGGACACGGCAACGATGTGCCACTCGCTGCAGACGCCAGCGCACCCGCCGACCTCGCCACGCAAGTCGCCCACCTGCTCGATGTATTGGACGTCAAAGAATGCGCTGTCGTCGGACTGTCCGTCGGCGGCATGTGGGGCGCTGAGCTCGCCCTGCAGCAACCGCAACGCGTACGTTCGCTGGTGCTGATGGATACCAGCCTGGCCGCCGAGCCTGAGGCCTCGCAGCAGCGTTACCTGCAGATGCTGGCGGCGATCGAACACGCCGGACATATCCCGGAAGGGCTCATCGCCCAGATCGTGCCGCTGTTCTTTCGCCCGCAACTTCCTGGCAATGATCCACTGCTGCAAACCATGGCCGAACGCCTACGGCAGTGGCCGGCGCAACGCATTGCCGCACTGGTGGCGCTGGGCCGAGGAACTTTCACTCGGCCGGAACGACTGGACGCATTGACCGCGCTGGACCCGCAACGCACCTGGGTCGCCTGCGGCGAACACGACATTCCGCGTCCGCCCGAAGAAGCAAGCATCATGGCCGAGAAGATCGGCTGCCCACTGGTGCTGATTCCAGAGGCTGGCCATGTCGCCAGCGTGGAGAACCCGGCGGCAGTCACGGAATTGATCCGCAGCATTCTGCCCTGACCCATCAGCGGCGCCGATTTCCGGTAGCGCCCGATCGACGATGCCGGCCTACTGAGCAGATCCAGTCCGGACATCAAGCAGCGGGAAAAAATAAAACCCCCGGTTTTCACCGGGGGTTTTTCATTTCAGCGGAATGCCGGTAGTGCCTCAGGCAGCGACCGTCTTGGCCACGTCCTGGTATTCCTCGATCTGGTCGAAGTTCATGTAACGGTAGATCTCCGCACCGCTCTTGGCGATCACACCGACATCGGCCATGTACTCTTCCTTGGTCGGAATACGGCCCAGGCGCGAGCAGATCGCCGCCAGTTCCGCCGAACCCAGGTACACATTGGTGTTGCGGCCCAGGCGGTTGGGGAAGTTGCGGGTCGAGGTCGACATCGCGGTGGAGCCTTCGCGGATCTGCGCCTGGTTGCCCATGCACAGCGAGCAGCCCGGCATTTCCATGCGCGCGCCGGTCGCACCGAAGGTGCCGTACACGCCTTCCTTGGTCAGCTCGGAGGCATCCATCTTGGTCGGCGGGGCCACCCACAGGCGGGTCGGCAGGTCACGCTTGCCTTCCAGCAGCTTGGCAGCGGCACGGAAGTGACCGATGTTGGTCATGCACGAACCGATGAACACTTCGTCGATCTTGGCGCCGGCCACTTCGGACAGGGTCTTAACGTCGTCCGGGTCGTTCGGGCAGGCCACGATCGGCTCGTGGATGTCGGCCAGGTCGATCTCGATCACCGCGGCGTATTCGGCATCGGCATCGGGCTCGAGCAACTGCGGATCGGCCAGCCATTCCTTCATCTTGTCGATACGACGCTGCAGGGAGCGCGGATCCTGGTAACCCTCGGCAATCATCCACTGCAGCAGGGTGATGTTGCTGGTCAGGTACTCGATGATCGGTTCCTTGTTCAGGCGCACCGAGCAACCGGCAGCCGAACGCTCGGCCGAGGCGTCGGACAGCTCGAACGCCTGTTCGACCTTCAGTTCCGGCAGGCCTTCGATTTCCAGGATGCGGCCGGAGAAGATGTTCTTCTTGCCGGCCTTGGCCACGGTCAGCAGACCGGCCTTGATCGCGTACAGCGGGATCGCGTTGACCAGGTCACGCAGGGTGACGCCGGGCTGCATTTCACCCTTGAAGCGCACCAGCACCGATTCGGGCATGTCCAGCGGCATCACGCCGGTGGCAGCGGCGAAGGCCACCAGGCCCGAGCCGGCCGGGAACGAAATGCCAACCGGGAAACGGGTGTGCGAGTCACCACCGGTACCGACGGTGTCCGGCAGCAGCATGCGGTTGAGCCAGCTGTGGATCACGCCGTCGCCCGGACGCAGCGAGATGCCGCCACGGGTGGAGATGAACTCCGGCAGGGTGTGGTGGGTCTTGACGTCCACCGGCTTCGGGTAGGCCGCGGTGTGGCAGAACGACTGCATCACCAGGTCGGCCGAGAAGCCCAGGCAGGCCAGGTCCTTCAGCTCGTCACGGGTCATCGGGCCGGTGGTGTCCTGCGAGCCCACCGAGGTCATCTTCGGTTCGCAGTAGGTGCCCGGACGCATGCCCTGCCCTTCGGCCAGGCCACAGGCGCGGCCGACCATCTTCTGTGCCAGCGAGAAGCCCTTGCCGGTGTCGGCCGGCTGCACCGGCAGGCGGAACAGGTCGGTCGGCGCCAGGCCCAGCGCTTCGCGCGCCTTGCCGGTCAGGCCACGGCCGATGATCAGCGGAATGCGGCCACCGGCGCGCACTTCGTCGAACAGCACGTCGGACTTCACGGCGAACTCGGCGATCACTTCGCCGTTCTTCAGCGCCTTGCCGTCGTACGGACGCAGTTCGACCACGTCGCCGTGCTCCATCTGCGAAACATCCAGCTCGATCGGCAGCGCGCCGGCATCTTCCATGGTGTTGTAGAAGATCGGCGCGATCTTCGAGCCCAGGCAGACGCCACCGGCGCGCTTGTTCGGGATGAACGGGATGTCATCGCCGGTCCACCACAGCACGCTGTTGGTGGCCGACTTGCGCGAGGAACCGGTGCCGACGACGTCGCCGACATAGGCGACCAGATGGCCCTTTTCCTTCAGGTCGAGGATCTGCTGGATCGGACCGCGCTTGCCGTCTTCTTCCGGGGTGAACGGCGCGTCGTCGCGCTTGTTCTTCAGCATCGCCAGGGCGTGCATCGGGATGTCCGGGCGGGTGGTGGCGTCCGGCGCCGGCGACAGGTCGTCGGTGTTGGTTTCGCCCGGCACCTTGAACACGGTGACGGTCAGGCTCTGCGGCACTTCCGGGTTGTTGGTGAACCACTCGGCATCGGCCCAGCTCTGCAGCACGGCCTTGGCGTTGGCGTTGCCGGCCTTGGCCTTTTCCTGCACGTCGTGGAAGGCATCGAAGACCAGCAGGGTCTTCTTCAGCGCATCGGCGGCGATCGTGCCGACGCTGCTGTCATCCAGCAACTGCACCAGCGGGGCGACGTTGTAACCGCCGAGCATGGTGCCCAGCAGTTCGGTGGCGCGCTCGCGGCTGATCAGCTCGTTCTTCTCGCTGCCGAAGGCGATGGCAGCCAGGTAGGAAGCCTTGACCTTGGCGGCATCGTCCACGCCGGCCGGCACGCGGTGGGTCAGCAGGTCCAGCAGGAACTCGGCCTCACCGGCCGGCGGGTTCTTCAGCAGTTCAATGACATCGGCCGTCTGCTGCGCGGTCAGCGGCAGGGGCGGGATGCCAAGCGCAGCGCGCTCAGCGACGTGGTGGCGGTAGGCTTCCAACATGACAACTCCCGGGTAATGCAGGTGAATAGAAAAGGTGGGCTCAGGCGTGCGGCACGATCAGCTTCAGGCCCTTGAAGTAGTCGCGGTAAAACGTGTCGTTCCAGGTGATCAGGCCATCGCACTGCAGCAGTGCATGGGCCCCGACCATGAATTCATCCAGCGCGCGCGCGCCACTGCCCCGCTGGCGGTGGCGGCGCTGCATCTCACCGGCGCGCAGGGCCGACTTGGCTTCCATCGGATTGAAATGGATGCCCATTTCCTCCAGCGCTTCCAGTACCTCGGCGCCGCCACGCAGGGCGGCGCAGACTTCCGCCAACGTCGCTCCGCAGACAACCACGCGGCCGCCAACCAGGCTCTGCCGCAGGCAGGCTTCCACGGCATCAGCCTGCGGGCCATTGCTGAGCAGTTCGATCAGGACGGGCGAATCGACGGCGATCATGGCGGGGGCGTGCTCGCTCACGGCGCCTCGCGCACGGCCTTGACCGCCGCATCGGCACTGTCAAAGCCATCCAGGGCGAACTTGCCACGGGCGCGGGAAATGGCATCGTCCACGCTCTTGCGCAGGATGATCCGCCCGCCTTCCAGTTCCACGGTGAGCTGGGTGCCCTTGGTCAGGCCCAGGGCATCACGCACGGCCTTGGGCAGGGTGATCTGGCCGCGCTCGGCAACGGTGGCTTCCATGGGTAGGCCCTCTTCGGTATGCACGAATTATACATACTTCGCCCGCCATACTGCCAGCATGAACCCGCGATGGCTTCAGCCAGGCGTTACCCCGCAATGGATACGCCACAACCGTGACATACGCGATACACCACCATCGGTAAGCTGGGACCCGATGCCGGAAGCGTCACGGTACGTATGAATGATTCATACTGGACCGGCCATCGCACCGTCCCGGCGACCGCAAGCAGGCCCCTCACAGGCCACCGCAAGCCAAACGCAAAAGGAGTCATCGGCAATGAGTGATTCATTCTCCACCCGCAGCCAACTGGATGTCGGCGGCAAGCGCTACGACTATTACAGCCTGCCCAAGCTGGGCGAACGCTTCGATCTGTCGCACCTGCCGTACTCGATGAAGATCCTGCTGGAGAACCTGCTGCGCCATGAAGATGGCGGCGCCACCGTCGGCAAGGACCACATCGAAGCCGTCGCCCGCTGGCAACCACAGGCCGAGCCGGATACCGAGATCGCCTTCATGCCGGCCCGCGTGGTGCTGCAGGATTTCACCGGCGTGCCCTGCGTGGTCGACCTGGCCGCCATGCGCGATGCGGTGGTCAAGCTGGGTGGCCGGCCGGAACAGATCAACCCGCAGATTCCTTCCGAACTGGTGATCGACCACTCCGTGCAGGTCGATGTGTTCGGCAAGCCCGAAGCGCTTGACCTGAACGGCAAGATCGAATTCCAGCGCAACCAGGAGCGCTACGGCTTCCTGCGCTGGG
>DALZLW010000232.1:0-5205 GCA_032007425.1 Stenotrophomonas sp.
GCGCTGGGCGCGGATCGCCCGCACCGTGGTGGCGATTCCGGTGGCGGTCGCGCTGTATTACCACGATACCTGGTGGCCGCCGTTCCAGCGCCTGCTGTCCCAGCCCGGGGTGCTGGATTTCTCCGCTGATTACTGGCTCGAGCTGGCAGGTCGTTTCATCAATTGGCCAATGGTCGGTGCCTTGTCGGTGCTGCTGGTCGGTTACTGGTTGCTCAAGCCCTGGCTGCGCATGAATACCCTGAGCATCGCCGGCATGCTGGGCATGGCGGTGGCGGCAGTGCCGCTGCCGGCGGGCCTGCAGTTCGGCCAGGGCACCGGGGTTGCGTCGGGTCCCGCCGCCGGCACCACGCCGCGTGGGCCGGCAACTTCCGAAGCCATCAATGGGTGGGTGTCGAGTTTCTACCAGCAGCAGTCGACGCTGAAGACCCAGTTCCCCACGCCGTCCAGCGGTGCGCCGTTCGATCTGATCGTGCTCAACATCTGTTCGTTGGCGTGGAGCGATCTGGACGAAGTCGGCCTGCGCAAGAACCCCTTGTTCGATGCCATGGACGTGGTGTTCGACGATTTCAATTCGGCCACTTCCTACAGTGGCCCTGCGGCGATCCGCCTGCTGCGCGCCAGCTGTGGGCAGACCCCGCACGCCGGTCTTTTCGCTTCGGTGCCGGAAGAATGCCAGCTGTTCGTCAACCTGCAGCGCCTGGGGTTCCAGGAAGAGCTGGCGATGAACCACGATGGTCATTTCGATGATTTCGGTGGCGAACTGAGCGAGTACGGTGGCCTGCAGGCGCCCTTGATGGACATCCAGGGCCTGCCGGTGGCCTTGGAAGCCTTCGATAAATCCCCGCTGCGTCGCGACGGTGACGTGCTGCAGCGCTGGATGGAGCGCCGCCAGGGAGAAGAAGCCGGGCAGGTGGCCCTGTTCTACAACACCATTTCCCTGCACGACGGCAATCGCATCATCGGCGCCGATGGGCGTGCCGCCGCCGCCGATTACAAGGCGCGTGCGGAAATGGTGCTGGGTGACCTGGCCCGTTTCGTCGACGCGCTGGAAAAGAGTGGGCGGCGTGCCATGGTGGTGGTGGTCCCCGAACACGGCGCGGCGCTGCACGGCGACCGCATGCAGATTCCGGGCATGCGTGAGATACCCAGCCCCTCCATCACCCACGTACCGGTCGGGGTGAAGCTGGTCGGCATGGGCGCCCCGGCGTCAGGTGGCCCGCGCCACGTGCCCGAAGCCAGCAGTTTCCTGGCGCTGTCCGAACTGGTCGCCCGCGTGTACACCTTGAATGCGCAGTCGCCGCCGGCCGACCGCGATTGGGACAGCCTGCTGACGGGGCTGCCGGTGACCCCGGCGGTTTCGGAAAACGAGGGGGCCAAGGTCGTGGATTACGAAGGCAAGCCCTACCTGCAGTTGCAGGGCAGCAGCAACTGGACGCCGTATCCGGAGGACAAGCGCTGATGGCCACTGAAGCGATCGCACTGTCCAGCCACGGGCTGAAGGTCGACGAAGACGATATCGATGCATTGCGCCGCAGCCTGCAGATGCCGGACCTGCCGTATGTCGATTTTTCCGCACGGCAGGAGCGCCGCCAGGCCTTGGGCCGCTGGCCGTTGCTGGCCGAAGTGGATGCCTTGCGTGGTGGTGACGGAGAAGCCGCATGAGCACGGTGCTTTCTCTGCAGGGGGTGCGCGGTGGCAGCGGCGTGACCACTATCGTGGCGGCGCTCGGGCATGCCTTGCATGCCCAGCGCGAACGCGTGCTGCTGATCGAATCCAGCCCGGATAACCTGCTGGGCCTGCACCTGGACCTGGCCGTTGATCAACGGGTCGGCTGGGCACGCGCCTGGCTGGACGGTGCTGATTGGCAGGATGCCGCCTTCCAGGTCCTGCCGGGCCTGGCCGTGCTGCCTTACGGCGAGGTGTCCGCGGCTGAAGCACTGGCAGTGGAGCGTGGGTTGGAGCAGGCGCCTGACACCTGGGCCACGCGGCTGCCGTTGTTGTCCGCGGCTTTCGACTGGATCCTGTTTGACTTGCCGCAGCACCTGCCGGCGCATGTCGCTGCGGTGAATGTCGAGGCTGGCTGCACGCTGCCCTTGCTGCTGGCCACGGTCGACCCCGGCAGCCACGTGCTGCTGCACCGACGCGCGCACGACCAGCGCCGCCTGCTGGTCAACCGCTACGCACCGACCACCCCACTGCAGCGCGACATGATGCAGCTGTGGCAGGAAGATTTCGCGCAGCGCCTGGTGCCACAGCCGCTGCACGACGATGCCAACGTGCCGGCGGCCCTGGCCAGCAAGGCCGCGCTCGGTGCCCATGCCGCCGATTCACTGGCCGCTGCCGATGTGGATGGGCTGGCGCTGTGGTGCCTGGCCGAAGCCGCCCGACGCCGTGGCGCGGCCGAGGCGCCGCAATGAAGCTGCAGTATCTGTCATGGCCGCAACTGCGCCGCCGTATCCACGCACGCTGGCCGACGGCGGCGCTGCTGTGGCTGCTGCAGGTGCTGGGCTGGTCCGTGCTGCGACTGGAAGGTCCTGCCTGGCAGGGGCTTGCGGGCAACCTGCAGGATGCCTTCCCGCAGGTGCAGGCGCAGCGGCGTTGGCGCTTCGGCGATCCGCTGCGGCTGGCGATCCAGACGTTGTGGTTGGCGCTGGTGCGGATCGAGCCGCAGCACAGCCGGCGTCGCCTGTGGTTGAAACACGCGCGCCGCCGACGCATCGCGGCGCTGCGTGGCGCGGCCGGGCGTGGTCACATGCGCTACCTGCGGACCATGACCGAAAGCCCGGCCAGTGTATGGAACAGCGCGGCCTGGCAATGGGTGTGGCTGCGCTTGAAACGGCTGTCGCCGCGTGCACGCACGGCACTGACCGTGGCGGTTGGCCTGCTGACCCTGGGACTGGCCGTGCTGTGCATCACCCAGCCGTTCAGCTATTTCGCGCAGTTCGTCTTCGTCCTGCTGCTGTGGGGCATCGCGCTGCTCGTGCGGCGCGTGCCGGGCCGCTACGCGACGCTGATCCTGGTCGTCCTGTCGATGACCGTGTCCTGCCGCTACCTGTGGTGGCGCTACACGGCGACGTTGAACTGGAACAGCACCCTGGACCTGGTCTGCGGGGTCATCCTGCTGGTCGCCGAAACCTACTCCTGGCTGGTGCTGATGCTGGGCTACGTGCAGGTGGCCTGGCCGCTGAACCGCAAGCCCGCGCCGCTGCCGGCCGACACCACGCAGTGGCCCACGGTGGATGTGCTCATCCCGAGCTACAACGAAGACCTCGGCCTGGTGCGGCATACGGTGTACGCGGCGATGGGCCTGGACTGGCCGGCCGACAAGCTGCGCATCCACCTGCTCGACGACGGCCGCCGCGAAGAATTCCGCGCATTCGCCGAACGGGTGGGGATCAACTACATCACCCGCACCGACAACCGCCATGCCAAGGCCGGCAACCTCAACCATGCGCTGGGCCTGATCGATGGCGAGCTGGTGGCGATCTTCGATTGCGACCACATCCCGGTGCGTTCCTTCCTGCAGGTCGCCACCGGCTGGTTCCTGCGTGACCGCAAGCTGGCGCTGGTGCAGACGCCGCATCACTTCTTCTCGCCCGATCCGTTCGAGCGCAACCTGCGGGTGTTCCGCCGCGACCCCAACGAAGGGGAGCTCTTCTACGGGCTGGTGCAGGACGGCAACGACCTGTGGAATGCCTCGTTCTTCTGCGGCTCGTGCGCCGTGTTGCGGCGCGAAGCCATCGATGCCATCGGCGGCTTTGCCACCGAGACCGTGACCGAGGATGCCCACACCGCGCTGCGCCTGCACCGTGGCGGCTGGAACTCGGCTTACCTGCGCATTCCACAGGCGGCCGGCCTGGCCACTGACAGCCTCGGCGCGCACGTCAACCAACGCATCCGCTGGGCCCGCGGCATGGTGCAGATCTTCCGCCTGGACAATCCGCTGCTGGGCAAGGGGCTGAACCTGTTCCAGCGGTTCTGCTACGCCAATGCGATGCTGCACTTCCTGGCCGGCATCCCGCGCCTGGTGTTCCTCACCGCGCCGCTGGCCTTCCTGCTGCTGCATGTCTACATCATCTATGCCCCGGCGCTGGCGATCCTGTTGTTCGTGCTGCCGCACATGGCGCATGCCAGCCTGACCAACTCACGCATCCAAGGCAAATACCGTCGCCCGTTCTGGGGTGAGGTGTATGAAACGGTGCTGGCCTGGTACATCGCCCGCCCAACCACCGTGGCGCTGTTCAGCCCCAGCCGTGGCAAGTTCAACGTCACCGATAAAGGCGGCATGCATGCCGCCGACAGCTTCGACTGGAAGGTCGCCCGGCCCTACCTCGCGTTGGCGCTGCTCAATGTCGTCGGCCTGGGTTTTGCGGTCTGGCGTTTCATCTACGGTCCGGAAGACGAGCGTGGCACGGTGATCGTCAGTTCGCTGTGGGTGCTGTACAACCTGCTCATCGTCGGCGGCGCACTGGCCGTCTCGGCCGAAGTGCAGCAGGTGCGCAAGACCCACCGGGTCACCACCCGGCTGCCGACGGCGGTGAACCTGCCCGATGGCCGGACCGTGCGCGGCATGCTGTACGACTATTCCAATGATGGCGTCGGACTGGAACTGGCCGGCGACCCCAAGGTGGCCGAGGGCACCCAGGTGATGCTGCTGCTGGGGCGTGGCCGCCGCGAGTTTGCTTTCCCCGGCATCGTCCAGCGCAGTGTCGGTGTGCGCCTGAGCCTGGAACTGCAGTTCAGCAGCGAGCAGCAGCGCGTGCAGTTTTCCCAATGCACCTTCGCCCGTGCCGATGCCTGGCTGGACTGGCATGCCGGCTACCAGCCCATGAGCCTGCCACGCAGTTTGTGGAGCGTGCTGGTGATCGGATGGCGCGGTTATCGCCGGATGAGCGATTTCACCCCGTTCGACCTTGATGTACCGGTGCACTGGAGCCAGCGCGTACTGCGCTGGGTGGCCAGTTTTGCCCCGCAGCGTCCTTATTCTTCCCACCCGGCTGACGATCCAGCCGCTGACCCAGGGCTCCGTCCATGAGCATCCCCACCCACCTGCGCTGGCTCCTGTTGCCGCTGCTGGCCCTGCCTGTTGCCAATGGCAGCAGTGCGCCCACTCCTGCGCCTGCCATGCCCACGCCCGGCGCTGCAGCGACCTCCGCCACCCGTGTGGCCGCCACCCCGGCGGCCACGCCGCCGGCAGGCACGGGC
>DALZLW010000233.1:0-5196 GCA_032007425.1 Stenotrophomonas sp.
CGGTTGGCAACCGAATCAACCTTGGCCAGGGTGATCAGCGGCTCGGCAACGCGGCGCAGTTCCTTGGCCTTCGGCAGGGTGGTCTTGATCAGTTCGTGCTTGAACAGCGAGGCGGCCATGTTCTTGAACATCGCTTCGCGGTGGGCACTGGTGCGGCTGAACTTACGGCCGGATTTCTGGTGGCGCATGAGGGTGATCCTTGATGAATGATGAGGCTCTGGAGAGCATTGTCGCCTTCCTGGCGTTGCTGCACGGACTGCGGATGGTCCTGATCGTCCCTCCTGGACGACCTGCCCGCGGGCCTATGGCCCATCGTGGCATTCACACCGGAAGGCTTCCGATGCTTGAAACAACCGAAGGCTCCACCGTCGCCGGTGGAGCCCTCAGCCATGACCGATATCAGCCCAGCATGCCATGGCTGGCAACACCGGCCGGCGGCCAGTTTTCCAGCTTCATGCCAAGGGACAGGCCGCGCTGAGCCAGCACTTCCTTGATTTCGGTGAGCGACTTCTTGCCCAGGTTCGGGGTCTTGAGCAGCTCTACTTCGGTCTTCTGGATCAGATCGCCGATGTAGTAGATGCTCTCGGCCTTCAGGCAGTTGGCCGAACGCACCGTCAGTTCAAGGTCGTCGATCGGGCGCAGCAGCACCGGATCCACGCCGTTGTTGGCCGGCTTGGCCGCACCGCGGTCGCGGTGGGTGAAGTCACCGAACACCGACAGCTGATCGCTGAGGATGTCGGCGGCGGTGCGCACGGCTTCCTCGGCATCGATCGTGCCGTTGGTTTCGATATCGATGACCAGCTTGTCCAGGTCGGTACGCTGTTCGACGCGGGCCGCTTCCACGGCATAAGCGACGCGGCGGACCGGCGAGAACGAGGCGTCCAGAACCAGACGGCCGATGGCACGGGATTCTTCGTCCGGACGACGACGCGCAGCTGCCGGCTGGTAGCCGAAACCGCGTTCGATCTTCAGACGCATGTTGATCGCCGTGTCCTTGGTCAGGTGGCAGATCACATGATCACCGTTCAGGATCTCCACATTGTGGTCGACCTTGATATCGGCAGCGGTGACAACGCCCGGGCCCTGCTTGGACAGGGACAGGGTGGCGCTGTCGCCGGCGTGCATACGGATAGCCACGTCCTTGAGGTTCAGCAGGACTTCCAGCACGTCCTCCTGCAGACCCTCAACCGTGGTGTACTCATGCAACACGCCGTCGATCTCGACTTCCGTGATGGCGAAGCCCGGGATGGACGACAGCAGCACGCGACGCAGGGCATTGCCCAGCGTATGCCCGTAACCGCGCTCCAAAGGTTCGATAACGACCTTTGCACGGGTGTCGGTAAGGCGTTCGATCTGCGGACCGCGAGGACGCAGAACCTGGTTGGCGGTAACCGTCATGTTGCGGGTTCTCCTAGTGAACCCCCGGCCGTCGCCGGGGGTTCTCCAATGTGAATTACTTCGAATACAGCTCGACGATCAGCGCTTCGTTGATGTCTGCCGGCAGGTCCGCGCGATCCGGCACGGCCTTGAAGATGCCGGTGAACTTGCCCGAATCGACTTCAACCCACGACGGGCTCAGGTCGTGCTGGGCAGCAACGGTCAGGGCTTCCTGGACGCGCAGCTGCTTGGCAGCCTTCTCGGACAGAGCAATGGCGTCGCCAGCCTTGACCTGGTACGAGGCCAGGTTGACCGACTTGCCGTTCACCGTCACACCGCGGTGCGACACCAGCTGACGGGCAGCCGGACGGGTGACAGCAAAGCCCATGCGGTAGACAACGTTGTCCAGGCGGGTTTCCAGCAGCTGCAGGAGGTTCTCGCCGGTGTTGCCCTTCTTGTTCGAGGCCTTCTTGTAGTAATTGCGGAACTGACGCTCCAGCAGGCCGTAGATACGCTTGACCTTCTGCTTTTCACGCAGCTGGGTGGCGTAGTCGGACAGCTTGCCCTTACGGGCAGTGGCGCCGTGCTGGCCGGGCTTCTGCTCCAGCTTGCACTTGGAGTCCAGCGCACGGGCCGGGCTCTTGAGGGAAAGGTCGGCGCCTTCGCGGCGGGCGAGCTTACAGGTAGGACCGATATAACGAGCCATTTCTTATCGCTCCCTTAGACGCGACGCTTCTTCGGCGGACGGCACCCGTTGTGCGGGATAGGCGTCACGTCGATGATGTTGGTGATCTTGTAGCCGACGTTGTTCAGCGAACGCACGGCCGATTCACGACCCGGACCCGGGCCCTTGATGCGGACTTCCAGCGACTTCACGCCGTAGTCGAGTGCAGCACGGCCGGCCTTTTCGGCGGCGACCTGGGCAGCGAACGGGGTCGACTTGCGCGAACCGCGGAAGCCAGCGCCACCGGAGGTGGCCCAGCTCAGGGCGTTGCCCTGACGGTCGGTGATGGTAACGATGGTGTTGTTGAAAGAAGCATGGACGTGGGCGACGCCGTCGGTGACGACGCGCTTGATCTTCTTCTTGGTCTTAGCAGCAGGCTTGGCCATGTCTTATCCCTTACTTCTTGATCGCCTTGCGCGGACCCTTGCGGGTGCGGGCGTTGGTACGGGTACGCTGGCCACGCAGCGGCAGGCCGCGACGGTGACGCAGGCCACGGTAGCAGCCCAGGTCCATCAGGCGCTTGATGGCGATGCCGATCTCACGACGCAGATCGCCTTCCACGATGTACTTGCCGACTTCGGCGCGCAGGCGCTCGATTTCCGGCTCCGACAGATCGCGGATCTTGGTGGTCGAAGCAACGCCTGCGACTTCGCAGACCTTCTTCGAACGGGTACGGCCGATGCCGTAAATGCTCTGCAACCCGACCCAGACATGCTTCTGGGCTGGCAGGTTGACGCCTGCAATACGCGCCATGACGCGGTTCTCCAGCTGAGTGATGGCCGACTGCGCGCACAAGGCACGCCAATCCGGCAGGATGGATCAAAAAAGTGAACTAGCGATACTACCAAGGTTCCGGTTTATAGGGAAGCCCGTGAAACCAGAGGTTTCATGGACCCGGCCTGGGGAGTGTGCCCAGGCTCCGGCGCCGGATGGGGTTGACCAGAGCATCTGCCCCGAGCCGCCCGCGCTACTCCCGCGCGGGACCACCTCATCTCACCCCCACCCGGAACCGCTGCGGGGGCCGCCCTTCGTTTGTGTGGCCGCTAGTCCGCGAAGCGGAGGACCATCACGTCAGGAAGACGAAAGTATAACAGGTGAATCAGCCGCGAGCAAAACCGCCGCGATTGCCACCCTTCAGGTTGGCCTTCTTCAGCAGGCTCTCGTACTGGTGGGACATCAGATGCGCCTGCACCTGGGCGATGAAGTCCATCACCACCACCACCACGATCAGCAGCGAGGTGCCGCCGAAATAGAAGGACGCATTGAGCTGGGTGCGCATCAGTTCCGGCAACAGGCAGACGATCACCAGATACGCCGAGCCAGCAGCGGTCAGACGGGTCAGCACGCCATCGATGTAATCAGCAGTGGCCTTGCCCGGACGGATACCCGGGATGAGCGCACCCGACTTCTTCAGGTTGTCGGCGGTTTCCTGCGAATTGAACACCAGCGCCGTATAGAAGAACGCGAAACCAGTGATCAGCGCAGCAAACACGATCATGTGCAGCGGCTCGCCCGGGCCAAGCGCATTGGCCACCTTCTGCAGCGCCAGACCCACCGAGCTCTGGTTGGCGGCCTGGCCGCCCCACAGCGACAGCGTGGCCGGGAAGGCCAGCAGGCTGGAGGCGAAGATCGCCGGGATCACGCCAGCCATGTTCAGCTTCAGCGGCAGGAACGAGGTCTGGTTCATGTAAGCATTGCGGCCACCCTGGCGACGCGCATAGTTCACCGTTATGCGGCGCTGGCCACGTTCGACGAACACCACGAAGAACGTGAAGGCCAGAACGATCACAGCAATCAGCAGCAGCTGGATGAACTGGATGTTGCCATCACGGTAGGCGTCGAAGGTGTGGATGACGGCACCCGGCAGGCCTGCCACGATGCCGGCGAAGATGATCAGCGACACGCCGTTGCCGATGCCACGTTCGGTCACCTGCTCACCCACCCACATCAGGAACATGGTGCCGGCAGTCAGCGCGACCACGGCGGTGAGCACGAAGCCCATGCCCGGCGCGTAGACGACCGGCGCACCGCCCGGCGACACCTGGTTCTGCAGCGCCAGGGCGATCGAACCGCCCTGCACCACGGCCAGGAGCACCGCACCGATGCGCGAATACTGCGTGATCTTGCGGCGGCCGGACTCACCTTCCTTCTGCATCGCCTTCAGGGCGGGGAAGATGTGCACAGCCAACTGCATCACGATGGATGCCGAGATGTACGGCATCACGTTCAGCGCGAAAATGCTGAAACGGTGCAGGGCGCCGCCCGAGAACATGTTGAACATGTCCACGATGCCGCCGCCCTGCTGTTGCATCATGGCAAGCATGGCATCGGGGTTCACGCCCGGCACCGGCACGTAGCAGCCGATGCGATAGACGATCAAAGCCCCGACGACGAACAGCAAACGTTGGCGAAGTTCAGTGAACTTGCCCATTCCGCCCGCGAGGTTACCGATGCCAGCCTGCGCCATGATTTCTTACTCCGTCACGCTGCCGCCGGCAGCTTCGATCGCGGCCTTGGCACCGGCCGTTGCAGCAACACCCTTCAGGGTGAACGCCTTGGTCACTTCGCCCTTGACGACGATCTTGGCCCTCTTGGCCGTGCTCGGGACCAGCTTGGCCGCACGCAGTGCAGCGAAGTCGATCTCGCCAGCCGGCAGCGCGTCCAGTGCGTACAGCAGCACTTCAGCGGTGTCCTTGGCGATCGGCGAACGGAAGCCGATCTTCGGCAGACGACGCTGCATCGGGGTCTGACCGCCTTCGAAGCCGGCCTTGATCTTGCCGCCACCCTTGCGGGCGAACGAACCCTTGTGGCCGCGGCCGCAGGTCTTGCCCAGGCCGGAGCCGATGCCACGACCGACGCGCTTGCGGACGGTGCGTGCGCCCGGTGCCGGGCTCAGTTCATTGAGTTGCATGGTCATTGGATTATTCCTCAACCTTGACGAGGTAGTGGACCTTGTTGATCAGGCCGCGAACCTGCGGGCTGTCCTTCAGTTCACGGACATCGTTGAGCTTGTTCAGGCCCAGCGCACGCACCGACAGACGGTGACGCGACTGGGTGCCACGCAGGCCAGCCACCAGGCGGACCTTGACGGTCTT
>DALZLW010000234.1:0-5132 GCA_032007425.1 Stenotrophomonas sp.
ACCGGCATGCGGTCCAGTTCGACCATCAGCTGGAAGCTGCGCGAGTACAGGAAATCGCCCACCAGCACGCTGGGGGCATTGCCCCACAGCGCATTGGCGGTGCTGCGGCCGCGGCGCAGGCTGGATTCATCGACCACATCGTCATGCAACAGGGTGGAGGTGTGGATGAACTCGATGATCGCCGCCAGTTGGTGATGCTCGGCGCCGGCGCCAGGGCCGCCGACCGCGTGGCCGGCCAGGACCACCAGCATCGGCCGCAGGCGTTTGCCACCGGCGGAGATGATGTGATCGGCAATCTGGTTGATGAGCACCACGTCCGATGACAGCCGCCGACGGATGAGGGCATCGACGGCCGACATGTCGGCCGCGGCAAGCGACTGGATCTGGGGCAGGCCCAGGGCGGGGCGGGTGTCTTCGATGGTGGTCATGCGATCAGGCTTTCAGGCGTAGTCGGGATTATAGGCGTTGCCCGTGAAATCGGGGCTTCCGAGGTGAATACGTATGCAGAATAGGGCGTTGCAGCGGGGGGCTCGCTAAGCTTTGCGGATTGTTCCGGCCCACGTCCTGCGCGGGCTACCCATGCCCGGAGGGGGCCGATGTCCGACAATCCATGGTGGCGCGGTGCCGTCATCTATCAGATCTACCCGCGCAGTTTCCTCGATGCCAACGGCGACGGGGTCGGCGACCTGCCGGGGATCATCGCGCGGCTGGAGTACATTGCCGCCCTCGGCGTGGATGCCATCTGGATTTCGCCGTTCTTCCGCTCGCCGATGGCGGATTTCGGCTATGACATCGCCGACTACCGCGACGTCGATCCGCTGTTCGGCACCCTGGCCGATTTCGATCGCCTGCTGGCCAAAGCCCATGGGCTGGGGCTGAAGGTGATGATCGACCAGGTGTTCAGCCATACCTCGATCGAGCACGACTGGTTCCGCGAGAGCCGGCAGGACCGCAGCAACCCGAAAGCGGACTGGTATGTATGGGCCGACCCGCGCGAAGACGGTACGCCGCCCAACAACTGGATGTCGCTGTTCGGCGGCGTGGCCTGGCAGTGGGAGCCACGCCGTGAACAGTACTTCCTGCACAATTTCCTCGCCGACCAGCCAGACCTGAATTTCCACCACCCGGACGTGCAGCGCGCCACGCTGGACAATGTGCGCTTCTGGCTGGACCGGGGCGTGGATGGGTTCCGACTGGATGCGATCAATTTCTGCTTCCACGACCAGCAGTTGCGCGACAACCCGCCAAAACCCCTGGAAAAGCGCGTCGGTCGTGGCTTCAGCGCGGACAACCCCTACGCCTACCAGTATCACTATTACAACAACACCCAGCCGGAAAACCTGCCGTTCCTCGAGGCGCTGCGCGCCCTGCTGGACCAGTATCCCGGAGCAGTGAGCCTGGGCGAGATCTCGTCGGAAGATTCTCTGGCCACCACCGCTGAGTACACCCGCGATGGCCGCCTGCACATGGGCTACAGCTTCGAATTGCTGGTCGATGACTACAGTGCCGCTTATATCCGCGATACGGTATCGCGCCTGGAAGCAGCGATGACCGAAGGCTGGCCCTGCTGGGCGATTTCCAACCACGACGTGGAGCGCGCGGTCACCCGCTGGGGTGGGCATCCGGCCAAGCCCCAGATGGCGAAGATGCTGGTGGCGATGCTGTGCTCGCTGCGTGGCTCGATCTGCCTGTACCAGGGCGAGGAACTGGGGCTGGGCGAAGCGGACGTGCCATTCGAGGCACTGCAGGATCCCTATGGCATCACCTTCTGGCCGAACTTCAAGGGACGCGACGGCTGCCGCACGCCGCTGCCGTGGACCGACGCGCCCTCGGCGGGCTTCAGCACGGGCAAGCCGTGGCTGCCGATCCCGGCCGATCATCAATCGCGCGCCGTGGCCGTGCAGGAGGCCGATCCGGATTCCGTCCTGTTGGCGTTCCGCGCTTTCCTGGCGTGGCGTCGCACGCAGCCGGTGCTGTTGCAGGGTGCCATCCACTTCCTGGACAGCGCCGAGCCAGTGCTGATGTTCGAGCGCACGTTGGGCGACGAGCGCCTGCTGATGGCCTTCAACCTGTCCGGTGAAACCGTGCGTCATGCGCTGCCGGCGGGTCCGTGGACGCAGGTCGCGGTGCCGGGTCCCGAGGCCGCACAGATCGACGGTGTCGAGCTGGCGCTGCCGGCGTATGCCGTGTTCGCGGGACGACGCTGCAGCTGAACCATTTCTCCGTTGGTGGCACTTTAGGGCGAGCCCGTAAGGCCTCGCCCTTTTTTGCGTGTGCTTGTCCTACATCCGATCGCGACGTCGTTTTGAAGATACGCTCAACGACGAAGAACGGCGGCATGGAAATAATGACCACTCCATCAAGACTGAAGGAGTTGTTGCATGAAGATCGCACGTCTGGCGGTGTTTTCGGTTTCACTTTTGCTGGGTGCGGGCCAGGCCGTGGCCGCCGGCCCAGGGCAGCAGGACGACTTCCGATTGAGCCCGGCGCAGTGCCAGATTGAATTCAACAAGTCGGCGGCGGCATCCAATGGCTGCACGTTCCTCGGGGCCGGCTTCGGCGGCGGTATATGTACGTTCAATGCCGACTGCCTTCGGTCCGACGGCAGCATGCAACGGAACCGTGAATCGACCCGCCTTGAGAACATGCACCTGTTGCAGAACTGCGATGGCCGGATTGGCTTCCGCTGTGACTGAAGTGTCGGAATGAAAAGGGGCGCCCACTGGGCGCCCCTCGTGTTTCAAGCTGCAGGCGGGATCAGAACTTGTAGTTCACGCCGAGCATGTAAGTGCGGCCCCATTCCACATATTCCAGCGGCCGGTCGGTGCTGCCGGCGTAGGTGCGGTAGGGTTCGTTGGTCAGGTTGGTGCCCTGCAGCAGCAAGGTGAGCCCGGCCAGTGAGCTGCTGTCGCTGAAGGTGTAGCTGACCTGCGCGTCGGTCACGTTCTCGCCGACGACATAGCGCAACGTGCGGTTGCCGTTGAAGTTGCCGATTTCGCCGATGAAATCCGAACGGCGGCGTTGGCTGATGCGTGCTTCGAACCCATCGCGCTCGAAATACGCGGTGAGGTTGTACACACGGTCGGACAGGCCGGGCAGGGAGATCGGATCGCTGCCGACGCTGGAGGCGCTTTCCGGATCCAGGATCTGGATGTCGCTGTCGTTGAACGTCGCACTGGCCTGCACGCCGAAGCCACGCAGGACGGGGGTGAGCATGTCCAGCGGCAACGAGGCGGTCAGCTCCAGCCCGCGCAGCGTGCCCCCCTTGCCGTTCTGCGGCGAGGAGAACGTGCCGTACTGCAGGACGGGCGCGACCATGCCCGGCGGCGGCACGTAGCTGGCCAGCAGGTCACTGAAGTCGTAGTCGTCCACGGACTGGGTGTAGACGTAGCTCTTCAGGTCCTTGTAGAACACCGCCGCCGCCACGTAAGCCTTTTCGCCGAAGTACTTTTCATACGACAGGTCGAAGGCAGTGGCACGCCAGGGATCGAGCAGCGGATTGCCGCCGCTGCCGCCAGGACGGCCGGTGGCGGTGTCCACGCCGAATTCCAGCCCCGCGCGCATCTGGTCCACGCGCGGACGCGCCACCTGCTTGGCGGCGGCAAAGCGCAGGGTCTGCTGGTGGGGGAACATGAAGGCCAGGTTCAGGCTGGGCAACCAGTCCTTGTAGGTCTTGCCATCGTCGATCGGCAGCACTTCCTGGCCGGCCGGACGCGAGCGATCGAAGTAACTGGACTGCGAGCTCTGGTCGACGTGCTGCATCTGCACGCCGATGTTGCCGCGCACGCCGACCACCCCGATGTCGGTATTGATGTTGGCACGCAGCCAGGCCGTGGTGATCTTTTCCTGCACGACCCACGACTTGGGAATCAGGTAATCCAGGTTGCTGACCGGATTGAAGACCATGTACCGGTCGACGGCGGCAGGTACGTTCCAGGCCGGAATGTAGCCAATGCCGGCAAAGCCGAGGTTGACCGGACGGTACTGCAGGTCCGAGCCCACGTTGGCGTCACCCTGGGCGCCGAGCAGGATGTTGCCCTCGGCCTGGGTTTTTTCCTTGCGGCGATCAGCGTAGTTCACGCCGATATCTAAGTCCGACAACCAACTGGCCACCGCTTCGGGAGCGGGCAAGGTCAGCGCCAGCTTGCCGCCCTTCAAGCGGTCTTCCACCTGCGGGACCTTGCCATAGCCGGAGCCGTAGATCGTGTTGGTCAGGAACAGCGCATCGGGGTTGGAATAATCCAGGCCCGGGGTGATCTGCGAGAAACCGTTGGGCCGCACCACCACGCCGACGCTGTCCAGCTGCGGCATCGGGGTCAACTGCAGGTTGTTTTCCAGGTTCAGCTCATCGCGCGTGGCCTTGGAGTAGTTCATGTCGGCGACCAGGCGCACGCCGTTGCCGAAGGTGAACTCGTTGTTCCAGCCAAAGGCATCGATCGTGTCTTCGCGCTTGTTGTACATGCCGCGCACCAGCGGGTACACGCCGGTAGCGGTGCCGCCCTGGAAGGTGCCGTCGGCGCCGACCTGCGGATTGGTGATCAACAGGCCCGGGCTGTAGCCACCATTGAAGTTGCTGAGGTTGACCTCGAACTGGTTGGCGGTGTCGATCTGCTCGGCATCGGTATGGAACGCATCGAAGGTGCTTGTCCAGCTGTTGGACGGACGGAACTGCACCGTCGCCATGAAGGCATCGCGCTTGTTGTTGCCGGTGCGGCGCAGGGCCTTGATGCCATCACTGAACACCACGCCCGGGGCCAGGCCCGGCCGGTTGCCGTTGTCGGTGTGTTCAGTCGTCCAGGGCTCATACAGGCCGACCTGGTTTTCCTGGATCGGGTTGTCGCTGTGCGCGTAACCGATGGCGATGCCCAGGGTGTTGTCGAGGAACTGGTCGATATAGCTGGCACTGATGCGATTGCCGAAGGCATCCACATTGGCAGCCTTGCCCAGTGAGCTCTTCTGGTAGCGGCCACTGACCGCGATCACCCGGTCCGGGAAGCTCAGCGGGCGCGCGGTCTGCATGTCGATGGTGCCGGACAGGCCCTGGCCGACCAGCGCGGCGTCGGGCGTCTTGTAGACCGTCACGCCGTTGACCAGTTCCGAGGGGTACTGGTCGAACTCCACGCTGCGGTTGT
>DALZLW010000235.1:0-5074 GCA_032007425.1 Stenotrophomonas sp.
GCCGGGGAGGCGGACCCGCCGGGGAGGCGGACCCGCCGGGGAGGCGGACCCGCCGCGGAAGGCGGACCCACCCGGTAGAATGGGCCCATGAATACCCCCCAGGACTCCAGCCTCGGTCGCGAGGTCAACTACCCCTCCCAGTACGATCCCAGCCTGCTGTTCCCGATCCCTCGCGCTGCCGCCCGCGCCGAGATCGGGATCGATGCCACCGCGTTGCCCTTCGTCGGCCATGACCGCTGGCATGCCTTTGAACTGGGCTGGTTGGATGGGCGCGGTAAGCCCTGCGTCGCCGTGGCCACCGTGCAGGTGCCGTGCACCTCGCCAAACCTGATTGAGTCCAAATCCTTCAAGCTGTACTTGAACTCGCTCAATACGGCGCGTTTTGCCGATGCGCAGGCGGTGCTGGCCACCATCGTGGCCGATCTTTCAGGCTGCGCCGGTGCGCCGGTCATGGTGCGTTTCGGGGTGCCGCCGCTGCTCGATGCGCCAATCGGTACCAGCCTCGATGGGCTGGAGCTGGATATCGATTGTTACGGGCCGCCGCAGCCGGCGTTCCTCACCGCCGATGCCGCCGATGTGGTCAGCGAAACCCTTGTGTCGGCGCTGCTGAAGTCAAACTGCCCGGTCACCGGGCAGCCAGACTGGGCGACGGTCAGCATTCGTTACCACGGGCCGAAGATCGATCCGGCCGGCTTGCTGCGCTACCTCATCAGCTATCGCGATCACGCTGAATTCCATGAGCAGTGCGTGGAACGCATTTTCAGTGAGATCAGCGAGCGCTGTCGGCCGGCGTCGCTGGAAGTGGAGGCACGTTATACCCGCCGTGGTGGGTTGGATATCAATCCGTGGCGTGCCTCGCCCGGCACCGAGGCGCCGGCTGCCCTTTATCGTGAACTGCGCCAGTAACCGCCAGGGTACTCCAGGATGGCGGGCTGCCGTGCCCAGGCGGGGACGGCGGTTTCACGGGAAAACCATCCCCGTTTAACAACCTGTGTGGGAAGGTGCCATCCACGTAGTCACGTAGACGGGAGTCCGTGGATGAGTACCGATAAGAAGGCCGATTTTTCCGGTGTCACCAGCAGCGTCGATACCACGGCCGAGAAAGTGCCGAAGGCGGATTTTTCTGGCGTTACTTCCTCAGTCGATAGCACTGCCGAGAAGGTAGGTGGCCGCTATACGGTCGAGAAGGGCGACACCCTGTCCAAGATCGCCAAGCAGCAGCTGGGCGACGCCAACGCGTGGAAGAAGATCTTCGAGGCCAACCGCGATGTGCTCGATGACCCGGACAAGATCTTTCCGGGTCAGACCTTGAAGATTCCCGCTCACTAGCCCCGTTCACGGGATCGCGCTTCGGCGCAGACACGACGCAACCCCGCACTACCTTGGGAGGAACATCCATCATGCGCAAGAACCCACTTCAGCTCGCCCTGTTGACCGCCGTGATCGGCAGCGTTGCCTTGGTCGGTTGTGGCAAGAAAGACGAGACGTCCCCGGCGACTGATCCCGCTGCGGCCACTCCGGCCACCGCGCCGACCGATGCAGGTGCGCCGCCGCCGATGACCGGCACGCCGCCGCCGATGACCGATGCGGGTAACGCCAATGCATCGGTGGCTGTGTCCAGCGTCACTGTCGGCAAGACCGCCGCTGCGGACAAGTCGGTGGCGCCGGTGGCGATGTTCGCCCCGGCCGATGAAATCATCGTTTCCGTGCATACCGACGGCGCGGCCAGCAATGCCAACGTGGGCGCCAAGCTGACCTTCCAGGACGGCCAGGTCGCTGGTGAGCAGAACCAGACGCTGAACACCACCGGCATGGAAACCACCAACATCAGCTTCAAGAACGCCAATGGTTGGCCGGCCGGCAAGTACCGCGCCGAAGTCATGGTGGACGGCAAGTCCGCTGGTACGCCACAGGAGTTCGAGGTCAAGTAAGTTCGCGCGATCGTCTCTCCCGGTCGTTCGAAACCCAGGGACGCAGCCGCAAGGCTGCGTCCTTTTTCGTCACGCTTCGAGGCCGGTTTACCGCCGGGGCGGGATTGGACCAAAGGGCGTCGCTTCTTTCAGCTGGAAGACTCTGCCGTAAGACAGTGGCCAACCTTCGCCTGCAGGCGCCTTGGCGGTAACTATCGGTGGCGTCGGCGCCTTGAGCCTCACGAAGTCATCCGGTGTCCCATCCGGCCACGTGGCCGAATCATCGGAACAGATGGACAGCCGCCGGTCGGCAGCAGTTGCCTGATCCAGATTGCTCATCTCAACCAGTTGGGTGAGGTAAACGCGGCCCTGGTGATGGTCGACCCACGTCTCAGTCCTGACGCCCGGCATGAGTGCTGCACCATTGGCAACACTGGCCACCGGCAGCGTGCTCACCCGGACGCGCGCCGTGGTATCGGAGGGCGTGGCCTGCACGTTTGATGAAGCCAAGGCCGTGACGGGAAGAGAAACGGGTTGAGGCACGGAAGCCACCGAGGAAGGAAAGGGACGGGCACTTTGGCGCTTGCGCTGCACCCCCACCTCCGTTCTTCGCTCAACCGCTCGTTCCCGTTGCGGGGTCAACGTGCCGGCAAACCACCCGGGGGTTTCAGGAACAGCTCGTCATCGGAGGTGCCATCCGGCCAGGTGTCCGAATCGTCGCTGCAGATCGATATGCGGCGTATGCAGAAATCACCGCGCTCCACGGCGTTGTTGGCCGATGGCGAAGGTGGGATCTCGGCTGCTGGTGGCCCACGCATCGGCGTGATGATCGCGGCACTGGTGGCGTGAGCCTGCGCGCTGGTGTGCCGGCGCCGTTGCAGGTGGGATGGCCGTGGCGGCAGCGGCGGCGGTTCGATGCCTCGTCGCGACGGCCCTTGCACGCCATGCGGCGGTGTTGCCAGGTTGCAGACTGTGGCAGGGATGGCCGCGGTCGGTGCCGGGCGCTCAGCCACAAGCCGGGCGGCGACGGTCAGCGCGGGTGATGCCGGTGGCGGCTTGGGCATGTCGAGGCGTCCTGCGTTGGGTGGTTCTGGCCAAGGCTTCAATGGCGCTGCCCCCGTTGCTTCCACATTCCGCTCAGGTCGGCCGTCTGCCGCGCCGCTCTGGTGAATTGGTTTCATCCAGCCAGTACCTGCGCGTATGGCTGGCCTTTGCCCATCGCTGCCGAAATAGCGACAATGCAAAAGTTTCCCCGCCGCGCCCGGCCACCGTGCCGCGCGGCCCGGAGAGATGGCCGGCGCCTTCGGGCACTGGCCGCGCGACACGGTTGCACGTGGTCCGGCGCTGGCGCCGGCCTTCCCCTGAGCACTGCTACAGAGTCCAAAGTCCCCATGTCCAAGATTCTCTACACGCTGACCGACGAAGCCCCGTTCCTCGCCACCCAGTCCCTGTTGCCGATCATCGACGCGTATACCGCCACCGCCGGTATCGAGGTGGAAACCCGCGACATCTCACTGTCCGGCCGCATCCTGTCGCAGTTCCCGGAACTGTTGGGCGATGCGCAGAAGGTCAACGACGATCTGGCCGAGCTGGGCCAGCTGGCGACCACGCCGGAAGCCAACATCATCAAGCTGCCGAACATTTCCGCCTCGGTGCCGCAGCTCAAGGCCGCCATCAAGGAACTGCAGGCGCAGGGCTACCCGCTGCCGGATTACCCGGAAAACCCGGCCGATGACACCCAGCGCGACGTCAAGGCGCGCTACGACAAGGTCAAGGGCAGTGCGGTCAACCCGGTGCTGCGCGAAGGCAATTCCGACCGCCGCGCGCCGCTGTCGGTGAAGAACTATGCCCGCAAGCACCCGCACCGCATGGGCGCGTGGGCGTCTGATTCGAAGTCGCACGTGGCTCACATGGCCGCTGGTGATTTCTACGGCAGTGAAGCCTCGGCCACCGTTGCCAGCGCCGGCAGCCTGAAGATCACCTTCCACGGCGCCGATGGCAGCACCACCGTGCTGAAGGAAAAGACCGCGGTGAAGGCGGGCGAGATCGTCGATGCCGCGGTGATGAGCCGCAAGGCGCTGGCTGCGTTCATCGCCGAGCAGATCGAAGATGCCAAGGCCCAGGGGGTGCTGTTCTCCCTGCATCTGAAGGCCACCATGATGAAGGTCTCAGACCCGATCATGTTCGGCGTGGTGGTGAACGAGTTCTACAAGGATGTGCTGGCCAAGCACGCCGACGTGCTCAAGCAGGCCGGTTTCGATGCCAACAACGGCATCGGTGACCTGGCCGCGCGCCTGCCGGCACTGCCGGAAGCAACCCGTGCGGCGATCGAGGCCGACCTGAAGGCCGAGTACGCCCATCGCCCGGCAGTGGCCATGGTCAATTCGGACAAGGGCATCACCAACCTGCATGTGCCCAGCGACGTCATCGTCGATGCGTCGATGCCGGCCATGATCCGCGACTCCGGCAAGATGTGGAATGCCGAAGGCAAGCTGCAGGACACCAAGGCGGTCATCCCCGACCGCTGCTACGCCGGCGTGTACCAGGCCGTCATCGACGATTGCAAGGCCCACGGTGCCTTTGACCCGGCCACGATGGGCTCGGTGCCCAATGTCGGCCTGATGGCGCAGAAGGCCGAAGAGTACGGCTCGCACGACAAGACCTTCCAGATCGCCGCCGATGGCGTGGTCAAGGTCACCGATGAAGCCGGTAACGTGGTGTTCGAGCACAAGGTCGAGGCTGGCGATATCTGGCGCATGTGCCAGACCAAGGATGCGCCGATCCAGGACTGGGTCAAGCTGGCCGTTGAACGTGCCCGCCTGAGCAGCACCCCGGCGGTGTTCTGGCTGGATGCCGACCGCGCCCATGACGCGCAGGTCATCGCCAAGGTCGAGCAGTACCTGAAGGACCACGACACCAACGGCCTGGATATCCGCATCCTGCCGCCGGTGGAAGCGACCGCCTTCTCGCTGGACCGTATCCGCAAGGGCGAGGACACGATCTCGGTGACCGGCAACGTGCTGCGTGACTACCTGACCGATCTGTTCCCGATCATGGAACTCGGCACCAGCGCCAAGATGCTGTCCATCGTGCCGCTGATGGCCGGTGGTGGCCTGTTCGAGACCGGTGCCGGTGGTTCGGCGCCCAAGCACGTGCAGCAGTTC
>DALZLW010000236.1:0-5067 GCA_032007425.1 Stenotrophomonas sp.
GCTGGGCGTGCCGGGGCGGGCAGGGCATCGGCGCGGGCGCTGGCCGCGCGCACGGCGGCGCTGACCTGGTCATCCAGGCGGAACAGGGCCACCGTGTCGGCCAGTTGGCCTGCCTGCTCCTCCATCGAACGCGCCGCCGCGGTGGCTTCTTCCACCAGCGCGGCGTTCTGCTGGGTGGTTTCGTCCATCTGCACGACGGTCTGGTTGACCTGCTCGATGCCGGCGCTCTGTTCCTGCGACGCTGCGGAAATCTCGGCCATGATGTCGGTGACGCGCTGCACCGAGGCGACGATCTCGCCCATGGTGGCGCCGGCCTTGTGGACCAGTGCGGAACCGTCGGCGACCTTGCCGACCGAGTCATCGATCAGGCCCTTGATTTCCTTGGCGGCACCGGCCGAACGCTGCGCCAGCGTGCGCACTTCACTGGCGACGACCGCAAAGCCACGGCCCTGTTCGCCGGCACGGGCGGCTTCGACGGCGGCGTTCAAGGCCAGGATGTTGGTCTGGAAGGCGATGCCGTCGATGACCGAGATGATCTCGGCGATCTTCCTGGAAGAAACTTCGATGGCGGCCATGGTGCTGACCACCTGGCCGACCACTTCGCCACCCTGCGAGGCGACGCTGGCCGCGCCGATCGCCAACTGGTTGGCCTGGCGGGCGTGCTCGGCGTTCTGGCGCACGGTGGAGGTGAGTTCCTCCATCGAGGCGGCGGTTTCTTCCAGGTTGGCGGCCTGCTGTTCGGTGCGGCGCGACAGGTCACTGTTGCCGCTGGCGATTTCGCCGGCAGCCAGGGTGATGCTGCCGGTGGCCGTCTGGATCTGGCCGACGATGCGGGTGAGCTGTTCGACCGTGGCATTGGCATCGTCGCGCATGCGGGCGAACACGCCCTGGTAATCGCCCTGCATGCGGGTGCTGAGGTCGCCCTCGGCCACGGCGGTGAGCAGGCGCGAGAGCTTGCCCAGGTTTTCGTCGCTGACCCACATCATGGCGTTGAGGTTTTCCACCATGATGCGGAAATCATGCTGGAAGGCGCTGAGCTCGCCACGCTGGCTGAAATCACCGGCCGCCGCGGCAGCCGCCAGGCGCTTGATCTCACCGTTGATGCTGCTCAGGCTGGTCTTCACCGCATCCACGGTCTGGGTGACGGCGGCCTTCTCGCCGGGATAGCGTGCGATGTCGGTGCGCAGGTCGCCGCTGGCGTACTGCTTCACCACGTCCAGCACATCCTGCAGGGTGCGCAGGTGGTTGCCGACCAGGGTGTTGGTTTCTTCCACCATCTGCCCGTACTCGCCGGGGAAGGCGCTGGCATCGATGCGATGGCTGAGTTCGCCGGCGTCGTGGCGGCTGGCCATCTCGCGCTGGCCGGCGATCACTGCGTGCAACTGGTCCTGCATGCGCGACATGCTGACCAGGAGGCGGCCGGGTTCGTCCTGCGGCTGCGGGCCGACACGGCTGTCCAGGCGGCCGGCGGCGATGCCTTCGGCCATGGCGGTGGCCTTGCGCAGCGGCAGGGTGATGCGGTTGCCGATCACCCAGCTCAGGCCGAGCACCAGCAGCACCAGCACGCCGCCGCTGATCGCCATGACCAGGGTGAACATCAGGGCCTGGTTCTGTACGTCATCCATGTACACGCCGCTGGTGACCACCCACTGCCAGGGAGCGAACATGTGGGCGTAGGTGGCTTTTTCGATGTTCTCGCCATCGGCGCCGGCGCTGCCGTACTTGGGCGTGGCGTAGTAGGTGTAGCCGCCGCCGATGCGGGCCATGCCGACCTGCAGGTAGTACAGGCGCACGCCATCGACGGAGGTGTAATCCTTCTGGCTCTGGCCGATGCGCTCGGGGCGGAACGGATGCATCAGCAGGACGTAGTTGGTGTCCACCACGTTGTAGTAGTAGTCATCGTTCTGCGCGCGCATGGACTGCAGCGCCTGCAGCGCGGCCAGCTTGGCCGTGGCTTCGTCCAGCTCGCCGGTGCTGGCCAGGTGGTGGTAATGGGCCAGCACGCCCTCGGCCAGTTCAACCTGTACTTTCAGCGCATCCTTGCGGGTTTCGGTCAGGTCCAGGTACTGCATGCGCGCGGCGATCATCGACAGGAGGACGACACCCAGGGCGATGAGCGCGGTGAGCAGGTTGAGCTTGCGCCGCACCGTCAAGTTGTCGAAATAGCGATTCCAGAGGTGCAGGACATTCATCAAGCAGGACCAGGCAGAAGGGAGGAGACGCAGGCTGAAACCTGTGCCTCCCCGTTATCGGCCGGGTGCCGCATTAGTTGAGTGCAGGCATGAAAAAGGACGCTGGCGGGGCCAGCGTCCTTGTGCAGGTGCCTCCGACGGACGTGGCGACCATTGGCCGCCAGCCGCTATGGCAGGTGCGCCGTCCATCCGGGGTGGGGTCGCCACCCGTCGGCGTCAGAACTCCTGCCAGTTCCCGTCGGCCAGTTCCGCAGCCAGGCTGCGGTTGCTGCTGCGACGGCTGGGTGCCGGCGTGGCACTGGCCGGCGCGGGGCGGGTGCGCGCGGCCGGGGCCGTGCGTGCGTTGACCGCGACCGGTGCCTGCTCGGCTTCGTCCAGCGTGAACACGGACACGGCGTCGCTGAGCTGGCCGGCCTGTTCTTCCATCGAGCGCGCCGCTGCGGTGGCTTCTTCCACCAGCGCGGCATTCTGCTGGGTGGTTTCGTCCATCTGCACGACGGTCTGGTTGACCTGTTCGATGCCGGCGCTCTGTTCCTGCGACGCTGCGGAAATCTCGGCCATGATGTCGGTGACGCGCTGCACCGAGGCGACGATCTCGCCCATGGTGGCGCCGGCCTTGTGGACCAGTGCGGAACCGTCGGCGACCTTGCCGACCGAGTCATCGATCAGGCCCTTGATTTCCTTGGCGGCACCAGCCGAACGCTGCGCCAGCGTGCGTACTTCACTGGCGACGACGGCAAAGCCACGGCCCTGTTCGCCGGCACGGGCGGCTTCGACGGCGGCGTTCAGGGCCAGGATGTTGGTCTGGAAGGCGATGCCATCGATGACCGAGATGATCTCGGCGATCTTCTTGGACGACACTTCAATGGCGCTCATGGTGCTGACCACCTGGCCGACCACTTCGCCGCCCTGCGAGGCGACGCTGGCCGCGCCGATTGCCAGCTGGTTGGCCTGGCGGGCGTGTTCGGCGTTCTGGCGCACGGTGGAGGTGAGTTCCTCCATCGAGGCGGCGGTTTCTTCCAGGTTGGCGGCCTGCTGTTCGGTGCGGCGCGACAGGTCGGTGTTGCCGCTGGCGATCTCGCCGGCGGCCAGGTTGATGGCCCGGCTGGACTGCTTGATGCGGGTGACGATGCCGCTGAGCTGCTCGGCGGTGGCGTTGGCATCGTCACGCATCTGCGCGAACACCCCCTGGTAATCGCCATGCATGCGGGCGGTAAGATCGCCCTGGGACAGGGCGGCCAACAGGCCGGAAATCTGTTCAATGCTCGACGCGTTGGCATCC
The DNA here is from genome assembly GCA_032007425.1 of Stenotrophomonas sp. Classification (GTDB taxonomy): domain Bacteria; phylum Pseudomonadota; class Gammaproteobacteria; order Xanthomonadales; family Xanthomonadaceae; genus Stenotrophomonas. Next base: position 3,475 of record DALZLW010000236.1, read on the forward strand.
AGCAGGCCATTGATCTGCGCCGCCAACTGCAGGAAGAAGCCTTCCTTGCCGTGCTCGTCGACGCGTCCGGTCAGGTCGCCGGAGGCCGCCTGGGCAATGACGCGGGCCACTTCGGCTTCCACGCGCGCTTCCGGCGTACGGTCGCGCCATTCGACCACATGGCCGACCACCTGGTTTTCAGTGTTGCGGATGGTGGACACGACCTGGGCGAAGTGGGCCTGGCCGTACTGCATCGGGCGACGGGCCACGCCGTGCTTTTCCAGATCAGACAGCAGCGCGGCATCCATCTCGCCACGGTGTTCCAGCGCGGTCACCGGCTGGCCGACCAGCGGCGCATCGGCATCGAAGCCGGGGATGTCCTTGCGCACTTCGTCGGCGTGCTCGGCCAGCGAGTGCTGCAGGGCACGGTTGGCGTAGACGATCTGCAGGTCGGGATCGGTCAGGTACACGCCGGTTGAGCTGTAATCGAGCGCGGTGCGGATGCGCAGGTTCTCGTGGGCGATGGCGGCATCGCGCTCGATGCGCTCGCGCAGGTCGCGCTGCATGCGCTGCATGGCCTGCAGCAGCTCACCGACTTCGTCCTGGCGGCTGGTATCGATATGGCCGTCGAGCTTGCCGGCGGCCACGTCGGTGGCCACGGAGACCGCGCCACGCATGCTGCCGACCAGGGCGCGGGCGAAAAGCCAGACCAGCAGCAGGCCCAGTGCGGCGCCAGCGATCAGGGCGATGATGATCAAGGTCGCCGAGGCGGCGTAGGTGCTGGCGGCTTCCTCGCTGGAGGCACGTGCCAGGCGGTTGTCTTCGGCGATCAGCGCTTCCAGTGCAGCGGCGGACTGGCGGTGCTTGGTGCGGGTTTCGCCGACGAAGGTGTCGATCGCATCATCCGGCAGGTCCAGTTCCAGCATCTCGGTGACCGAGTCGTAGGAGACCAGCGCTGCTTTCCAGTCAGCGACGAAGGTGTCGAACAACTGCTTCTGCTGGGCGTTGTCGATCAGCTTGGGATAGGCGGCGATGGAAGCGTCCATCTGCTTGCGCAGCTCCGCTGCGCGGGTGCGTGCTTCGGCCTTGACCTCATCGCTGGCGCGGATCAGCTGCTGGTAGGAAGAGTTGCGGAACTCGCCCAGCACGCCGCGCATTTCGCCGGCCATGCGGATGCTGTCCATGCGCTGGCCGGCCAGGGCAGTGGTCACATCGTTCAGGGAGTGCAGGCCGCGGTAGGCAACAACGCCTTGCAGCAGCATGACCAGCAGGAGGACGCCGAAGGTCAGCAGCAGCTTGGGCATCAGTTTGAGGTTGTTGATCCAGCGCATGGGCGTAGCAGTCTCCGATGACAGACGCGACCGGGCCCGCATGGCCCGGGGCAGCGGCCACGCCGGCGATGCCGGCGCGGCGCGGGGTGTTACTTGATCTCGGCCAGCTTCAGGCCGGAGGGCGAACTCACTTCGATTTCAGCACGCGAGGCATCGCGTTCGATCTTGCCGATCACGCACACCGTCTTGCCTTCCAGCGATTCCAGCGGGAAGCTGAACTTGTCGCGGTTGGCGCCGGCGATGCGGGCCGAGAAGGTGTGGCGCGGGAAGGCGCCGCCCATGT
>DALZLW010000237.1:0-5067 GCA_032007425.1 Stenotrophomonas sp.
GCAAGGCCAGGCGCAGCAAGGCCAGGCGCAGCAAGGCCAGGCGCAGCAAGGCCAGCCGCCGGGTGCCGATCGCCAGCAAGGCACGCCGCCGCCGTCAGCCGCTGATGCCCAGGCCCAGTCGCAGGCTGATGCGGCGCAGCGGCAGCGGATGCAGCAGGCGATGCAGCAGCAGAAGCAGGGGAGCGCGGCGCAAGGCAGGGCCGCCGCCGACGAGGCGGCCATGACCCCGCAGCAGCGCGAGCAACGGCAGGCGGTGGAAGCGTGGATGCGGCGCGTACCCGACGAGCCCGGCGACTTGTTGCGGGCCAAGTTCCAGCTGGAAAACGAACGCAGGAAACGGGAAGGTCGATGATGCAGTGTCGATGCGCAATGCGCTTGTCGCGCGTGCTGGCCGCGGTGCTGGTGTTGCTGGCGGCGGCCGTGATGCCTGCGGCGGCTTGGGCGCAGGCGGTGGCCGCACTGGACCGCAGCCGTATCGCACTGGGTGACTCGGTTACCCTGCACATCGAATCGGCCAGCAGCGGCCAGCCCGATTACGCGCCGTTACGGCAGTATTTCGATGTCGGTGCACAGAGCAGCAGCCGGCAGATCGGCTGGGAAAACGGCCGCTCCAGCCAGCGTTTCACCTATGAGGTCAGCCTTACCCCGCGGCGCAGTGGCAACCTGCAGGTGCCAGCGCTGGCGGTGGGGGCACAGCGCACCGCGCCGCTGGCGTTGCAGGTGACCGAGGCCACACCGGCCGCCGCCGATGGCACTGCGGTGGCCTTCGTGCAGACGGAAGTCGATGACAGCACGCCCTATGTGCAGCAGAGCGTGGGCGTGGTGGTGCGGTTGTTCTTCGCCTCGCAGCTGGCATCGGGCAGCCTGGTGCTCGATACCCCGGAAGGAGCGTCGCTGCAGATGGTCGGCCAGGACCGCAGCGATGTGCGCGAGGTCAATGGTCGCCGCTACAACGTGGTCGAACGCCGCTACCTGTTGATTCCCGAGCGGAGTGGCGCATTGCAACTGGCGGGCGCGCGCTTTGATGGGCGCAGTGCCGGTGGATACTTCCAGGACGTGTTCGGCGATGGCGAGGACCGCCTGCGTGCCACCGGCCCGGCACAGACGCTGCAGGTGCAGGCGCAACCGGTCGGAGCGGCGCGGCCCTGGCTGCCGCTGCACGACCTGCGCCTGCGTTACCTGACCACGCCCGCGCAGGCCCGCACCGGCGAAGCGGTCACCCTGGTGGTGGAAGCGGTGGCCAGTGGCGCCACCCGCGCACAGTTCACCGAACTGCCCGTACCTGACCTCGGCGATGCCGCGCAGGTGTTCGCCGAGCCGCCGCAATACGATGAAACCTTCCCGGGCGGAACGCCCCAGCTCACCGTCACCCGCCGTTATTCCATCGTGCCGCGCGCCGCGGGCACGATGCAGGTGCCGGGCATGCGCCTGCAATGGTGGGATGTGGCCGCCGGCCAGCCACGGGTGAGCAGCCTGCCGCCGCTGCAGATCGCCGTGGCGCCAGGGCGTGCGGCGTCCAACGTGCCGGACCCGCCAATGGTGGATCCGGTGGGACCGCCCTCCAACGCTGGGCCGGAGCAGCCGCTTGGCGCGGACAGCGATGTGACGGGCGCTACCGCGGCAGTGACGGCCTGGTATCGCCAGCCCGTGCTGTGGCTTGGGCTGGCGGTGGTGCTGGTGCTGCTTGGGTGGCTGATCTGGCGCCGGGACCGGCGCGGCGGTGATGCGGCGCCGGCGGTAGATGGCGCGCCGGCAGCGCCGCTGTCTGTGGCCGCCGCTGCACCCACGGCGTCGGCCCTGCGCCAGGCCCTGTTGACCGAGGACCTGGGCGGGATCGCCGTGTTGCTCTGCCGCATGGCGCAAGTGGACTCTTTGGAGCAGGTGGCCGCCCGCCTTGCGGACCCGGCCCAGCAGGCGGCCGTGCAGGCCCTGCAGCAGGCGCGCTGGGGCGGAACGGCCAACGTGCCGCTGGTGCGGCGGACCCTGCAGCAGGCCTTCCATGAGGGTCCGCACTGGACGCCAGCGTCGACAACTGCGAAAACGGTGCTTGCGCCGCTGTACCCGCCACGTCGAGGCTGACCGGGCGGGCTGGGGCGCTTTGCTACATTAGCTGTCTTTACTGCCTTCCCTTTGCACCACTTTCGCGAGGAATCCGCCTGATGACCGACGCCCGTCCGACCAAGAAGACGATGCCGCTGCACTGGAAAATGGGGATCGGCTTTGCCGTTGGCCTGCTTGCCGGCCTGCTGGTGCACACCCTGGGAGGCAGCGACACAGGCCATCTGACGGCAGTGAAGTGGGTGATGGACTACATCACCGGGCCGCTGTCGGGGCTGTTCCTGAGCCTGATCTTCATGCTCATCGTGCCGCTGATCTTCTCGGCGCTGGTGATGGGCGTTTCGGAAATGGGCGACATCCGCGCGCTGGGCCGCATCGGCTGGAAGACACTGGCTTACACCGTGGTGCTGTCCAGCATCGCGGTGGGCATCGGCCTGGTGCTGGTGAACGTGCTCAAGCCCGGCGTGGGCGTGGACCCGGCCGCGGCCAACGCGATGCTGGCCGAGAACATGGAACGCAGCCAGGCCATCGTGGCCAACATCCACGAAACGCCGAAGGGCATGGACATGCTGTTGTCCATCGTGCCGACCAACATCGTCGAAGCCGCTTCCAGCAATGGCGCCATCCTCTCGCTGATGTTCTTCGCGCTGATGTTCGGCATCGGCATGGTGCTCACCGATGACGAGAAGACCGGCCCGCTGCGCAAGGCGATCGAAGGGGTCTTCGAGGTCTCGATGACCCTGATCAACCTGGTGATCCGCCTGGCGCCGTACGCGGTCGCGTGCTTCATGTTCAACCTGGCCGCGCTGTTCGGCTTCGAGCTGATCATCCGGCTGGGCGCGTACGTGGGCGTGGTGGTGCTGGCGCTGGGCCTGCACATGGTGGTCAGCTATGGCGTGGCGGTGTGGCTGTCGGGGCGTTCGCCGCTGGCGTTCTTCCGCGATACCCAGGAAGCCACGGTGATGGCGTTCTCCACCGCGTCCAGCAATGCCACCCTGCCGACCGCGCTGCGCGTGGCCGACCAGATGGGCCTGCCGCAGCGGGTGTCGCGCTTCGTGCTGACCGTGGGCGCCACCGCCAACCAGAACGGCACCGCGCTGTTCGAAGGCGTGACGGTGATCTTCCTGGCGCAGTTCTTCGGGGTGGACCTGAGCATCGGCCAGCAGATCATGGTGATGGCCGTGTGCATCCTCGGTGGCATCGGGACAGCCGGCGTGCCGTCCGGTTCGCTGCCGGTGGTGGCGATGATCTGCGCCATGGTCGGGGTGAACCCGCTGGGGATCGGCCTGATCCTGGGCGTGAACCACTTCCTGGACATGTGTCGTACCGCACTGAATGTGACCGGCGACCTGGCCTTGACCACCCTGGTGGCCAAGGGCGAGGCCAAGGACGCGTGAACCAGGCGGGGCGGCCCACGGTCGCCCCGCTGTACCGTATTCCATCCCCCTCTGTCTTCCCGGTCAGCCCCGGGACAAGCGTTCCGGCGCCGTTGCTGCGACAATAGGCCGCCCGCAGTTCCGCGGCCGCCTCCCGATTCCGACAGAACCATGACGCAGCCTACCCGCCGCCAGTTGGCGAACGCCATCCGTTTCCTTGCCGCCGATGCGGTCCAGACCGCCAACTCCGGCCATCCCGGCATGCCCATGGGCATGGCCGACATCGCCGAAGTGCTCTGGAACGACTACCACCGGCACAACCCGAACAATCCGCAGTGGTTCAACCGTGACCGCTTCGTGCTGTCCAACGGTCATGGCTCGATGCTGCAGTACGCGCTGCTGCACCTGAGCGGCTACGATCTGCCGATTGAACAGCTCAAGGCCTTCCGTCAGCTGGGCAGCCACACCGCCGGCCATCCGGAACGCCATGAAACCCCCGGCGTGGAAACCACCACCGGCCCGCTGGGCCAGGGCATCGCCAATGCCGTGGGCTTCGCCCTGGCGGAAAAGCTGCTGGCACAGCGCTTCAACCGCCCGGAACTGGAAATCGTTGACCACCGCACCTGGGTGTTCCTGGGCGATGGCTGCCTGATGGAAGGCGTGTCGCATGAAGCGGCGTCGCTGGCCGGTACCTGGGGCCTGCACAAGCTGGTCTGCTTCTGGGATGACAACCACATCTCCATCGATGGCAACACCGATGGCTGGTTCACCGATGACACCCCGGCCCGTTTCGAAGCCTACGGCTGGAACGTGGTGCGCGGCGTGGACGGCCACGACGCGGACAGCATCAAGGCCGCCATCGACGCGGCCCTGTCGCAGGACGAGAAGCCCACCCTGATCTGCTGCCGTACCACCATCGGCTTTGGTTCGCCGAACAAGGCCGGCAAGGAATCCAGCCACGGCGCACCGCTGGGCAAGGACGAACTGGAGGCCACCCGCAAGGCGCTGGGCTGGGAGTACGGTCCGTTCGAAATCCCCGAAGCGATCTACGCCGGCTGGCGTGCAGGCGGCACCGGCACCCTGCGCCAGGCCGAATGGGAACAGCTGTTTGACAAGTACGCTGCGCAGTACCCGGCCGAAGCCGCTGAACTGAGCCGGCGTTCGCACGGCGAGCTGCCGGCGGATTTCCTCGCCCAGGCCGATGCCTACATCGCCAAGGTCGCAGCCGAGGGCCCGACGATCGCCTCGCGCAAGGCCTCGCAGTTGGCGATCGAAGCCTTCGCGCCATTGCTGCCGGAAATCGTCGGCGGCTCGGCGGATCTGGCACACTCCAACCTGACCCTGTGGAAGGGCAGCACCTCGGTGGCCACCGACGACGCCAACGCCAACTACGTGTATTACGGCGTGCGCGAGTTCGGTATGACGGCCATTGCCAACGGCCTGGCGCTGCATGGCGGTTTCATTCCGTTCGATGCCACCTTCATGGTGTTCAGCGATTACGCGCGTAACGGCGTGCGCATGAGCGCCCTGATCCCGGCCCATGCGATCCACGTGTACACCCACGACTCGATCGGTCTGGGCGAAGACGGCCCGACCCACCAGCCGGTGGAGCACCTGGCCTCGCTGCGCTACA
>DALZLW010000238.1:0-5030 GCA_032007425.1 Stenotrophomonas sp.
GGCCGGCAATGGCCTGCATGGCATATTCCGAACAGCTGGGCACGAAACGGCAGCGCGGCCCCAGCAAGGGGCTGATGAAGCGCTTGTAGAAGCGCAGGAGCAGGATGAGCAGGCGTGCTATCACCTGACAATAGTAGAACGTAGGGCGTGGCTTGGGGTGAATCGCGCCGCCTGCAGCGCCGTGGATCGCTGGCCATGGCCGCATTCAGCTGCATCCGATGCACGCAGAGGTTGGCAGCGGCGTCTATTTATCGCAGGATGGGCCGTTGGTCGCTCCCGGATCACCTCCGGGGCGACCGCGCCGGTGGCTGGTTCGGGCCGGCAGGTTCCTGGCCGTGCAGCAGGCGCGGCGTGTCCGGCGCGTTGCTCCGCCCGGTTTCAGCGGGCTGAGCCCTCACCTGTCACGCGGTTGCTGCTGCTGGTCGGGTAGGCTATAAAGGCCCGCTTTCCCGGGCCCCGGGGGAAACCAAGGAAGAGCGTTTCGTGGCTGCTAAAAAAACTGCAAAGAAGGCCGCCAAGGCCGCCAAGAAAACCGCAACGCCCGTAGTCAAGAAAGCGGCGGCCAAGCCCGTCGTGGCCAAGCCGGCAGCGAAATCCGCTGCGGCCAAGCCGGGGCCGGCAGGGAAGAAAACCGCAGCGACCGCGGCGAAGAAGGGGGCATCTGCAAAAGCGGTGCCCGCCAAGCCCGCCGTGGCCAAGAAGACCGTGGGCAAAGCCGCGCCGGTGAAGGCGCCCGCCAAGGGTGTGGTCAAGAAGGCGCCGGCCAAGACGGTTGTCGCCAAGAAGGTCGCCACCAAGAAGGTGCCGACCAGCAAGGCGGCTACGGCCAGTCCCTCTGGCAAGGGGGCGGCCACGAAATCCATGCCAGCCAAAGCGCCGGTGAAGCAGGCCGGCGCGTCGCAGGCTGCTTCCACCGGGACGCCGAAGGCGCCTGCGAAGGCCGCCAAGGCGACCGTAAAGACGTCGTCGGCCAAGCCGACGACGAGCAAGCCGGCATCGCCGAAGGCGACACCGGTAAAGAAGGCGGCCACCAGCACCACCGTGGCCAAGCCTGCAGTAAAGTCCGCTCCGAAGTCGGCTCCGCCGGTTTCGGCCAAGTCTGTCCCGGCCGCACCAGCAGGTTCACCGGTCTCCGTTGCGGCGCCAGCGCCGTCGCCAGCGACCGCAGCGCCTGCCAGCAAGGCCCCGCAAATCAAGAATCCCGTGCCTGTTTCGAAATCACCTGCGAAAACTCCCGTGAACAACGCCTCTCCCTCTGCCCCCAAGCCCGCCACGCGTCCGGCTGGCAAGGTCGCCGTCGCGGTGACCGCGCGCTCGACCGCACCTGCACCGCGCAGCAAGTACAAGGTGGTGGAGTACAAGACCGATGACGCCACTGGCCGTCCCATCCTGCCGGCAGGCTACAAGCCGGTGGCCGATGAGGAATACATGAGCCCGCTGCAGCAGGAGTACTTCCGCCAGCGCCTGCAGGGTTGGCGCGCCGACCTGGTGGAGGAATCCAAGCAGACCATCGAGAACCTGCGCGAGGAAGTACGTGACATCGGCGACGAGGCCGAGCGCGCGACCCGTGAAACGGAAAACTCACTGGAACTACGTACCCGTGATCGCTACCGCAAGCTGATCGGCAAGATCGACAGCACGCTCAAGCGCCTGGACGCCGGCGATTACGGTTACTGCGTGGATACCGGTGAGGAAATCGGCCTGGATCGCCTGGAAGCGCGCCTCACCGCCGAACGCACCATCGATGCCCAGGAGCGTTGGGAGCACCTGCAGAAGCAGCAGGGCGACTGAGCCAGCGCATCACCCGTACAACAGAAAAACCGGCCAATGGGCCGGTTTTTCTGTTCATGGGGCGCCGGTTGGCGCCACGGCTGGGTCGCCCATCCGTTGTGGCTGGCGCCTAGGCGAGGTCGCGCAGGTTCAGGCGGCGCAGGGTGGGGTTCTTCCAGGCCGTGATCCCGGCCACGCTGAGCACCGCGACACCGCCCAGCACCACGGCCGGAACCAGCCCCAGCAACCTGGCCATCGTGCCGGCGTAGAACGCGCCGAGTTCGTTGGAGGAGCTGATGAAGATGCCGTTGATCGACGAGACGCGGCCGCGCATTTCCTCGGGCGTGGCCAACTGCAGGATGGTCGAGCGCACGACCACGGAAACCCCGTCAAACGCACCGTAGAACAACAGGATCAGGGCCGACAGCCAGAAATGGTGTGACAGGCCGAAGCCGATCACACACAGGCCGAAGCCCGCCACCGCACCCAGCAGCACCGCGCCTGCATGCTTCTGCAGCGGTCGCCGGGCCAGGTACAGGCCAACGGCAATCGAACCCAGTGCCGGTGCGGCGCGCAGGATGCCCAGGCCCTCTGGTCCGTAGTGCAGGATTTCCTGCAGGAAGGCGGGCAGCATGGCGACCACGCCGCCGAGCAGTACCGAGAACATGTCCAGTGCCATCGCCCCGACCATGATCTTGTTGCTGACCACGAAGCGGGCGCCTTCGGCAATGCTGCGGAAGATCGGTGCGGCAGGTCCCTGGTGCACGGGCTCGCTCACCTTCAGGGCCGCCAGGCAGCCGACCGCGATGAGCGCAAAGGCGGTGGCCACGCCATAGGCCACGCCTTTGCCGGCCCAGCCAACCAGAACGCCACCCAACGCCGGGCCGACCACCATCCCGGACTGGAAGAACACACTGCCCAAGCCGGCGCCGCGGGCGTACTGGCCGCGTTCCAGCACACGTGCAAACAGTGCGTTGTAGATCGGCGAAAGGAAGGCGCGGACCATGCCTGTCAGTGCAATGGCCGCATAGATCGGCCAGACCCCGTGGAAGGGCAGCCAGCCTGTCGCCACCCCGGTCAGCACCAGCGCGGTGGCCACCAGTCCGGCGCAGGCTGCCATGCCGAGCTTGCGCCGCGGCAGGTGGTCGACCAGATAGCCGGCAAACGGTGCCACGCAGAAGAACGGCAGCACTTCCGCCAAGCCAACCAGGCCCAGCGAAAACGGATTGCGGGTGACCTCGTAGATGTGCCAGCCCACGGTGACGGCCACCACCTGGTAGGACAGCATCGCGAAGATGCGGTATGCCAGCAGCTGGGCAAAGCCGGGGCGGCGCAGCAGGGCCAGTGCGCCTTCCTCGCCGATCGGTGGGGAGGGATTCATGCGCGGTCGCGCGACAGTTGTGCCTGTGCGGTCTCGCGGATGAACGCCAGCATGGCCGCCACGCCATTGCTGCGGGTTGGCGACAGGTGGCGGGCCAGGCCGATGTCCTGGATGTAGGTCGGCTCGGTGGCAAGGATTTCCTCGGCGGAGCGACCGGCGTAGACACGCAGGGCGAGGAAGATCAAACCCGAGACAATGGCCGAATCACTGATCGCGTGGAACTGCAGTGCCTGCGCATTGCCTTCGGGCACGATCCAGACCATCGACTGGCAGCCCAGCAGGCGGTGCTCTTCGGTCTTCCATGCATCGTCAAACGTGGGCAGCTTGCGGCCGAGGTCGATCAGGTACTGGTAACGCTCGGACCAATCGCCGAAAAAGGCGAACTCGTCAGCAATTGCCGCTTGCGCTTCGGCGGCGGTCGGTTCCATCGGGAAGGGGGACTGGGTCACAACGGTCTCTGCAAGGAGGGTGTGGCCGCCGGGGCGGCCACGGGGCAGGGGATCAGGCGCGTCGCCGCGACCAACGCACACCCTGTGCGGTGTCTTCCAGCACGATGCCTTCGGCGGCCAACTGGTCACGGATGGCATCGGAGCGGGCGAAATCACGGGCCTGCTTGGCGGCGGCGCGTTCGTCGATCAGTGCCTGGATGCGGGTATCATCGTGGCCATCGTCGGCGGCGGTGCCAAACCATACGGCCGGATCGGACTGCAGCAGGCCCAGCGCCAGGCCAGCGCCCAGCAGCTCTGATTTGAGCTGGGCCTGGGCCAACGGCGTGCCGGCGCGACGGGCCTCGCCGGCGATGCGGGCCAGCTCGGCCAGTGCCTGCGGGGTGTTGAGGTCGTCTTCCAGCGCAGCCTCCACGGCGGCCGGGATGCTGGCGTGGGCCTCGATCGCGGCCAGGTCGCGCAGGGTGCCGTACAGTCGGTCCAGGGTGCGCACCGATTGCTCGATCAGCGCGTCGGACCAGTCCAGCGGCTGCCGGTAGTGGGCCGAGAGCAGGGCCAGGCGCAGCGCCTCGGGCGGATGCTGGCGGACCAGATCGTGCACGCGTTCGATGTTGCCCAATGACTTGCTCATCTTGGCGCCGCCGAAGTTGAGCATGCCGTTGTGCAGCCAGTAGCGCGCGAACACCTGGCCACCGTGGGCGCACTCACTCTGCGCGATCTCGTTTTCGTGGTGCGGGAACTGCAGGTCCACGCCACCCGCATGGATGTCGATGGTCGGCCCGAGGTGGGCGGCGGCCATCGCCGAGCACTCGATGTGCCAGCCGGGGCGGCCCCGGCCCCAGGGCGAGTCCCAGCCCGGCAGGTCTGCGCCGGAGGGTTTCCACAGCACGAAGTCGCCCGGGTCGCGCTTGTACGGGGCGACTTCCACCCGTGCTCCGGCCAGCATTTCTTCGGGATCGCGCCCGGAAAGCGCGCCATAACGGGCGAAGGTGGCCACCTGGAACAACACGTGGCCCTCGGCAGCATAAGCATGGCCGTTGGCGATCAGCTGCTCGATCATGGCGATGATCTGTGGCATGTGCGCGGTGACTTCCGGCTCGATGTTCGGCGGCACCACGCCCAGTGCGGCCATGTCCTCGCGGTAGGCGGCGGCGAAACGGTCGGTGATGGTGCTGATCGGCACACCCTGTTCACGCGCCGCGGTGTTGATCTTGTCATCAACGTCGGTGATGTTGCGCGCGTAGCGCAGGGCGCCGAAGCGCCGCCGCAGCAGGTCGGCCAGCACCCCGAACACCACCGGGCCGCGGGCATTGCCGATGTGCACGTAGTTGTAGACGGTCGGGCCGCACACATACAAGGTCGGACAGGCCGGATCGAGCGGGGTGAACGGTTCGAGCTGGCGTGTCAGGTTGTTGTGCAGGCGCAGGGTCATG
>DALZLW010000239.1:0-4933 GCA_032007425.1 Stenotrophomonas sp.
ACCGCTGACCTCCTGCATGCCATGCAGGCGCTCTCCCAGCTGAGCTATGGCCCCGTGTTACTGAGCCGCCTATCATACCTGCACATTCACGTTTGTGGAAGCTTTTTTTAACTTCCTTGGCGGGAGCGGCGCTCGAAGCGCAGGTCCTACCTCCAACGTAACCGCAGGTGGCGGTTTGGTCCGCTTTACCAGCTTGCGCTGATATAGGCTTGACCGAAATGAGTGGCGTCCCCACGGGGATTCGAACCCCGGTCGCCACCGTGAAAGGGTGATGTCCTAGGCCTCTAGACGATGGGGACGCACGAAAAACTCAACGATGTAGAACTTTCGACGGCCTAATGCCGAAAGTGGTGGAGCCAAGCGGGATCGAACCGCTGACCTCCTGCATGCCATGCAGGCGCTCTCCCAGCTGAGCTATGGCCCCACGTCGCCGAGGTGCGAAATAATAGCGATGGGTGCAGGGGTTGGCAAGCGTTTGTTGCAACTTTTTGATTGACTCCATGAACACTGTCAGCGGCGGTAACGCAAGCGCAGCGCGTTGGCGATGACCGACACGGAACTTACGCTCATGGCCAATGCCGCCAGCATCGGCGACAGGGTGATTCCCCATGGAGACAGCACACCGGCGGCAATGGGAATGCCCAAGGCGTTGTAGGCGAAAGCGAAGGCCAGGTTCTGTCGCATGTTCCGGGTCGTGGCACGGGAAAGCCCGATGGCGCGGGCAATGCCGGCCAGGTCGCCCTTGACCAGCGTCACCTGTGCACTGGAAATCGCGATGTCGGTGCCGTTACCCATGGCGATGCCGACATTGGCCGCGGCAAGGGCCGGCGCGTCGTTGATGCCATCACCGGCCATCGCCACGTGGCGTGCGTCCTGCTGCAACGAGCGGATGAGGGCCAGCTTGTCGGCCGGCCGCGCTTCGCCATGCACTTCTTCGATGGCCAACTGCCTGGCCACCGCCAGGGCCGTCGGCCGACCGTCGCCGCTGGCCATGATGATGCGCACGCCCCGTTCACGCAGTCGGGCGAGCGCGGCGGCGCTACCCGGTTTGATGGGGTCGCGCACCGCGAGGTAACCGGCGTGACGGCCGTCCACAGCCAGGTGCATGACGCTGGCCCCATCAGCCTGTAGAGCGCTGCTGTCCACTGCGCCCGAGTCCAGTGCCACGCCCTGCTGTTGCATCAACGCCGCGCTGCCCAGTGCCAATGCCCGGCCTTGCACCCGTCCGCGCACGCCCAGTCCCGTGTCGGAAGTGAAATCGCTGGCGGTCTGCAGCGGCACAGCGTGGCTGCGTGCATGTGCCACGATCGCCTGTGCCAAGGGGTGCTCGCTGCCTTGGTCCAGGCTGGCAGCCAACTGCACCACCTGGGCGTCGGTGAACCCGGGCGCGGCCCAGACCCGATCAAACCGCGGGCGACCTTCGGTCAGCGTGCCGGTCTTGTCCACGACCAGGGTGTCGATCCGCCCCAGTGCCTCGATGGCTTCTGCATCACGGAACAGGATGCCATGCTGGGCCGCGCGCCCCGTGGCGACCATGATGGACATCGGCGTTGCCAGTCCCAAGGCACACGGGCAGGCAATGATCAGGACCGCGACGGCGCTGAGCACGCCGTGCGTCCAGCCCTGCGAAGGTGCCAGCAGCCCCCACCCGAACAGGGTGACGATGGCCACGGCAAGCACGACCAGGACAAACCCCTTGGCGGCCTTGTCGGCCAACCGTTGCAGGGGCGCGCGTGAGCGTTGCGCCTGGGTGACCATCTGCACGATCTGCGCCAGAACGCCGTCCTGTCCAGCATGGTCGGCGCGGATGAGCAGGCTGCCGGTGCCATTGAGCGTTGCGCCGATCACGGTCAGCCCGGCTGTCTTGGCCACCGGCACCGCTTCGCCGGTCAGCATGGATTCGTTCACGTGGGAGTGGCCTTCGAGCACCGTGCCATCGACCGGCACCTTCTCGCCCGGACGCACCCGCAGACGGTCGCCGGGAACAATGGCGTCCAGCGGCACGTCCTGCTCTTGACCATCGTCACTGACGCGTCGGGCGGTCTTGGGCGCCAGGCCAAGCAGGGCGCGGATCGCCTCGCCGGTGCGGGCGCGGGCCTTCAGCTCCAGCAGTTGGCCCAGCAGGGTCAGTGAAATGATCATCGCAGCGGCTTCGTAATACACGGCGACCGCGCCGTGGCGCTGGAACGCCGACGGAAAGGCCTGTGGGGCAATGGTCGCCGCGAGGCTATAACCATACGCCGCCAGCACCCCTGTACCGATCAGCGTCCACATGTTGGGGTGGCCGGTGCGGATCGAGGTTGCCCAGCGCTGCAGGAAGGGCCAGCCCGCCCACAGCACCACCGGCGTGGCCAGCAGGGCTTCCAGCCAGACCCGTTGGGAGACGGGAAGCCAATGCAGCAGGGGCGTCATCGCCGCCATGGCCACTCCCATCGTCGCCAGGCTCAGTGGCAGGCTGTAGAAGAAACGGCAGCGGAAGTCGGTCAGTTCCGGATTTTCGCCATCGTCCAGCGACGGCAACATCGGTTCCAACGCCATGCCACAGATGGGGCAGGTGCCCGGGCCATCCTGGACGATCTCTGGATCCATCGGACAGGTGAATCGTGTGCCGGCGGGCAGCGGCGCCGAGGGCGCGGTCTGGCTGCCGGTATCGCCACGGCCACCGCAGCAGGCGTGGCGCTGGGGTGGGCTGCTGCCATCGTAGGCGCCCGGCTGTGCCTGGAAGCGTTGCAAGCAACGCGCGCTGCAGAAGTGCCACTGCTGTCCTGCGTGATGCGTGCGGTATGGGCTGTTGGCCGGATCCACGTCCATGCCGCAGACCGGATCCTTGACCATGGCGGGGGCGTTGTCAGCCGCTGTCGACATGCCGCTGCAGCAGGAGGGTGCCGCTGGGCGCGGCGGATCGGGAAGCTTGGGCGTCATCGCGTGGGCTCCGGGTGTTGCAGTGCCGCCAGGATCGGGCAGACCTCCAGGTCGCCGTGCCCCGGGCAGCGCTTGATGACCGATGCAAGACCATCGCGCATGCGCTGCAGTTCAGCGATGCGGCGATCGATGTCGTTCAAGCGCGTCAGAGCGGCCTCGCGCACCGCTGCCATGTCGCCGCCACTGGCTTCGCTGAGCGACAGCAGTTCGGCAATGTCGTCCAGGCTGAAGCCCAGGGCTTTCGCTCGGCGGATGAATTGCAGGCGAGCCAGCGAGCCGGCGTCAAAAATTCGATAGCCGGCCGGGCTGCGCTCGGCTGTTCGCAACAGGTGTTGCCGTTCGTAGTACCGGATCGTGTCGATCGGCACGCCAGCCTGGCGTGCGAGTTGGCCTATGTTCATCGGGATCTCCTGGGGACCCCATTGTCAACCTTTCAGTCGGGTCCAGAGTCAAGGATTTTGGGCCGAGTTCTATATTGCATAGGCCATTTGACGCAGTTTGCAGCTTTCTTCATAGCCCTGATCTGTGTGCGATTTCTACCCTGCAGCCATGGATGAGTCATGCCGCCTATGGCAGTGGCTTGGATTGATGGAATGCTAGTGGAGGATCAGATGGACGCATACGAGAACAATCTGACTGAAATCGCAGTGGTTGAATATCCCGGCGCCGATCCGTCGGCTGCATCAATGTTGGCTGAAATGGTTCATGTCGCCAATCGTCTCGCTCAGCAGCAGGGGCGCCGGACGGCGCGTATCCTGGTCAGCCGCTGGGTGATGGCGGCCGATGGCAGTGGGCCACAGCGCATGGCCGGCGCCGATATGCTCGATGCGAGCGTACCCGGTGTCATCGCCTTGCCAGGACAAGTGTCCATTAGCGTTCCGTTCAGGGACGAAACCGTTCTGCTCGACTGGCTCAGTGCTCACTACGACGGTGGCAGTCTCGTGGCTGCGGCCAACGACGGCATCTGCGTCGTGGCGCGTGCGGGCCTTCTGGCCGGCCGCACGGTGGCCAGCCCGGACCTCAGTCGCTACCCCGGTTTGAGCGCACAGGCGGCAAGCTGGGCACCTAGCGAGCGGTCCCTGGTGGACGATGGCGACCTGCTCACCGCCAGTGGTGCGCAGGCATGGCGCTTTCTCGCGCTGCGCCTGATCTACCGTCTGCATGGCCAAGGGGTCATGACGGCGGTTGCACAGCAACAGGGCATCGTCATCAGCGGTCCGATCCAACAGGACCTGGAACGTTTCAGCGCACATTTCGCCCATGGTGACCGCGATGTGCTCAAGGCGCAGCGCTGGCTGCACACCACCGCGGCGCGTGGCGCCACGCTGGCGGCCATCTGCCAGGCGTCCGGCTTGGAACCACGGACACTGCAGCGGCGTTTCCTGAAGGCGACCGGACTGAGGCCCATCGAATACTGTCAACGACTGCGCATTGCCAAGGCACAACTGTTGTTGCAGCAGGGCGGGGCCATCGATGAGGTGGCATGGGGCGTCGGCTACGCCGATCAGAGTGCCTTCCGTCGGCTGTTCCTGCGGATTGTCGGCATGACCCCCGCTTCCTACCGTCGCATGGTCTCCAGCAAGAAGCGGGATCGCGTTGGGTCACCTGCGCCCTCCCAGGCGACTCCTCCGCGTACATCAGACCGCCACGCGGCCTGAACACGGCCTCTCCCGCGCGGCGATCGGTGACGAATCGGGAAGCCGCGCGGGATCACCCCTGATTGACGCAGGGGGGGCGCTGCCGGTACTGCGCGACCGGGCGATGGCGCTGGTCTGGTGAACGGCCCGCCATTGCGTTACCGCACAAGCTGCGCCAGCTGGAGTAGCCTGTCGCAAGAAATCCAGGAGTAGTTCATGTCACCGCCTTCGATTCGAGTTTCCCGTTCGGCCCTGCTGCCGCTGCTGATGGCGCTGGCCGCCTGCAGCCAGGCCCAGTCGCCGGCATCGCCGGCTGGTGCCGCTTCCACCGCCGCCCCTGCGCCGACGTCGGCCAGCCAGCCAGCCGCGCGTCC
>DALZLW010000240.1:0-4913 GCA_032007425.1 Stenotrophomonas sp.
CTGTTTGGCGGCGCGCCTGTACCCGGAGCGCCTGGCCGGCCCGCTGCAGGTGCCGGCGTTGGCATCGCGGGTGCTGCGGCTGGATCCGGCGTTGCCCTTCGGCGACGAGCGCGACCTGCAGTTGCTGCCCAATACGCTGCCGCCGCAGCGCCACCTGGGCTATGCCGTGCAATGGTTCGGCCTGGCACTGACCGTGCTGGTGATCGCCGTGGTGCTGGAATGGCGTCGCCGACGTCACGCCAGCCCGCGCTAGCGCCGCACCATGCCTGGCGGATCGGCCTGATGCCGCACTGCGCGCTTGCCACGATCCCGGTCACCAGTCGGCATGCCCCGCCGCCGCCCTTCCAACCATGAGAAAATACCCCCATGAGCGCTGCCTCCTCCCCGCAGTCCCCCACCCGTGGCAACGGCCGGCGCACCTTGCTGCTGCTGTTTGCCGTGTTCTTCGGTGCCATGGCGCTGGCCGCCGTGTTGCGGTTTTCCGGCTGGCAGCCGGCGGCGCACCGCAACGTCGGGCAACTGCTGCAGCCCCCCGTGGATCTGCGGCAGCAGCCACCGCAGTTGGCCGATGGCCGCCCCTATGCCTGGCATTCCGGCGAAAAGATCTGGCGCATCCTGGTGGCGCCGGCCGCAGACTGCGGGCAATCCTGCGTCACTTTGTCGCAGGGATTGGACAAGGTGTGGCGGCTGTTCGGCCATAACGCCGATAATGTAGAAATCCTGTGGCTGGGCGAACCGCCGGCACCCTTGGCCGGATCGCCTGCGCTGCGCGCGCTGGCACCCGCGCCGACGTGGCGCGCCGCCTTGCCGGGTGTCGACGATCCGACCGGTACGCCGGTGTACGTGATCGATCCGAATGGCTTTGTGATCATGCGCCATGCGCCGGGGACCGACCTGGGCGGCCTGCGCAAGGACATGGCCACGTTGCTGAAACTGAAGTGAGTCCCGTTTGATGAGCCTTTCCGCGCGTCCGGCGCTGCACCGCAATTTCCACCGCCTGGCGTGGTTCGCGCTGATCATGACGGCCAGCACCATCATGTTCGGCGGCTTCGTGCGTCTTTCCGATGCTGGGCTGAGCTGCCCCGACTGGCCGACCTGCTACGGCCGTGCCACCTGGCCACAGCACATCGAAGAGACCGTGGGGCACCCCGCCGCCGAAATCCGCCCGCTGGAAACCCACAAGGCATGGCGCGAGCAGGTGCACCGCTTCCTGGCCGGCGCGCTGGGCATCGAGATCCTCACCCTGGCCCTGTTGGCCACGCGCAAGCGGCGTTTTGGAAGCACGGCGGTGGTGACCGCCTGCGCGCTGGTGGCCGCCGGCATCCCGTTGTACATGATGGGCTGGCATGCCACGGCCAGCACGTTGGCGCTGATCGGTGAAGCGATCCTGCTGCTGGCGGCGCTGCGCTGGAACAACATCGACCTGGCCCGCGCCGCCCTGCTCACCCTGGCCGTGGTGATCTTCCAGGCCCTGCTGGGCATGTGGACGGTGACCCTGCTGCTCAAACCCATCGTGGTCATGGGGCATCTGCTGGGGGGCATGCTGATGTTCGGCCTGCTGGTCTGGATGGCCTGGCGCGCCACCCATTTGCCGATCACCCTGGCCCAGGCGCCGAAGCTGAAATGGCTGCTGCGCATCGGCATCGCCGTGCTGGTCACCCAGATCGCACTGGGCGGCTGGGTCAGCGCCAACTACGCCGCGCTGGCTTGCGGAGGTGGCAGCGCCTCGCTGGACAACTTCCCGCGCTGCGCCAACCAATGGTGGCCGCGCCAGGACTTCGCTGAAGGCTTCACCCTGTGGCGTGGCATCGGCGTGGATTACGAAGGGGGCGTGCTTGATGGCGCCTCGCGCATCGCCATCCAGATGACCCACCGGATGTTCGCCATCGTGGTGTCGGTCTACCTGGTCTGGCTGGGCCTGCGGCTGTTCCGCGTGCCCAGCATGCGTGGCTGGGCGAGCGCCTTGCTGGCCCTGCTGGTGCTGCAGGTGACCCTGGGCATCCTCAACGTCAAGCTGGCCCTGCCGCTGGCGGTGGCGGTGATGCACAACGGCGGTGCCGTTGCCCTACTGTTCGTGCTGGTCAGCCTGCTGGCCCGCCTGCGCTCACCGGACTGACGCCATGTTTGCCAATTACCGTCAGTACTGGGACCTGACCAAGCCCAAAGTGGTTGCCCTGATCGTGTTCACCGCCCTGGTGGGCATGGTGCTGGCCATCCCGGGGGTTCCCAGCTGGGAGCAGGTGCGGCTGGGCGTGCTGGGCTTCCTCGGCATCTGGCTGGCGGCCTCGGCCGCGGCCGCGATCAATCAACTGCTCGATGCCCATATCGATGCACAGATGGCGCGCACCTCGTGGCGTCCGCTGGTGGTGGGCAAGGTCAAGCCGTGGCAGGTGCTGGTGTTTGCCGGCGTGCTGATCGTGTTGTCGATGGCGATCCTCGTGCTGTGGGTGAACCTGATCACCGCCGTGCTCACCTTTGCCTCGCTGATCGGCTATGCGGTGATCTATACCGTGTACCTCAAGCGCGCGACGTCGCAGAACATCGTCATCGGTGGCCTGGCCGGCGCCACCCCGCCGATGCTGGGCTGGGCCTCGATCACCGGCATGCAGGGGTCGTCCGATTGGGCCTATGCCTCGTTGCTGGTGCTGATCATCTTCATCTGGACCCCGCCGCACTTCTGGGCATTGGCGATCTTCCGCCGCGAAGACTATGCCAAGGCCAAGATCCCCATGCTGCCAGTGACCCATGGCGTGGTGCACACGCGCCGGCAGATCCTGGCCTATTCGGTGGCGCTGGCGGTGGTGAGCGTGATGCCCTACGTGGTGGGCATGAGCGGCCCGTTCTACCTGGGTGGGGCGATCGTGCTCAATGCCGTGTTCCTCTGGTACGCCTGGCGCATGCAGAACCCACCGGATGAAATCTTTTCGATGAAGATGTTCGGCTGGTCGATCGTCTACCTGATGGCGCTGTTCGCGTTCCTGCTCGTGGACCACTGGATCCTGCCCTGGGTGTGAGGCGCTGGCGCGCTGGCATGCGCAGGCAGTGCCGCACCGCCAGCGCCGGGCCATGCCCGGGCGAGCGCAGCGGCAATGAAACCGTCGTACCTGACGGCTATCGCGCATCGCGCGGCGCATGCGCTCACGAACGCTTCGCCCCCGGCTCCTCCATGTCATGGATGAACTCGCCATTCCGCTCGGGAATCGGCCATGCGTGAGGATCATCGGCCGCGATTTCAGACGCGCGTTCGATTTCCTCCGGCCAGCGCGGCACGCTGCAGGTGTTGAGTACCAGCCAACGGCACAGGATCAGGGGGGCCAGCAAGGGCATCAAGGCCCAGCCAAGAAAGGGTGAAGTACTCGCACTGATCATCACTGTGAAATAGCAGTTGTACAGGCTGGGTCGCATCGACAAGCCAATGTAGCGCCGATGCGGCGGTAGCCCCGTCGCATCCGGCCCGTCCTCCATGTAGCGGCGGATGAACTCCCATAACGCGCGGACGACCCGTTCGTCGTCGAAGTAATGCCCGATGGCGAAGGTCTGTTTGACCACGTCACCGTCCATGACGTGGCAGCGGATGTCGTTGAGGAAGGTCTCGCGCATGCCGCGACCAATGTGGAAGAAGCCTTCGTCCCAGGGAACCGTGACCACGCCGGCCTTGTTGCCCATATGGAAGTGCACCATGCGGGTCTTTCGGTTGAAGCGGATGGGATAGTGGGTGGAGGTGAAGAAGTCTTTGGAGAGGATGAGGTGCCAGAGCAGCCATGTTCCGCCATAAGCAGTTACGAAGAGGGCTGCCGTGACGAGAAGCAGGCCAATGTCATATGAATCGACGCAGGTATCAAAAAAAATCACCCATGTGCCGATGATGAGTGCGCCGATGGAAGCGGTGAGCGCGAGTGTCGTCGCGATCATGCCGCGCAACCGATAGCACCGGTCTACGATATCAATGTAGGTATCATTGAACTCGATCAGTGACAGATTGTGGTCAGGCGAGACGGGTTGTTGCTCAATTCGGGTAAGTCGGGCACTCCATTCATCCGTCGTCAGTAGGCGATTGACTGCGAATTTAAGAATCCATCCAGTATACATTTACGTAATCTCTTTCGATGATGATTCCTGTGCCAAGTCGAGATTCTGTTCGTCGATTCCATTAAATCTATTTGCTTTGTTGCGCCCGTAGTAGCACGCGTCCAGCCACCTTTGAATGTGCGTTGGTTTGTAGCGACTCACTACCAGGCTGATCGTGGCGATGGCCAGTCCAAGCAAAACTGCGAAGCCAGGCAGCAAAGACGTGAAAATCATGATTGCGGAAACGATGGTGCCAAAACCTAGGACGATCATTGATCGCCCGTAGATCGGTGACACCTTTCGATTGTCAAAGCCTTCATCAATCATAAGAGCCCCAGCAATCATCCCGCCCGCCGCACTGAGCCCTTTCCCAACCAGCCCCGCCAACTTGGCGCGTGTCTGATAGTTCTTTCCCGCCACACCCAGATTAAACCCATGCCGTCCCGCCCCCCAGGCCGTCTTGGCCAGGATCTGTTCGGTGATTTCCAGCATGCCGCCGGTGAGTGCGGCGACACCGCCTGCGAAGTTGACGATGCGGGTGTTCTTCTCTTTATTGGATGCCTTGCTCATCGCCTCCAGCGCACCGTGCAGGCTGACGGCGGCAAAGATCGCGCTGACCACGCTGGTCTGTAGTTTCGTATCGAGCACCGTGCCAACGCTGCGCTGGAAAAGCAGCTCAAACTTTTCATGCTGCAGCACTGCCGTGCGCAGATGCACATCGCGCGCATCGCCCTTGAGCGGCGCCAGGCGGGCGGCCTCGGCTTCATCGATAAGCAGCAACGCCCGATATGGGTGACGCGGTTCATGGGCATCGGGCATGGCATCGAGCATGCGACGGATCTCAC
>DALZLW010000241.1:0-4899 GCA_032007425.1 Stenotrophomonas sp.
GCCATGGATGGCGAAACGCGAGGCCTGCATGGATGCGGCTTTTGCCGTCCCCCGCTCCAACCTCACCGCCCGGCCCCGCACGAGAAACCCGCTTCACAGCGGCCGACCATGAAGCACCCGCCGCTTCCTGCGACCAACAAGGATGCGGCTTTTGCCGTCCCCCGCTCCAACCTCACCGCCCGGCCCCGCACGGGAACCCGCTTCACAGCGGCCGACCATGAAGCACCCGCCGCTTCCAGCGACCAAAACAACTCAAGTCAGCGCGGTCATCACCGCCCGCTGGTATGCCGGCCGTTCGCACAGTCGCTCATACCACTGCGCCAGGTGCGGCAGGTCCGGCCGCTGGATCGGCAGGGTGAACCAGGCGTAGATGTGCGCGCCCAGCGGAATGTCACCCACGCCGAAGGTGTCGCCGGACAACCACGGCTGCCGCGCCAGTACCGCATCGGCCATCGCCAGCAGCTCGCCGGCACGGACCACGGCGGCGTTGATCCGGGTCTCATCGCGGTCTGCCGGTGCGGTGCGCACGATGCCCCACACCAGCTCGCTGTACAGCGGCGAGATCCGCGTGGTGCTCCAGTCCATCCACTTTTCCGCCTGCGCCCGCTGCATCGGATCAGCCGCATGCAAGGTGCCCACGCCATGGCGCGCCGCCAGGTAACGCACGATGGTGTTGGATTCCCACAACGCGTGGCCGTCGTCTTCGATCACCGGCACCAGCGCGTTGGGATTCATGGCCTGGTAGTCGGCCGTGGTGGTGCCACCGAACGGTCCGCCCACCTCGATCGATTCGTAGGCCAAGCCCAGTTCTTCGGCACACCACAACACCTTGCGCACATTGCCGGAGTTATGCCGGCCCCAGATCTTCAGCATGCGTTTCGTCCTTGCAGGTAAGCGCCGGAAATCGACGCGCAGGGCCGCTACGATACGCCGCTCAGCCGCCGCCCGGTTTACCGGGTTTGTCCGCCTTGGCTGGACCCTTGCGCGGCAGGGCACGCACGTACGAGGACTTGCCTTCCTTTTTCAGCTCGAACAGGCCGGTCGCCGCGAGCAGGTCGCTCAGTTTTCCGTAGCCATGGTTACGTGGGTCGAACGAGGCCTGGTTGCCGATCTGGCTGCCCACCGGCCCCAAGTGCGACCAGCCATCTTCGCCTTCGGCCGAGGCCACGGCACGTCGCAGCAGTTTCACCAGCCGGGTGTCACCACGCAGTTCGGCACTGCTGCGCCGGGGCCGGCTTTCCTCATTGGCTTCCGGTTCGATTTCCGGCGCGGCGGCATGGGCCTGGCCCAAGGCCTCGACATAGGTGAACTTGGAACACGCATTGACGAACGGCTCCGGGGTTTTCTTTTCGCCAAAGCCATAGACCTTCACCCCGTCGGTCAGCAGGCGCATCACCAGCGGGGTGAAATCCGCATCACTTGAAACAATGGCAAAGCCATCCAGGTTGCGGGCGTACAGCAGGTCCATGGCATCGATCACCATCGCCATGTCCGAGGCGTTCTTGCCGCGGCTGTAGGCGAACTGCTGGATCGGACGGATCGCATACTCGTGCAGCACCGCTTCCCAGCCTTTCAGCCGCGGGCTTTTCCAGTTGCCATAGGCCCGCCGCACGTTGGCCACGCCAAACCGGGCGACCTCGGCCAGCACCTCGTCGATCTTCGAAGCCGGCGCGTTGTCGGCGTCGATCAACAAGGCAATGCGCTTCTCCGGTTCGGACATATCGGCTCCAGGCTGACGGCAAACGGAAGCCCAGTATGATCCAGCACGCCTCCTCACGGTGTGACATGCGAGAATCCGCATCACCCCTTCCCACCGGAGCGCGCCATGAGCCGCACCCCCCACCTGGTGATCGTCGGCGGTGGTTTCGCCGGCCTCTGGGCCACCCGTGCGCTGGCCGGCGAGGCCATCCGCATCACCCTGGTCGATCGCCGCAACCACCACCTGTTCCAGCCCCTGCTCTACCAGGTCGCCACCGCCGGCCTGTCCGCACCGGATATCGCCGCGCCCTTGCGGCATATCCTCGGCCACCAGCGCAATGTCGAAGTGCGTCTGGGCGAGGTCGAGCGCATCGATAAAGCGGCCCGCCGGGTCGAACTGGCCGATGGCACCACGCTGGATTACGACAGCCTGCTGCTGGCCAGCGGCGCCACCCACGCCTACTTCGGCAACGACCAGTGGGCCGCCGATGCACCTGGCCTGAAGACCCTGGACGATGCGATCGCCCTGCGCCGCAAGCTCCTGCTGGCTTTTGAACGCGCCGAGGCCGAACCGGACCCGCAGAAGAAAGCCGCGTGGCTGAGCTTTGCGGTGGTCGGCGGCGGGCCCACCGGGGTGGAGCTGGCCGGCACCCTGGCCGAAATCGCCCGGCATACGCTGCGCAACGAGTTCCGCCACATCGACCCGGCCTCGGCCAAGGTGATGCTGGTGGAAGCCGGCCCCCGGGTGCTGTCCTCGTTCCCTGAAGTGCTTTCGCTGAAGGCACGCCGCCAGTTGGAAAAGCTGGGCGTGGAAGTCATCGCCGGCACCCCGGTCAGCCACATCGACAGCCAGGGCTTCCAACTGGGCGATCGCTTCATCGACGCGCGCACCGTGGTCTGGGCCGCAGGCGTGGCCGCCTCGCCACTGGCGCGCACCCTGGATGTCCCGCTGGATCGCGCCGGCCGTGTGCTGGTCAAGCCCGACCTGAGCGTGGAAGGCCACCCGGAACTGTTCGTTGCCGGCGACCTGGCCTCGCTCAAGCAGGCCAACGGCACTCCGGTGCCGGGCGTCGCGCCGGCCGCCAAACAGATGGGCCGGCACGTGGCCAACATTGTCCGCGCACGCCTGCACGGCAAGCCCGAGCCGGGGGCATTCAGCTACGCCGACTATGGCAACCTGGCCACCATCGGACGCATGGCCGCCATCGTGCATCTGGGTCGCCTGCAGCTTTCCGGCGTGCTGGCATGGTGGTTCTGGCTGGCTGCCCACGTATTCTTCCTGATCGGCTTCCGCAACCGGCTGGTGGTGTTGCTGAACTGGGGCGTGGCGTACTGGAGCTACCAGCGCAGCGCGCGCATCATCTTCGGTGATGCCGGTGATCCTCCACGGGAGAAACCACCGACAGCGACCTGAGCCCGGTGAAGGCGATTGTCATCCAGCACGGTTACGATCAAGGAAGAACGTAACGGGAGGGTTGGAATGGAAATGCAGGATGCCGTGCTGATTCAACGTGGGCGCGAAGCCCTGATTGCCGCACTGGGCACGCCGGAGGGCCAGGACAGCGTGGACCTGTTCGTCCAGCACCATCTGGACGAACTGGACCCGGCGTGGTGGCAGGCGCAGCTGGGCACCGGCGTACCCGACGCGCGTTCAATGCTGGGACTGCTGGAACGGGAAATGCTCAGCGACGACGGCACGGGCTTCCAGGTCGATTACTGCCTGCCCGATGACATCTCTGACTATCGATTGGTTGTCGCATTCGACCGCAACGGCGCCGTCACCGGCATTGCGATGGAAAGCTGAATCTCACCGGGCACCGCCGGTTACCAGCGGTGCCATGGGTGCCTGCTGCATCCAGGCCAGCTTGCGCGCGCGCGGCTGGCGCTTGAGCTGCCATTCGGCGCGTGAAGCGCTGGCACGGTCCGGGTATTGGCACACAGCCAGCACCCGCAGTGGCGGGCGGCTGCGGGTGTAACGCGCGCCCTTGCCGGCCACGTGACAGGCAAAACGCGCCTGCACGTCGGTACTGATTCCCGCGTAGAAGCTGCCATCACGGCATTCGAGCAGATACAGGAACCACGGAGCGGAGGCGGCGCACATCCCTGGATTATCACCTGCGCGCGGCAACCGTTACACTGGCCGTCCGGATGCAGGAGAGAGGCGCCACGCTGGCGCCCGCCGAAGGCGCAGGCTCCCATGATCGCTCAGGCCGGTGGGCTGGAATCCCACCAACCATGTATCCGATTCGCCGAGCTGGAGAGAGGTCCCGGGCCTGCCTGGGTACCCGCCGAAGGGGCACGCGGCCACCGCCGCTGAACTCTCAGGCAAAAGGACAGCGGGAGCGGCACCGGTCACCTGGTCCCATCGTTGCGCGTGCAGCGGTGCGCGCTTGGCGTGGCCGGCCCCAACGCACCCGGAGCCTGCCATGTTGCTGTCCCTGATCTACCTCGTTGCCATCTCCGCCGAAGCCATGACCGGCGCGCTGTCGGCGGGCCGCCGCCGCATGGACCTGTTCGGCGTGGTGATGATTGCCTGCGTCACCGCCCTGGGCGGCGGCTCACTGCGCGACATCCTTCTTGGACATTACCCGCTGGGTTGGGTGAAGCACCCCGAGTACCTGGGCTTCACCATCTGCGCGGCATTGGTTGCCACCTGGGTCGCACGCTGGATGCACCACTTCCGCCGTACCTTCCTGGTGCTCGATGGCCTGGGCCTGATCGCTTTCACCCTGATCGGCTGCGCGGTGGCCCGCGAAGGCGGCCATGCCACGCCGATCGTGCTGATTGCCGGCATGCTGACCGGGGCATTCGGGGGTGTGCTGCGTGACATCCTGTGCAACGAAGTGCCGCTGATTTTCCAGAAGGAGCTATATGCCGTGGTCTCGCTGCTGACTGCAGCGGCCTACCTGGCGATGCTGCACCTGGGCGTCGCCGACAGTACCGCGATCCTCTGCAGCCTGGCGGGCGGCTTCGCCCTGCGCTTGCTGGCGATTCATTTCCGCTGGGAAATGCCCAAGTTCGTCTATCACGACGAGGTGCATTGAGGTCCTCCGGTTTCCGCTGGGAGCGGCGGCGCTTTCGGGTTGGCGCGCTTGAAGCGGCTTTGATCTTGATCTTGATCTTGATTTTTTCGTGGGCTGGCGCACGCGGTGAAGTGTCCGGAGGGCGGTCGCGGTGGGCGTGTGGGGGCGTGTTTCGCCA
>DALZLW010000242.1:0-4860 GCA_032007425.1 Stenotrophomonas sp.
GACGCTGGCCCTGGCCGGCACGCTGCGGCTGCTGGCCGTTACCACCTTCGCGACGGCCGCCACCGGACTTCTTCGGACCGGCGTGGGCGTGGCGCGGGGCATCACCATGCGGGCGACGCTGGTGCTTGCGCGGTGCGCGTTCGCCGGTTTCGAACTCGGCCTTGCCCGGAGCGCTGTTTCCCCAGCGGATCGGCACCTGCAGCTCGAAGCCGGGCACGTCGCGGATATCCATGTCACGGCCGAGCAGGCGCACGATGGCGCGCAGCAGCTTTACTTCGTCCTGCGCGACCAGCGAAATCGCTTCGCCGGTGGCGCCGTTACGGCCGGTACGGCCGATGCGATGCACGTAGTCTTCGGCCACCATCGGCAGATCGAAGTTGATCACCTTCGGCAGCTCGTTGATGTCGATGCCACGGGCGGCGATATCGGTAGCCACCAGCACGGTGACCCGGCCAGCCTTGAAATCGCCCAGCGCACGCAGGCGCTGGCCCTGGCTCTTGTTGCCGTGGATGGCCGCGGTCTTGATGCCGGACTTTTCCAGGAACGTGGCCAGCTTGTCGCTGCCATGCTTGGTGCGGGCAAACACCAGCGTCTGCTGGCGGCTGTCCTGGGCCAGCAGGTGCAGCAGCAGGTCGCGCTTGCGGCTGCCATCGACCGGGTGCACGCGGTGGGTGATGGTTTCGGCAACGGTGTTCTTCGGCGTCACCTGGATCTGTTCCGGGTTACGCATGAACTCCAGCGCCAGCTGGCGGATGTTGTCCTCGAAGGTGGCCGAGAACAGCAGGGTCTGGCGGTTCTGCTTGGGCAGCTTGGCCAGGATGCGCTTGATCGAGGGCAGGAAGCCCATGTCCAGCATGCGGTCGGCTTCGTCCAGGATCAGCACTTCAATGCCGGACAGGTCGACGCTGCGGCGTTCGAGGTGGTCGATCAGGCGGCCCGGGCACGCCACCAGCAGGTCCACGCCACGGCGCAGGATGTCCAGCTGGTTGCCCATGCCGACACCGCCGTAAATGCAGGCACTGGGGATGCGCAGGTACTTGCTGTAGCCACGCAGGCTGTCATGCACCTGGGTGGCCAGTTCGCGGGTCGGGGCCAGGATCAGCGCACGCGGCTTGCGTGGGCCGCCGGCCTTCACTTCCTGCGCTGCGGTGCCCAGGTGCTGCAGCAGCGGCAGGCCAAACGCGGCGGTCTTGCCGGTACCGGTCTGTGCACCGGCCAGCAGGTCGCGACCGGCCAGGGCCAGCGGGATCGCCTGTTCCTGGATCGCGGTGGGGGTTTCATAGCCCTGCTCGGCAAGCGCACGCAGCAGGAAGGGCGCAAGGCCCAGGGATTCAAACGAAGACATCAGGAAGCTCCAGAAAACAGAAAGACGCCGGGCCCGATGGCACGACGTTGGCTGATCGATGAGATCGGCGACTCGGAGCGTTCCCGTGAACCGCGCTGCGAGAATTGGGTGCAGCCAGCGCGGTGCGCAGGCTGGAATGCGTGACGAACGGCGTCGGAGTGGGGGCGGGCGAAGGGTCGGGTGACCTGGTTCGCCGGCGGTCCCGGAGGGAAACGGACGGCCGCTTGCAGACCTTTATAGTCTAATCGAAGTTTGAGACTGTACGCAAAACCGCCTGTTCAGCTGCGGCACGCCCACCCGATGCGGCGCTGCAGCGTGGCCAGGCGGTACATTTGATTACACTTGAAACCTGTTTGCCTCCACTGCGGAAAACCACCCCATGAAGCTTGGTTCATTGAAGGAAGGCGGCCGCGACGGCACCCTGATCGTCGTCTCCCGCGACCTGCGTACCGGCGTGCGTGCCACGGGCATCGCACCCACCCTGCAGCGGGCACTGGAAGACTGGGCCGTGGCCGCGCCACGGCTGCAGGCCCTGTACGCCTCGCTCAATGGCGGAGATGCCGATGGCGTGTTCGACATCGACCTGCAGGCCTTGGCTGCCCCGCTGCCGCGCGCCTATGAATTCCTGGATGGCAGCGCCTACTTGCCGCACGTGGCCCGGGTGCGCCGTGCGCGCGGTGCCGAAGTGCCGGAAAGCTTCTACACCGACCCGCTGATGTACCAGGCCACCAGCGCTGGCTTCATGGGCCCGCGCGATGCCGTCAAGGTGGCCAGCGAGGACCACGGCATCGATCTGGAAGCGGAAATCGTGGTCATCACCGATGACGTGCCGATGGGGGTGGATCCGGCCCAGGCGGCCGAGCACATCCAGCTGGTCGGGCTGGTCAACGACGTGTCATTGCGCAATCTGATTCCTGGTGAGCTGGCCAAGGGCTTCGGCTTCCTGCAGTCCAAGCCGCGTTCGGCACTGTCGCCGGTGTTCGTGACCCCGGACGAACTGGGGCCGGCCTGGCGTGACAGCACCGTGCACTTGCCGCTGGTGACTCACATCAACGGGCAGTGGTTCGGTGCACCGGAGGCCGGTGTGGACATGCAGTTCAACTTCGCCCAGCTGCTGGCGCATGCGGCGAAAACCCGCCCGCTGGGGGCGGCGACCATCATCGGCTCCGGCACGATTGCCAACGAAGACACCAGCAAGGGCGCTTCCTGTTTTGCCGAGCAGCGCACGGTGGAGACCCTGCGCGACGGCAAGCCCAGCACGCCGTTCATGGCCTTTGGCGACGTGGTGCGCATTGAAATGCTCGATGCAGCCGGCAACAGCATCTTCGGTGCGATCGAGCAGCGCATCGAGCAGGCGGCCAAGCCATGACCGGGCAGGCGCTGGAGCCGACCGGTGCAGCCAGCGGACAGCCGCTCGTGCTGTACACCTATTGGCGTTCCAGCGCTGCCTACCGCGTGCGCATCGGCCTGAACCTGAAGGGTCTTCCGTGGCAGGCCAGGCCGGTGCACCTGGTTCGCGACGGCGGCGAGCAGCATGCCGCCGACTATCAGGCGCTCAACCCGCAGCAGCTGGTGCCAAGTCTCGTCCACGACGGGCGGGTACTGACGCAGTCCCTGGCCATCCTGGAGTATCTGGAAGACTGCTTCCCGGCCACGCCACTGTTGCCGGCCGACGCCGTCGGGCGGGCACGGGTGCGCGCGCTGGCGCAGTTGGTGGCCTGTGACATCCACCCGATCAACAACCTGCGGGTGCTGCAGTACCTGGAAAGCCCGCTGCAGGTGCCGGCCGAGGCGCGCAGTGCGTGGACGCTGCACTGGATGCGCGAAGGGCTGGCGGCGATGGAAGTCCTGCTGACAGGCGATGCGCACACCGGTCGCTTCTGCCACGGCGACACGCCGGGACTGGCCGACGCCTGCCTGGTGCCGCAGTTGTACAACGCGCGGCGGTTCGGGCTGGCGTTGGCGCCGTACCCGACCCTGGCCAGGATCGAGGCGGCCTGCCTGGCCGAGCCGGCATTCCAGGCCGCGGTGCCGGAAGCCCAGGCGGACTGTCCTTAGTCCTTGGCACCGGACCTGTCCGGCATCCAGCAAAGCCGCTGCGTTTGCCCGCCGAAGCGCTGGCGCCCGGCCGTGGTCGGCGTCTACTCGTGCCACTGCCTGGCCGGACATCGCCCGGCGCTGCGCTCAGAAACCGTGGGTGATGGTGCCGCCGCTGCCGAAGTCCGCATACGGGTCGTGCTCGCCGCCGGTGCCATCGGAAAGGCGGAACTTGAGCGCCAGTCCATCGCGTGAATCGGCGGCCCGCAGGGCTTCCTCCTCGCTGATGATCCCTTCCTTGACCAGCCGGAACAGGCACTGGTCGAAGCTCTCCATGCCTTCTTCCAGCGAGGCTTCCATGGCGGCCTTGATCTCATGCACCTGGCCGCGGCGAAGCAGGTCGCGGATCAGCGGGGTGTTGATCAACACCTCCGTGGCCGGCAGCCGGTGCTGGTCCAGTCCGGTCACCAGGCGCTGGCTGATCACCGCGCGCAGGTTCAGCGACAGGTTCATCAGAACGTTCTTGTGCGCGGTTTCCGGGAAGAAATTCAGGATCCGTTCGATGGTCTGGTCGGCATTGTTCGAATGCAGGGTCGCCAGGCAAAGATGGCCGGTTTCGGCAAACGCGATGGCGGCCTCCATGGTCCGTGCGTCGAGGATCTCGCCGATCAGGATCACATCCGGCGCTTCGCGCATCGCATTCTTCAGCGCATTGTGGAACGCATGCGTGTCCAGGCCCACTTCGCGCTGGTTGACGATGGACTGTTTGTGCCGGTGCAGGAATTCGATCGGGTCTTCGATGGTCAGGATGTGGCCGCTGGTGGTGCTGTTGCGGTGGTCGATCATCGAAGCCAGCGAGGTCGACTTGCCCGAGCCAGTGGAGCCGACCACCAGCACCAGGCCGCGCGGGGTCATGATCACATCCTTGAGCACC
Organism: Stenotrophomonas sp.; assembly: GCA_032007425.1. Classification (GTDB taxonomy): domain Bacteria; phylum Pseudomonadota; class Gammaproteobacteria; order Xanthomonadales; family Xanthomonadaceae; genus Stenotrophomonas. The sequence goes on from DALZLW010000242.1 coordinate 4,317, forward strand.
TGCGGCAGGCGCAGCTCCTCGATACTGGGGATCTGGCTGCGGATGGCGCGGATGACCATGGCCACTTCGCCGCGCTGCTTGAATACGTTGACCCGGAAGCGGCCGACCTCGGATATGGCGACGGCCATGTTCAGCTCCAGCTCGCGCTCGAACTCGGCCACCTGGGCCTCGTCCATCAACGACCAGGCGATCTTTCTGACCATGCCCGGGGGCAGCCCGGTGGTCCCCAGCGGGTGCAGCTTGCCTTCGATCTTGATGTAGACCGGCGCGCCGGTGGTGAGGAACATGTCCGAGGCGTTTTTTTCGGTCATCAGCTTGAGGAAATGGCCGATATCCATCGTGGGTTCCTTAATCGAGCGGCCCGGGGCCATTGCATCGACGCCTCTGGCATGACGACAATGCGGCGTACCGACGAATGGCACGCCTTTCCAATGAATCCACTTAGCTTCGCACAATTGCGCCAGGGCCTGTATGTGATGGCGTTGGCATTCGCCGCTTCGGCCCCGGTATCGGCGCAGGAGGCCACGCTGGAACTGGCCCAGGG
>DALZLW010000243.1:0-4848 GCA_032007425.1 Stenotrophomonas sp.
TGGCCAACACCTTCCGCGGCATGGAGCGCGACATCTACTTCCAGGTGGCGATGCTCACCACGGTGGGCCTGACCAGCAAGAACGCGATCCTGATCGTCGAGTTCGCCAAGGAGAACCTGGAGAAGGGAGCGGGCCTGATCGAAGCCACCATGCATGCCGTGCGCGACCGTCTGCGTCCGATCATCATGACGTCTCTGGCTTTCGGCCTGGGTGTGTTGCCACTGGCGATCGCTTCCGGCGCCGGCTCCGGCGCGCAGAAGGCCATCGGTACCGGCGTGCTTGGCGGCATGGTGGTTGGCACCGTGCTGGGCGTGTTCTTCATTCCCTTGTTCTTCGTGGTCGTGCAGAAGCTGTTCAACCGCAAGCTGCGTACCCAGAAGGAGGTGGGCCATGACTAAATCACTGCTTGCGCTGGCCCTCGCGGCCAGCCTGACCGGCTGCGCCACCCTGGTGCCGGACCGCACCGACGTGGCGCCGTCGATTCCCGCGCAGTGGCCGGCAACGGCCGCTGCGGGCCAGCCCGCCGATGCGGCGGTGCTGGGCTGGCGCGCCTTTTTCACCGATCCGCGCCTGCAGCAGGTGATCACCCAGTCGCTGGAAAACAACCGTGACCTGCGCGTGGCCGTTCTCAACGTCGAACGTGCACGCGGTCAGTACCGCGTGCAGCGTGCCGACCGCGTGCCGGCGCTTGCCGTGCAGGGTCAGATGCAGCGCCAGGGCGGCGATGTGCCGGTATCCGAGCAGTTCACCGCCGGGCTGGGGGTCACCGATTTCGAACTGGACCTGTTTGGACGCGTGCGAAACCTCAGCGAAGCCGCACTGCAGCAGTACTTCGCGGTGGCCGCCAATCGCCGCAATGCGCAGCTGAGCCTGGTGGCGGAAACGGCCACGGCGTGGATGACGCTGGGGGCGGACCGCGAGCTGTTGCGCCTGTCCGACGCCACCCTGGCCACGCATGAGGACTCCCTGCGCCTGGCCCAGGCCCGCTATGACCGCGGTGGCAGCTCGGCGCTGGAACTGGCGCAGACCCGCACGCTGGTGGAAACCGCGCGCACCGATGCCGCGCGCCTGCGCGGCCAGGTCGAGCAGGACCGTAACGCACTGGCACTGTTGGCGGGTGGGCCTGTCGACGAATCGCTGCTGCCCACTGGCACCGATACGGCGCCATTGCCGGCACTCGCACCACCGCCGGAAGACCTGCCCAGTGATGTGCTGCTGCAGCGGCCGGACATCATGGCGGCCGAACATACCCTGCTGGCGGCCAACGCCAACATCGGCGCAGCACGTGCCGCGTTCTTCCCCAGCATCCGCCTGACCGGCACGTTCGGCAGCAGCTCGACCGAGTTGTCGGGATTGTTCGATGGCGGTACGCGGGCATGGAGCTTCCTGCCTGTGATCAGTCTGCCGATTTTCCAGGGCGGCAAGCTGCGTGCGGGGCTGGCGGTGGCCAATGCCGATCGGGATATCGCGTTGGCGCAGTATGAAAAGGCGATCCAGAGCGGATTCCGCGAAGCGGCCGATGCGCTGGCGCTGAGCAGCAGCCTGGATGCGCAGGCCGCATCGCAGCAGTCATTGGTCGACGCGGCCACCTTGGCGCAACGCTTGTCGCAGGCCCGTTACGATGCTGGCCTGGATGGTTTCACCACCTTGCTGGATGCCAACCGTACAGCGTATTCGGCACAGCAGGCGCAGCTGCAGATTACGTTGTCGCAGCAGTCCAACCGCATTGCGCTCTACAAGGTGTTGGGGGGCGGTTGGCAGGAGCGCTGATCGATGGCGTGCAGTGCGGCGCTTCGGGCCTGGTAGGGGTCGTGGTGGGTGACGCGCGTTGTGCCGTCACCCGTCGGTCAATCTGCAGCGATCTCAGGCGCGCAGGCGCGGGCGCTCGGCGTTGCGCGCAGCGCTGGTCTGGTAGACGTGCTCCCACACCTGTTCAACGAAGGCGCGCGCCTGGCCTTCGCTCAGGCGCGGCATGATCTGCAGCGCGTAATGGGTCTGGAAGGCTGCTTCGCGCTCGGCATTGCTCGAGCGCGGATGGGTCAGCAGGGAGTCGCAGGCGAACTTGACCCACGGCACCAGGTGTCCGAACGAGCTGCTGCCCAATGCTCCGTCCGCATGCTGCTGGCGCCAATGCTTCAGTTCTGCCTCCACGTCGATGACGGGCGGAATGGGGGGAGCGTTGGTATGCATGGCGTGGATCTCGTGGACGGCCGTTGGATCGGTGAACCACGATCATCGCTTGCAGTGGGTGCACGCGATGTCAGTACGGTGTCGAATCGGCGTTGCATTGTGCCTGCCAACCCCAATTCAGTAGTCTGAAACTGAGTAGTTCAGCTTCAGCCGCACGACGGCGTGGATCACTCGCCGATGTCTTCGTCCCAGATGTCCGGGTGGCGTTGGATGAAATCGCCGAGCAGGTCCACGCATTCCTGGTTGTCCAGGTCGATCACGTTGACCCCGCTTTCGCGCAGCCAATCGATGCCGCCCTGGAAAGTGCGTGATTCACCGACGACCACCGTGCCGATATTGAACTGGCGCACCAGGCCGCTGCAGTACCAGCAAGGGGCGAGGGTGGTCACCATGATGGTGTTTTTGTAGACACGCTGGCGGCCGGCCTTGCGGAAGGCATCGGTTTCCCCGTGCACGGAGGGGTCGCCTTCCTGCACCCGACGGTTGTGGCCGCAGCCGAGCAGGCGGCCATCGTTGTGGTACAGGGCCGCGCCGATTGGCACGCCGCCCTCGGCCAGACCCTGGCGGGCTTCGGCGATGGCGGTCTGCAGCAGGGCGTGGTAATCGGGGGTGGCGATCATGGGCGAACTCGGCGCGACAAAGTGCCATCATAAGGCAGGCCTTGGACCGGCGTGGCCTGCCGATGCGATAATCGACCCCATGAGCGAATCCCCCTACAAGTCAGGCACCACCCATTTCGGCTTCCGCGATGTCCAGGCCAAGGACAAACAGAAGCTGGTCGGCAAGGTTTTCACTTCGGTCGCGCGCAACTACGACCTGATGAACGACCTGATGAGCCTGGGCGTGCATCGCGCGTGGAAGCGCTATTACGTGGCCACTGCACAGGTCAAGCCCGGTGATCGTGCGCTGGATCTGGCCGGTGGTACCGGTGATATCGCGGCCTTGATCAAGGAGCGCGTCGGGCCGGAAGGTTCGGTGGTGCTGGGCGACATCAACGCCGGCATGCTGTCGGTCGGTCGTGACCGCCTGACCAACCGCGGCCTGGTGATGGGGCTGGATTACGTGCAGTGCAATGCCGAGGCGCTGCCCTTCCCGGATGCCAGCTTCGACCTGGTGACCATTGCCTTTGGCCTGCGCAATGTCACGGATAAAGATGCGGCCCTGCGCGAGATGTACCGGGTGCTGAAGGTGGGCGGGCAGGCCCGCGTGCTGGAGTTCTCCGAAGTGACCGTGGACTGGTTCAAGCCCCTCTACGATTTCCACTCGTTCAAAGTGCTGCCCAAGCTGGGCCAACTGTTCGCCCGCGATGCGGAAAGCTACCGGTACCTGGCCGAAAGCATCCGCAAGCACCCGCCGCAGGAAGAACTGAAGGCGATGATGACCGAGGCAGGGTTTGAGCGCTGCCACTACAAGAACCTGACTGCCGGCATCGTTTCCATCCATTCCGGTTACAAGCTGTAAGGCCTTGCAGCGGGATCGCCGGGCCATGCCCGGCGAGCGCGTGGCGCGGCTGCGTCGCTGCGCGCGACGGCTGACGCATGGCCGCCGGGTGGCGGCGCTACCTGATCAAGTGGCCCGGCGGTACTATGACGGCTTGATCCCCGTAATGGTCTCGATCCATGCGCAATCCGCTCGTACTCCTCCCGCTGGCCGTCGCCCTGGCCGCCGGCTGCTCGCAGCCGTCCACGCCGCCAGCCGCCCCCGCCGCCCAGGATGCCGCCGCCACGCCCGTGAACAACGCCACCCGCAGCCACGACGAAAGCTCTTACGCCCAGCCGGACCGGGTGGTCATCAAGGACATCGCGCTGGACCTGAAGCTGGATTTCGACCAGAAGCAGATCGGTGGTACCGCCACCTACACTCTGGAGTGGAAGCAGAAAGACGCCGCCCAGCTGGTACTGGACACCCGTGAACTGAGCATCGCCCAGGTCGAGGCCGTTGCCGCCGATGGCAGCCGCAGCCCGCTGAAGTTCGAGCTTGCCCCGGCCGACAAGGTGTTCGGCAGCAAGCTGACCATCGAAGCGCCGCAGCAGCCGGCGCAGGTGGCGATCAGCTACCACACCGCACCGACGGCCTCGGGCCTGCAGTGGCTGGCCCCGTCGATGACCGAAGGCAAGAAGCTGCCCTTCATGTTCAGCCAGTCGCAGGCCATCCATGCCCGTTCCTGGGTACCGCTGCAGGATACGCCCAGCGTGCGCTTCACCTACAGCGCGCACGTAGTCTCGCGCCCGGACGTGATGGTGCTGATGAGCGCCGACAACGATCCCAAGGCCGCGCGTGATGGTGATTACACCTTCAAGATGCCGCAGCCGATCCCGTCCTACCTGCTGGCCATCGCCGCCGGTGACCTGGTGTTCGAACCGATCTCCGGGCGCTCCGGCGTCTGGGCCGAGCCGACCATGGTCGGCAAGGCGGCCAAGGAATTCGAAGACACTGAAAAGATGATCGGCGCCGCCGAGAATCTGTACGGTGAATACCGCTGGGGCCGCTATGACATGCTGGTGCTGCCGCCGTCGTTCCCCTTCGGTGGCATGGAAAACCCGCGCCTGACCTTCGCCACGCCCACCGTCATCGTCGGTGACAAGTCGCTGGTCTCGCTGGTGGCCCATGAACTGGCGCACAGCTGGTCGGGCAACCTGGTGACCAATGCCAGCTGGA
>DALZLW010000244.1:0-4753 GCA_032007425.1 Stenotrophomonas sp.
TCACAGTGATGATCAGTGCGAGTACTTCACCCTTTCTTGGCTGGGCCTTGATGCCGGTGCTGGCACCCCTGATCCTGTGCCGCTGGCTGGTGCTCAACACCTGCAGCGTGCCCCGCTGGCCGGAGGACATCGAACGCGCATCAGAAGTGGCGCCAGATGATCCCCATGCCTGGCCGATTCCCAAGCGGAATGGCGAGTTCATCCATGAAATGGAAGGGCCGGGGGCGAAGCGTTCCTGAGGGTCGGCAGGGCCCCGTGCGTCGTGAACGCCAGCTGCGACGGCCTCGCCACCGCGACGCTCGCAGCCCATGGCCCGATGTCGTCGGCACGGAAACCGTCTCGGTGGCGGTAACGCGGATGTTGGCAGGTGACGGCGCGCCTCAGGCGGCGCCCGCAAGACGCGCCGCTTCGGCCAGATCCACGCTGACCAGGCGGCTCACGCCGGGCTCGCGCATGGTCACTCCGGACAGCTGATGGGCCGCTTCCATCGTCGCCTTGTTGTGGCTGACGAACAGGAACTGCACCTTCTCGCTCATTTCCTTGACCATATTGGCCAGGCGACCCACGTTGGCCTCGTCCAACGGTGCGTCCACCTCGTCGAGCAGGCAGAAAGGTGCCGGATTGAGCTGGAAAATCGCAAACACGAGGGCCACGGCGGTCATGGCCTTCTCGCCACCGGACAGCAGCGAGATGCTTGACACACGCTTGCCCGGCGGGCGCGCCATGATGGTGACGCCGGTGTCGAGCAGGTCTTCACCGGTCAGTTCCAGATAGGCATGCCCACCGCCAAACAGGCGCGGGTAAAGCGACTGCACGCCCGCATTGACCCGATCGAACGTGTCCTTGAAGCGGCCACGCGTTTCGCGGTCGATCTTGCGGATCGCATCTTCCAGGGTCTCCAGCGCGGTGGTGAGGTCGACGTTCTGCGTTTCCAGATACTCCGATCGTTGCGAGGCCTCGCCATACTCCTGGATCGCCGCAAGATTCACCGGCTCCAGCCGTCGCATGCGTGCGTCGATCTGCAGCACCGCCTGCTCCCAATCGGCCAGGCGCGCGTCTTCAGGCAAGGTCTCGATCACCGCCTTCATGACGAAACCCGCCTTTTCCACGGCCGCTGACAACTGCTCGGCGCTCAGCACCAGCGCCTGCTGATCCAGCCGACGCTGGGCGATGCGCTCGCGCTGGGCCAGCGCCTGCTCGTCACGTTTATGCCGTGTCTGTTCCAACTCTCGAAGCTCGACATCGATGCCGTCAAGCAGCGAGCGTGCCTGCGACAACACAGCATCCACGCGTACGCGCTCTTCCAGCGCATTCTGGTGCTCGACCTGCAGGGCTTCGACCGGGGTATCGCCCGCATCCAACTGTGAATGCAGTTCGCCCAGGCGCGCTTCCAGCTGCCCGCGCTGGGTGCCCATGCGCTCCAGCGACTGCGTCACCGAAGCCAGCTGGGCCCGTTGCGATTCCAACGTCAACGCCAGTGCATGCATTGCCTCACGCGCGGCACGCGCCGCATCGCGGGCACGATCGCGCGCCTCGGTCAGCTGCCGGCGCTCGTCCTCCAGCGTGTGCCGCGCCGACTCAAGGTCACCCATGCTGGTGACCGCATCATCGAGTCGGGCACGCGCCTCACCGACATGGTCACGATTCAATGCCAGGGTATCGCTCAACTGCAGCAGTTCGCCCTCGATGCGGTCGATACGGGTGCGCGCAGCCTCCAGTTTGCCCTGCTGGCCCTGCAGCTGGCCGGCCAGCTCCGAGACACTGCGATGGGCCTGGTACAGCGAACGCTGCACGTCCTCGCGCTGCTGTTCGGCAGCCAGCAGTTGCTGGCGCCCTTCATCGAGCTGCGCTTCCAGCTGCTCTTCGCGCTGCTGCAGCTCCTCGATCTGCGCACGCAGGTTGACAATCTCCCGCTCGCGCAGCAACGCCCCCTGCTGGTCCACGCCAGCCCGGGACAGCCGGACCCAGCCCTGGCCGAGGCGCTCACCGGCACGCGTGATCACCGTGTCACCTTCAGCAAGTGTCGGTAGCAACCGCTGTGCAGCCGCCAGATCGTCGGCACCGTGCAGGCTGGCCAACAGCCGGCGCACCGCCAGCGGACCGCCGACCTTGGCGGCCAGCGAGGTCGGCGCCACCGCAAGCGCGCCCTCGGCAGGCGCCACCAGCGCCATATGCCCTTCCTCCAGCCCCGCCAACGCCTCCACCAGTGTCGCCGGATCGTCGACCAGCACGCCCTCGATCAGCTGCCCCAGGGCGGTTTCGACTGCATTTTCCCAACCTGCTTCCACCTGCAGCCGCTCGCCGACGCGCGCGGCCGAGTCCAGCCCGCGGGCCTTCAACCAGGCCACGGCGGCGCCCTGCTCCTGCCCCAGGGCCGCCTGCTGCAGCGTTTCCAACGAGGCCAGTCGGCCGCGCAACGCCGTTGCCTGCTGGCGCAGCGCGGCCAGGGCATCCTGATCCGCACGCTGGCGCGCCTGTTGCTCTTCGGCGGCGTGCTTGCGCTCGTCCAGCTCCTCGCCCAGCGCCTCCAACGCAACCCGCTGTGACTCCTGCTGCAGCGCCAACTGCTCGTAGGCGGCCTCAAGGGCATCCACGTCCAGCCCCGCGCGCTCGGCCTGCAAGGCCTCACGCCGGCGGTCGGCTTCCAGTAATTGCTTGTCCAGGTAATCAACGCGGGTCCGCTCCACGTCACCGGCACGCGAGGCTTCCGAACTCTGCCGGCTGTGCTGCTCCCAACGCTGCTGCCACTGCGCCAGCGCCGCCTCGGCCTCGCGCAGGCTGTCCTGGCGGATCTCGTGCTCTTCCTGCAGGTGCTCCAGCTGCGGACTGGCGGCCTCGATCGCGGTATCGAGCACCGTCTGCCGGGCCTGGTCGCCGCTGATGTGCTGGCCCAGTTCGGCCAGCGCCTGTTCTGCTTCATCGCGCGCCTTGTGCAGGCGTTGCGACATCTCCCGCTGGTGCTGGATCTGCTGTTCCAACCGGGCCAGCGTGCTGCCCACCTGGTAGACATCGGCCTGCGCCACGTTCAGCGCATCGGCCGCTTCTTCGCGGCGCACGCGCGAAGTTTCGATCCGTGCCTCGGCATCGCGCTGTTCGGCGATCAGTTGCTGCAGCCGGGTTTCTTCCTGCGAAAGCCCTTCGCGTGAGGTGCCCAGCCGCCCGTCCAGCCCACGGAACTCCAGCGCCTTCCACTGCGCGTCCTTGATCCGCCGCTCCTCCTGCAGCGCCTGGTACTGCTCGGCCTGGCGCGCCTGCCGACGCAGGTGCTCCAGTTGTTTACCGATCTCTTCGCGCAGGTCGTTGAGCCGGTCCAGGTTCTCGCGGGTGTGGCGGATCCGGGTCTCGGTCTCTTTGCGCCGCTCCTTGTACTTGGAGATGCCGGCCGCTTCCTCCAGGTAGACGCGCAGGTCTTCCGGGCGCGCTTCAATGATCTGGCTGATCATGCCCTGTTCGATGATCGAATAGCTGCGCGGGCCCAGCCCGGTGCCCAGGAACAGGTCGGTGATGTCGCGACGGCGGCACTTGGTGCCGTTGAGGTAGTAATTGCTGCTGCCATCGCGGCTGACCAGCCGCTTGACCGAGATCTCGTTGAAGGCCGCGTACTCACCGGAAATGGTGTGATCGCTGTTGTCGAAGATCAGCTCCACCGTAGCCTGCGACACCGGCTTGCGCGCCGAGGACCCGGAGAAGATCACGTCGGTCAGCGAGTCGCCACGCAGCCGACTGGCCGAGCTTTCGCCCATCACCCAGCGCACGGCATCGATGATGTTCGACTTGCCGCAACCGTTGGGACCGACGACGCCGGTCATGTTGGTGGGCAGATGCAGCGTGGTCGGGTCGACGAAGGACTTGAAGCCGGACAGTTTGATCGTGGACAGGCGCATAGAGGTTCCGGGCAACGGCCCCGCGGGGCCTGCAGTCCCGCGCAACCCTTTGACCGTAAACGGGTCTGGGGCAGGCAGCGGGGAGACGCCCCGAGTATACCGATGTGGCCGTGTTCTACGAATCCCGCCACGCCCGCGTGGCACCGGCGGACAGGCGCAGTGCGGTCCATGAACGCAGAAAGGGCCCCCTTGCGGGAGCCCCTTCCGTGATGCCAGGCCTTGCGGCTTGGATCAGGCTTCAGCGACCACGACCACCTTGACGGTGGTTTCAACGTCGGCGTGCAGGTGCACCAGCACCTCGTACTCGCCGATGTTGCGGAAGGCGCCTTCACCCTGGATGACTTCGCTCTTGCTCAGCGCCAGGCCGGCAGCGGTGAAGGCATCGGCGATTTCGCGCGCGCCGACCGAGCCGTACAGCTTGCCTTCGGTCGAAGCATTGGCGGCGATGGTCACGCTCGCGCCTTCCAGCTTGGCCTTGCGGGCTTCGGCTTCAGCGTGGATGGACTGTGCCTTGGCTTCGTATTCAGCGCGCTTGGCTTCGAACTCGGCCTTGTTGCTGGCGGTGGCCGGAACGGCCTTGCCCTGCGGCACGAGGAAGTTACGGCCGTAGCCCGGCTTCACGTCGACCAGGTCGCCGAGGTTGCCGAGGTTGGTGACCTTCTGGAGAAGGATCAGCTGCATGGTAGTACTCCAATGAGGTATTCGTTAGCGAGGCCTGGGCCCCGCAGCGGATGGCTGTCCGAATAACTGACGTGGCGGGGGCGGCACCTGGCCGCCCCACCGGCATCAGACGTCGTGGTTGTCGGTGTACGGGATCAGGGCCAGGAAACGGGCGCGCTTGACGGCCGTTGCCAGCTGGCGCTGGTACT
>DALZLW010000245.1:0-4731 GCA_032007425.1 Stenotrophomonas sp.
TGCCGCCCCGCCGGTGCTGCCGACCACCTCGGCCGTGGCCGCGCTGGCCCGCGCCGCAGTGGGCGCCACCGGCCGCACGCTGGACAGTTCCGATGAAAATGTGCCCGCGCGTGGCAGCGAAGGCTTTGCCGCGACCCTGGCGCGCGCCGCGGCCACGCCAGACTACGCACAGCCAGCAGCGCTGGACAGCGTTCCAGATGCCGTGTTCGCCGCCTTCGACGATCAGCCGGCCGTGCGGATTTCCGCCCAGGCCCGGGCACTGGGTGCCGCCGCCACGCCCCCTGCCCTGCCCCCGCAGATCGAAGAAGCCCGCGTGCCGGACAACGCACCAATAGCCGTCGAGGCATCGGGCGTGGCCGTGGACACCACCACTGGCCCGGCCGCCGCAGGAGAAGACGAAGACGAACAGGCCAACCACGAGGCGGCCAACAGCGATCCGCAACCACTGGGCAGCAGCGCCGCCGCCCCGGCACTGGCACCAGCGCTGGCAATGATTGGCCGCGACGACGAGGAACTGCGCCAGCTGCGCAATGAGCTGGCGGGCATGCGCCAGATCATCGAGCGTGAAATGCACCGCTTCACCGATGAGCGGCTGCGTGGCAGCAGCGTGCGCGCCGAGGCGCTGGATCTGATGGACGAGTACGGCTTCGATCCAGGCCTGGCCCGTGACGTGGCCCTGCAGATCCCGCTGGACATCGAGGCCCACCGCAGCCGCGGCCTGATGCTCGGCCTGCTGTCGCGCAAGCTGCCCATCTCACCGGTGGACCCGCTGGAAGCCGGCGGCGTGATCGCACTGGTCGGACCGACCGGTGCCGGCAAGACCACTACGATCGCCAAGCTGGCCTCGCGTTTCGCCCAGGCCAATGCGGCCCGTGACGTGGCCCTGGTGACCACCGATACCGCTCGCATCGGCGCCCGCGAACAGCTGTACGGTTTTGGGCGGCAACTGGGCATTGCCGTGCACGAAGCCAGCAGCGGCAGCGACCTGGACCAGCTGCTGGAACGGCTGAAGGACTACAAGCTGGTGCTCATCGACACCGCCGGCCTCGGCCCGCGCGACCGCACGCTGGCGGCCCAGCTGCAGTGGCTGCGCGCCGCGCCCAAGGTCAGCACCCTGCTGGTCCTGCCGGCCAACACCAGCTTCGGCGACATGGACGAGGCCGTGCGCCGCTTCAGCGCCGCCAACCTGCAGGGAGTGGTGCTGAGCAAGCTCGACGAAACCGGCCGCTTCGGCACGGCCCTGTCGGTGGCCGTGGATCATCGCCTGCCGATCACCTGGGTCACCGACGGCCAGGACGTTCCCGAGGACCTGCACCGGGCCAGTGCAGCCAATCTTGTACTTCGCCTTGAAGATTTGCGGCGCGCTGCCGATATGCCCTGCAACCCGGAGTTGAACCATGCCGTCGCGTGAGTACGCCAAGCTGACCACCACCTTCCCGTTGTCTGCCACGCGCAGCCAGCCGCTGGGGCCCGTGCGCACGATCGCCGTCACCGGCGGCAAGGGCGGCGTGGGCAAGACCAACGTCTCGGCCAACATGGCCGTGGCCCTGGCGGGGATGGGCAAGCGCACGCTGCTGCTGGACGCCGACCTCGGCCTGGCCAACATCGACGTGATCCTCGGCCTCAATCCCAAGTTCACCCTGGCCGACCTGATGGCCGGACGCTGCACGCTGGACGAAGTGATCTGCGAAGGACCCAACGGCGTGCTGGTGGTACCGGCCGCCTCCGGTCGCCGCCACATGGCCGAACTGGCCCCTGCAGAGCACGTCGGCCTGGTCAACGTGTTTTCCGAACTGGAACGCGACCTGGATGTCCTGGTGGTGGACACCGCCGCCGGCATCACCGATGGCGTGCTGACGTTCTGCCAGGCCGCACAGGACACCGTGGTCGTGGTCTGTGACGAACCCGCTTCCATCACCGATGCTTACGCGCTGATCAAGGTGCTCTCGCGCGAGCGCGGCGTGGACCGCATGCAGGTGGTGGCCAACATGGTCCGCGACCCGAATGAGGGCCGGGTGCTGTACGAAAAGCTGGTCCGGGTCTGCGAAAAGTTCCTCGCCGATGTCTCGCTCAATTACCTGGGCTGCGTGCCACAGGACGACTGGCTGCGGCTTTCGGTACAGCGCCAGCAGCCGGTGGTGAAGGCTTACCCGTCCAGCCCCTCGGCGATGGCCATCAACGAAATCGCCCGCCGCACGGCACGCTGGCAGGCCCCGACCGAACCGCGCGGCGGCGTCGAATTCTTCCTTGAGCGCATCCTCAAGCAGCGCGGAGTAGCGGCATGAAAGCCGCCGCGCAATACCGCGAGGTGCAACGCACCGCGGCCACCGACTGCATTGCCCAGCATTCGGACCTGGTCCGGCGCATCGCCCACCATTTGGCGGCGCGGCTTCCGGCCAGCGTGGAGATCGATGACCTGATCCAGGCCGGGATGATGGGCCTGATCGAAGCCTCGCGCAGCTACGATGCCGAACAGGGCGCCTCGTTTGAAACCTATGCATCGATCCGCATCCGCGGGTCGATGATCGACGAGATCCGTCGCGGCGATTGGGTACCGCGCTCGGTGCACCGTCGCGCCCGCGATGCCGCGGCGACCATCCGTCGCCTGGAGCAGGCCAGCGGACGCGCCACCAATGCCACCGAAGTGGCTGCCGCCATGGACATGCCACTGGCCGAGTACCTGCGGCTGATGGAAGACGCCTCGCGCGGCCAGGTGCTCAGCCTGGAATCCCGTATCGAAGACCAGGGCGAGCTGGATACGCCCAGCCAGGGCGGCCCGACGCCACAGCAGGTACTGGAACGCGGCGAGTTCGGTCGTGAACTGGGCAAGGCCATCGGCCTGCTGCCAGAGCGCGAACAGCTCGTGTTGTCGCTGTACTACGAACAGGAACTGAATCTGAAAGAGATCGGCGCGGTACTCGGGGTCAGCGAATCCCGGGTCTGCCAGATCCATGGCCAGGCCGTGCTGCGACTGCGCGGCCGCCTGCAGGTCTTCCAGGCCGCCGACGCCGGCCTGGAACCATGAGAACACCCGAGGAAACACTGCTTTGAACAAGAACATGCGCATCCTGATCGTCGACGACTTCTCCACCATGCGGCGGATCGTCAAGAACCTGCTGGGCGATCTCGGCTTCACCAACACCGCCGAGGCCGAGGATGGCCATGCCGCGCTGGCCATGCTGCAGAGCCAGCCGTTCGACTTCGTCATCACCGACTGGAACATGCCAGTGATGACCGGCATCGAGCTGCTGCGCGCGATCCGCGCCGATGCCCGCCTCAAGACCATGCCGGTGCTGATGGTGACCGCCGAAGCCAAGCGCGAACAGATCATCGAAGCCGCCCAGGCCGGGGTGAATGGCTACATCATCAAACCGTTCACCGCGCAGACCCTGCAGGAGAAGCTGGGCAAGATCTTCGAGCGCCTGGCGGCCAGCGCCTGATGGACATCCTCATGGACAAGGGCGTGCTGGTCCAGCGCCTGCAGGACGCGCTGGCCGCGTTGGAAGCGGGCGATGAGGCGGCATGGCGCCAGGAAATCGATGCGCTGGCAGCATTGCGCGCACAGCCGATGATGGCCGGACTGAGCCGGCTGGCGCGCGAACTTGGCCAGGCGCTGGGCGAGCTCCCGACCCTGCCCAGCGAAGCCGGCGAGCTCGACGACGCCTGCGCGCGCCTGGACCATGTGGTGGCGATGACCGAGCAGGCCACCCACCGCACCCTGGACCTGGCCGAGGAATGCCGCACGCTCACCGGACAGCTGCGCAGCGATGGCCTGCCCGCCGCCCAGGCTGAAGCACTCGACCGGATCCGCCACAACCTCACCGAGATCGCCCTGACCCAGAGCTACCAGGACCTGACCGGGCAGATCATCCGCCGCGTGGTCGGCATCGTCCGCCGGGTGCATGAGGGTTTCGGCGCCTTGGGCCTGCCGCCGGAACGCAACGACCGCGGCGGTTTGGCCGGACCGGCAGTAAACGGCCTCGATCGCCACGCCGTGTCACAGACCGACGCCGACGACCTGCTCTCGGACCTGGGGCTGTAGGCCATGAACGGAATCACCGACGACATCGCCGCGGACTTCATCATCGAGGCGCAGGAAATCCTCGATCGCCTGGGCGAACAGCTGGTCACGCTGGAGCAGGCACCGCGTGACAGCGAGCAGCTCAACGCGGTGTTCCGTGGTTACCACACACTGAAGGGCGGCGCCGGCTTCCTTGGCATCACCGCCATGGTCGAACTGTGCCATGCCGCCGAAGAGACATTGGGGCAGGCGCGCTCCGGCCAGGCCCTGCTGCAGGCGCATCATTTCGATGCCGCACAGCAGTCATTGGACTACCTCCAGGCGATGCTCGATGCGGTGTCGGCCGGTGAAACACCGGGCCATGCCCCGCCATCGCTGGTCGCCCAGTTCGACCTGGCCAGTCCCGCCCCTGTTCCGCAGGCGCCCAGCATTGCCAGCGCTGGCAGCGACGACGGCCTGATCACCGATGACGAGTTTGAAGCCCTGCTTGACCAGCTGCACGGCGGCGCCGCGCCCAGCGCGGTCGCCACGACCGCCGCCCTGCCGATCGATGATGGCCTGATCAGCGATGACGAGTTCGAGGCCTTGCTGGACCAGCTGCATGGCATGGCCGCCCCCGGCAGCCTGGACATCCCCCCGCCACCCACGCCCGCCACGCCCGCCACGCCGCAGCACACCGTAGCACCGGCAGCTGCACCCGCAGCCGCCCC
>DALZLW010000246.1:0-4638 GCA_032007425.1 Stenotrophomonas sp.
CGCCACTGCCGGGCGATGTGTTCCAGGCCTGAGTCCTTGGCGCCTGCAGGCCGGGGCGAGTGCGCCGGCCTGCCACCCGCTTGGCGATTGACGCTTACCTGCGTGAGGGAACCAGCCAGCGCGCCGCGTGGATGCCCAGTTCATAAAGCAGGCACATGGGGATGGCCAGCATCAGCTGGGATACCACGTCTGGCGGTGTCAGGATCGCCGCCAGCACGAAGATGCCGACGATCGCATAGCCCCGGCCCTCGCGGAACTGCTGCGGGCTGACCCAGCCCAGCAGGGTCAGGATCACCATTGCCACCGGCAGCTCGAAGCTGCCACCGAAGGCGAAGAAGATCGCCATCACGAAGTCCAGGTAAGCGCTGGCATCAGGTGTGATGGCGATCGCATCCGGGCTGAAGGTGGTCAGGAAATGGAAGACCGCCGGCAATACCAGGAAATAGGCGAACGCGCAGCCGGTGTAGAACAGCAGCACCGATGACACCAGCAGCGGGACCGCCAGGCGTTTCTCGCGCGCATACAGGCCCGGCGCCACGAAGGCCCAGACCTGGTACAGCAGCCATGGCACCGCGACGAAGAGCGCTACGAAGAAGGTCAGCTTCAACGGTGCGAAGAACGCACCGGCGGGATTGGTCGCGATCATCGACTGCCCGTTGGGCAGCTGGGAGATCAAGGGTTCGGCCAGCCAGCTGTACAGCTTCTGGGTGAACGGCAAGGTGGCCAGCAGGACCACGCCCAGCCCGATCAGACCGCGGACCAGGCGCCCGCGCAGTTCAACCAGATGCTCGACCAGCGAGCTTTCACCGAAATCGACGCTCATCGCCGCAGGCCCTCATCGCTATCGGCCGAACCTGCCGGATGCACCGGGTCGGGGCTTGCTGCAGGGGACCGCGCGGGCTCGGGCAACGGCGAGGCGGAGACGGCAGGCGTTGCCGGGATGTCCGACGTCGCGGGGGCCGTCACCGGGGCACGGTCCGTGGTGGCCTCGTCGGCCAGGACCTGTGCTTCGTGCTGGGCCGATGCGGCTTGGCGGCGCACGGCCTCGCCGGAGGCGCGCAGCGCATGTTCTGTTTCCTGCATGCCCTGACGCACATCCTGCATGTGTTTCTTGATTTCTTCGGCCTGCAGCTCGCGTTCGAGCTCCTGCTTCACCGAATCCCACTGGTTGCGCGCACGGCGCACCCACAAGCCGGCAAAGCGCGCCGCCTTGGGCAGCCGCTCTGGACCAAGCACAACCAACGCCACGATGGCGATGACGAGCAGCTCAGTGAAACCTATATCGAACACAGCCGTTACCGGGATCAGCGCGGGGTGCGGTCGTGCTCGTCCTGCGCCGTGCGCGAGGCTTCAGTGTTGCGCTTCTCGTCGCCGAGCTGGGCGCTCGGGGAATCTGCGTCGCGCATGCCTTTCTTGAATTCCTTGACTGCCGAGCCAAGGTCTTTGGCACCGCTGGTCAACCGCTTCGTGCCGAACACGAGGAGGACGATGACCAGGACGATCACCCAATGCCAGATGCTGAAAGAACCCATAGCGGTGCCCGCGTTACGTTGTGATCAGGAACCGGCAGCATAACGCACCGGCGCACTACCGGTGCGGTTTGCCGGCCCTGACGCTTCAATCCAGCGATTCAGTGCGCACTTCACCTTCGGTCACCGGCTGGAATCCCTGCTGCGGTGCGGGCGCCGTGGTGGCCGGTACGCCCTGCAGCGGCGCGGTGGTCGCCTCCTGCGTCGCCGGTTGCGTAGCAGGCTGGATGGCCGGGGCCGCCGCATGCGCGGCCGGCGCCGGTGCACTGCCGCCGCGATTGCTGCGCGCGGCGTAAGTAGCCTCCTCCAACCGGTCGCGGAAGGAAACCACATCCATCGAAGGCGCCTCGGTGCCACGGCCTTCGAAGATCATCCGCGGCGTGGTCCGGGTGCCATAGGCATCAAGGTTGGCCGCATCATCGATCTGCAGCACGGCGCCATCCAGCGCCACACCGGCAAACAGCCCGCGCGCGCGCGACCACGACCAGATTTCGGCCTTCAACTGGCCATCAGTCGCGGCCGCGGCATTGCGGCCAACGGGTCCAGCCGCTACGCCGGCATCGGCGCCCAGGGTGAACTTGCCGTTGACCAGATTGTCCAGGCTGCGATCGTTGCGGAACACCAGCACCACGTCCGATGACTGCACGCCGGCCTGGAAGCCGATGCTGCCACCGGTGAGCTTGATGAACACCGGGTTGGACCAACTGCCGTCCGGGTTCTTCACCGACATCAGGCCGTGACCACGGCGCCCGCCGATGATGAGACCGGCCTTGATGGTGTCGGGAATCACGACGACGGCGCGGGCTTCGTCCAGCAGCTTGTCTGGAATACCTTGCTCGGGAATGCTCTGGATTTCGGCCAGGACACGCACGGCGTTGCGGGCGCGCTGATCCTCCTGCGGGCCAGCCAAGGCAGTGTGGCTGGCCAGCATCAAGCCGGCAGCAAGAAGCAGGGTAGAACACTGACGGCGCATGGCGACTCCTGGATGCGGTACACGAACAGAGGGTTTCACGTCGCTGAAACTAGGCTGTTTACGATGAATCGGCAATGAGTATGCCGCGATACCCGTTCAGGTTGCGAGAAGTCGCTATCGACCGCCTAGCTATCGCCCCCGGTAACGGGTATCGGCGACAATGCGGGATGCTCGACACCCCGAAATCCGCTGTGCTGGCGGTCAATCTTGGCACCCCCGACGCCCCGACCGCTCCGGCGGTACGGCGCTATCTGGCCGAGTTCCTCGGCGATCCACGCGTGGTATCCATTCCTGCGCTGTTGTGGAAGCCGCTGCTGCATGGGCTGATCCTGCCCTTGCGCAGTGGGCGCTCGGCGGCCAAGTACGCACAGGTCTGGTTGCCCGAGGGCTCACCGTTGATGGTGTACACGCAGCGGCTGGCGCAGGCCATGCAGGCCGAACTGCCCGACATCCAGGTCGCCGCCGCGATGCGCTATGGCCAGCCTGCGCTGCACGCCCGGCTGGATGCACTGGTCGCCGACGGCGCACAGCGGATCGCGGTGCTGCCCTTGTACCCGCAGTACTCCACCACCACCACCGCATCGGTCGAAGACAGCGTGCTGCGCTGGCAGGCGCGCCACCCGGCCGTGGATGTGCGACTGATCCGCGATTACGCCGTGGACCCGGACTGGGTGCAGGCGGTGGCGGCGTCCATCGAACGGTATTGGGCACAGCATGGTCGCGGGGAGAAGCTGGTGTTCTCCTTCCATGGCATCCCCCAGCGCCTGGCCGATGCCGGCGACCCCTACCCGCAACAATGCGAGGCGGGTGCCGCGGCCATCGCCGCTGCGCTGGGCCTGCAACCCGGGCACTGGCAACTGGGCTACCAATCGCGCTTTGGCCGCGAGACCTGGTTGCAGCCCTACGCCGAACCCAGCCTGTGGGCGTTGGCCGAGCAAGGGGTCAAGCGCATTGATGTCGTGTGCCCCGGGTTTGCCACCGACTGCCTGGAAACGCTGGAAGAAGTGGCCATGGGGTTCACCGAGACCCTGCACCAGCGCGGTGCCACCATGCACTACATTCCCTGCCTCAACGACCACCCCAGCCATGCACGGGCGCTGGTACGGCTGGCCATGGCGGCACTGGCGTGAGCCTTGAACCCTTCGCGCTACAGCTTGCCGGCGGTCGGGCGGCTGGGCTGCGGCGTCGGGGTCCGGGTCCACGCGTGCTGGCGCTGCATGGCTGGCTGGATAACGCGGCCAGTTTCGTTCCTCTTGCCGGGGCCATGGCGGATCTCGAACTGGATCTGGTGTTGCTGGATCTGCCTGGCCACGGCCACAGTGACCACCTCCCCACGGGGGCCACTTACACCACGCCGGCGGCGATCTGCCACGTCCTGGAGGTGGCCGATGCCTTGGGTTGGGAACAGTTCACCCTGCTCGGCCATTCGATGGGGGCGGGCATCGCCAGCCTGACCGCGGCAGTGTCAGACCGCGTGCGCGCCCTGATCGCCATCGAGGCGCTCGGCGGCCTGCGCGGCCCGGACGAAGAAACGGCCGGTCGCCTGCGTGACCATGTGCAGGCCATGAGGGTCCTGGCGCAGAAGCGCCTGCGGGTGTTCCCCGACCTGGCCACGCCGGTCCGCGCCCGGATGATGGTCAACCAGCTCAGCGCAGAGGCAGCCCGCCTGCTGGTGGAACGCGGGGTGCGCGAGGTCAGCGGTGGTTACACCTGGTGCAGCGATCCACGCTTGATGGCACCTACCGCGATCCGGATGAGCGAGGGGCAGATCGACAACCTGCTGCAGGCCATTGCCTGTCCAGTACAAGTGATCTATGCCAGCCCGGCGCAGCCTTACTATCCAGAGCCCTTGCGATCAGAGCGGCTGCGCCACCTGCGCGATGGGCATCTGGCCGTGCTGCCGGGAACGCATCATCTGCATATGGACTGTGCATCGGAGGTCGCCGCGGTCATACGCCGCTTCGTAGGCGCTTGCGGCGACCTGCCTTGATCGCCTGCTGGAGGCGTGTTTTCCGACGGCTGCTCTACGGTCAGGGGGAATAAGAAAAACCCCGCTGCGTGAGCAGCGGGGTTTTTGGGTATAAACCCTGGCGATGACCTACTCTCGCATGGCTTGAGCCACACTACCATCGGCGC
>DALZLW010000247.1:0-4634 GCA_032007425.1 Stenotrophomonas sp.
CCTGGCTACGAACCAGGCGGTCGGGAGTTCGAATCTCTCCGGGCGCACCATTACACCGAACAGCAGGCCTTGGCCTGCTGTTTTTTTATGTCCGCGTGCAGCCCTGCCGAGGCGCCGGGAACACTGGTCGGCGCCGGTCCTGCCCGGAGCCGGCCAGTGCGGTGACACTCAGGGCGGTCCGTTGAACTCCAGTTCGCTGAACTGCCCGCTTTGCGGGTCGAATACCGCACCCCAGAACGCGCGGCCACCATCGCAGGCACGGATCGCTTCGCGTGCTGGATCGATGTTGGCGCCGTCCGGCAGGTGGAAGGCGTTGACGTAGATCAGTTGCTTGCCCTGTGCTTCGATGCCCACGTACTGGCGGTCGAAGCCAGCCACATCCTGCAGTTGCGGCTGCAGCTGCACCAGGGCGGCCTCAAGTTGCTCCACCTGCTGGCGGCTGGGCGCCCAGTAGCCGGTCACGCGCGCTGCGTCACGCCCCGGGCTGGGGCGCGAGCAGGTGTCGAGCACCTGCGCGGCGACAATCGGTCGGGTCACCACCCAGGACTGTCCGGCTTTGACCGCGGTCGGCACGCTGGGTGGTCCTTTCACCGGCGTGCAGGCGCTCAACAGAGCGCCTGCGGCCAGTGCCAACAGGTAATACGGGGTCCTGCTCACAACACCTCCGAAGCGTAATCGGCCAGTCGCGAGCGCTCGCCGCGACGCAGCGTGATGTGGGCACTATGCGGCCAGTTCTTGAAGCGGTCCACCGCGTAGGTGAGGCCGGACGTGGTTTCAGTCAGATAAGGGGTGTCGATCTGTTCCACGTTGCCCAGGCAGACGATCTTGGTGCCCGGGCCAGCGCGGGTGATCAGGGTTTTCATCTGCTTGGGGGTGAGGTTCTGCGCTTCGTCCAGGATCAGGTAACGGCTGAGGAACGTGCGCCCGCGCATGAAGTTCATCGAGCGGATCTTGATCCGGCTCGCCAACAGGTCGTTGGTGGCCGCGCGCCCCCAGCTGCCGCCTTCCTGCGGCTGGGTGAGCACTTCCAGGTTGTCGGTCAGCGCGCCCATCCACGGCGTCATTTTTTCTTCCTCGGTGCCGGGCAGGAAGCCGATGTCCTCGCCCACGCTAACCGTGGCGCGGGTCATGATGATCTCGCGGAAGCGCTGCTGGTCCATGGTCTGGGCCAGGCCGGCGGCCAGCGCCAGCAGCGTCTTGCCGGTACCCGCCGTGCCCAGCAGGGTGACGAAATCGATGTCCGGGTCCATCAGCGCGTTGAGCGCGAAGTTCTGTTCACGATTGCGCGCGCTGATGCCCCACACCGCGTGGTTACCGTGGCGGTAGTCATCGACCAGGGTCAGCACGACTTTGCCATCGCCGGTCACCCGGCTGACGCGCAGTTCCACTTCGTCCTCGCCAGGCAGGTAGACGTACTGGTTCGGATACCAGTCTTCGTCGTCGCGCGCCTGGATCTCATAATGGCTGCGGCCCTTGTCGCTCCAGCTGCGCAGGTCATCGCCGTGGCGCTTCCAGAAGTCTTCCGGCAGTTCGGTGGCGCCGGTATACAGCAGGCTGAAGTCGTCCAGCGCGCGGTCGTTTTCATAATCCTCGGACACGATGCCGGCGATGGCTGCCTTGATCCGCAGGTTGATGTCCTTGGACACGAACACCACCGGCACGTCCGGGGTTTCTTCCTTCAGTGCCAGGATCGCGCCGAGGATGGCGTTGTCCGGAATCACTGCGCCGAAGCTCTTGCCGGCGTCGAAATGGCGGGTCTGGAAGCGCAGCTTGCCCACGCTGTTGCTGCCGCGCAGCTGCAGGCCCTGCGGGCGCTGCAGGGTGATGCCTTCGCCGAGGTTGTCCAGTCCAGACGCCTGCACCAGCTCGTTGAGGAAGCGGCTGACCTGGCGCGCGTTGCGGCTTGCTTCGGATGTGCCCTTCTTGCCGTTGTCCAGCTCTTCGATCACCTGCATCGGCAGGTAGACATCGTGCTCCTCGAATTTGAACAGCGCGGTGGGATCGTGCATCAGCACGTTGGTATCCAGCACGTAGATGCGCTTGCCTCGGGTCATCATCATTTCCTGGTGGGCGGGCAGGGAAAAACCACCACGGCCTGCCACGGGGCAGGGGGGTGGGGGATGGGGTGGGCGACGGGGGTCACTGGGAGCGGGCGGCCTTCAGTGCGTCCAGCACGGCCTGGGCATGGCCGGCGACCTTGAGCTTGCGCCAGGACTGCACCAGCTGGCCTTCGGGTGAGACCAGGAAGGTGCTGCGCATGATGCCGCGCACCTGCTTGCCGTACATGTTCTTCAAGGCGATCACATCGAAGGCCGTGCACAGTGCCTCGTCGACGTCGCTGATCAACGGGAAGCCGAAGCCCTGCTTGCCGCGGAAGTTGTCGTGGGCCTTCAGCGAGTCGCGCGAGATGCCGATCACCGTGGCGCCGGCCTGCTCGAACTGCGGCAGGAGTGCGTTGAACTCCTGGCCTTCGGTGGTGCAGCCGGGCGTGCTGTCCTTCGGGTAGAAATACAGCACCAGCCACTGGCCGGCGAGTTCGCCGAGGGTGGTGAAGCTGCCGCCGGAAACCGCCAGCGGCAGGGAAAGCAGGGTGTTGTCCAGGGAATCGCCGTTGTTCATGGGGTCCTTTCTATCAAGCCTGTGCCGGGCCTGCGCGCAGGGGCCGACACCGTTACTCATCCAACACGCTTGATGCTACACCTGCATGAAAGCGCGCACGCCTGTGATGGACGCGCGAAAACTCAGAACTTCATCGGATCCATGATCGCGTCCAGGTTCAGGTGGTCGCAGAATTCAAGGAAGTCGTCGCGCAGCGCGGCGATGTGCATGTTGGCCGGGACACCGATGGTGACCTGCGCGCTGAACATTTCCGCGCCGGTCTGCATGGCCCGGTAGCGGCTGCTCTGCAGGCTTTCGATGGTGATGCCCTGGCGGTCGAAGAAATCGGCCAGCTGGAACAGGATGCCCGGCTTGTCCGCGGCGATCACTTCCACGATGTACGGAATCAGGTTGGATTGCGCCTGTTTGGCGGCAGTGCGGTACCAGACCAGCTTCAGGCCATCTTCGCGCTCCAGGCGGGTCAGCATGGCTTCCAGCTTGGCCACGGCATCCCAGGAGCCGGTCGCCAGGGCGGTGACCGAGACGTCGCGGCCGACGGTGGCCAGGCGTGCATCCACCAGGTTGCAGCCGCTATCGGCGATGCGGCGGGTGACAGACAGCAGGGGGGACTCCGGATGCGTCGTGTAGGCGTTGATCAGGAGATGGTTTTCGCTGGGCGCTGGGCGCAGGGGGGTGTCGGTCAAGGCGGTTCCGGGGTGATGCAGGGTAAGTCTGAATGCCCGCGCGGGGCGGGTATCCACCGGTGTCCAGCATACTTGCCCGTGCTTTCGCGCCGCAAGTAACATGCATGTCGTCCTGGCTGTCCTGGCCAGGCCTCCCCTTCCGTCATGAGCAGCACGTCCTTGGCACTTTCCGGCATCATCACCGCGCTGGCGACCCCTTTCCGGGCCGACGGCTCCCTCGACCCCGACGGCTGGCAGCGCTTGCTGCACCTGCAGCTCGAGGGTGGCATCCATGGCGTGGTGGTCGCTGGTTCCACTGGCGAAGCTGCGACGCTGACTGATTCTGAATACGACCTGCTGCTGGCGCGCGCTGTCGAGCGCATCAATGGCCGTATTCCGGTGCTGGCCGGCACTGGCCTGTCCGGCACGGCCAAAACCATCGACTTGACGCGACGCGCGGCCGCCAATGGCGCCACCCACGCGCTGGTGGTGACCCCCGCGTATGTGCGGCCGACCCAGGCCGGCCTGTTGGCGCATTTTCGCGCCGTGGCCGATCACGGCGGCCTGCCGGTTGTCCTGTACAACGTTCCGGGCCGGGCCGGCTGCGACATGCTGCCGGAGACCGTGGCCGAACTGGCCGCGCACCCGAACATCGTCGGCATCAAGGAAGCGGTGGGCGAGGCTGGCCGCATCCAGGCCCTGGCGGCCCTGCGCAGCGACACGTTCGCCGTGCTCAGTGGTGATGACGGTACCGCGGCCCAGGCCATCCAGAGTGGCTTTGATGGGCTGATCTCGGTAGCGTCCAACGCGCTGCCGGGCGCCTATCGTCGGTTGTGCACGCTGGCGGCGTCCGGCGACGCCCAGGCCACGACCGAATGGGACACGCGCCTGCAGCCGTTCCACGATTTCTGCGGCGTCGAGCCGAACCCGATTCCGGTCAAGGCGCTGCTGCGCCGGATGGGCATCGGTCATGACCTTCGCCTCCCGCTGCTGCCGCTGTCTGCGGCGCACCAGCCGGCGGCCGAGCATCTGGCCGGCGCCATCGCCGCGCTGGAATCACTTTCCAGCCACTGATCCCCACTGTGGCCTGATCCAGGAGATTCACATGCGTCATAACGTTACTCTTGCCCGTGCGGCATCGTTGGCCCTGCTGGCCGTCGGTACACTGGCCGCCACCGGCTGTTTCCACAAAGGCGCCCGCGGCGATTACGCCCTGGCGCCGGAATCGCGTCCGCTGGAAGTGCCGCCGGACCTGACCGTGCCGGCCGGTGGGGTCGTGGCGGGCAACGATGGGGGCGGTTCGGTGCTGGCATCGCAGGCGTCGCGCCCGGCCCCCGCCGCTCCGGCGGCCCA
>DALZLW010000248.1:0-4575 GCA_032007425.1 Stenotrophomonas sp.
GCATAGGGGCACGGAACCACATGCGTTTCACACTGCAGCGCGAAGCCTTTCTCAAACCGTTGGCACAAGTCGTCAACGTGGTCGAACGCCGCCAGACCTTGCCGGTTCTGGCTAATTTCCTCGTGCAGGTGAAGGAAGGCCAGCTGTCGCTGACCGGTACCGACCTGGAAGTGGAAATGGTGTCGCGGATCGCGGTCGACGAAGCCCAGGACGGCGAAACCACGATCCCGGCCCGTAAGTTGTTCGAGATCATCCGTGCCCTGCCCGACGGCAGCCGGATCACCGTCTCGCAGTCCGGTGACAAGATCACCGTGCAGGCCGGTCGTAGCCGTTTCACCCTGGCGACCTTGCCGGCCAACGACTTCCCGTCCGTCGATGAAGTGGAAGCCACCGAACGCGTGGCCATCGGCGAAGCCACGCTGAAGGAACTGATTGAGCGCACGGCGTTCGCGATGGCGCAGCAGGACGTGCGCTATTACCTCAACGGCCTGTTGTTCGACCTGCGTGGCGATGCGCTGCGCACGGTGGCAACCGACGGCCACCGTTTGGCGCTGTGTGAAACCGAGCTGGCCAAGCCGAGCGGTTCCAAGCGGCAGATCATCGTGCCGCGCAAGGGCGTAACCGAACTGCAGCGCCTGCTGGAGAGCGGTGATCGTGAGATCGAGCTGGAAGTCGGTCGCAGCCATGTGCGGGTCAAGCGCGACGATGTCACCTTCACCTCGAAGCTGATCGACGGCCGCTTCCCGGATTACGAAGCGGTGATTCCGATCGGTGCGGATCGTGAAGTCCAGGTTGACCGTGAAGCGCTGCGTGCCTCGCTGCAGCGTGCCGCGATCCTGTCCAACGAGAAGTACCGCGGGATCCGCGTGGAAGTGTCGCCGGGCAATCTGAAGATCAGTGCGCACAATCCCGAGCAGGAAGAAGCGCAGGAAGAGATCGAAGCCGACACCCAGGTCAGCGATCTGGCGATTGGCTTCAACGTGAACTACCTGCTGGATGCGCTCTCCGCACTCCGCGATGAGAACGTGGTGATCCAGTTGCGCGATTCGAACTCGTCTGCCCTGGTGCGAGAGTCGAGCAATGCACGTTCGCGTCACGTGGTCATGCCGCTGCGCCTCTGACCTGACGTTTCACGTGGAACACATTGAACGCCCGGAGAAATCCGGGCGTTTTTTTTGTTCCACGTGGAACCGCCGTTGCTTCTGTTTCTGCCTCCCTGCGTGGCCAGGCTTTCCTCGACCTGCGTTCCTGCCCGCTTGGCGCTGTTCACTGTTGACGGCGCGATTGCGGAGTTACGGGATGCGGGTCCCATTGCACTGCCGCACCCGTTGATGACTTCCTGTTGCGAACAACCCAGTGACGGGCTTTACGTTCCACGCCGATCTCGGACTGTCAGTACCGAAGGAGAGCTGATTTTCACGGGCGCGTGCGACTTCGTTTCTGGTGGCGATCCACAGTCTAGGATTCGCCGATCTGAGAGCGTCCCTAGCTTTTAAATCTGGGTATAAATCTAAAGCATGGTGATGATGGTAGAGCCAAATTTGGTTGAAAAATAGTTCAACCGATTGATTTAAAAGGTTTTTATGGGCTCGAAACCCCCTTGATAAAGGGCCTTCGGGATGGGGGAAACCTTGTGGATAAAATTTCATGGCAGGACCTCCATGAAATTTATCCACATCTTGTCCCCTGCTTGCACGGAAGGCATACAGAGTGCTTGTGGACAATCGCGAAGCACGGCGCAAATTCTTTGAAATCTGTAGCGCCACGTGGAACATGACCCTGCAGATTTAAAAGATCTGGCGCTTTTGCCATCGGTCGGAGGCCAAGCCGGAAGCCCAGATCAGGCAAGCCGGCCTGTTTTTCGCGCAATCTGCGTGGGCAAGTCCCGCGACCTGCTACAGATTTCAAGAAATTCACACCCCTCCTGGGGGCACCCTTGCCAAGGCCGTGCGCAGTGACGGTTGACCAATGCAGTAAGCTGGGCGGTATCCGTCGCTGAACTTCCCTGCCCTACCCCATGCAGATCCGCCGTATCGCCCTGCACCAGCTGCGCCGCTTCTCTACCGTGGAACTGCAGCCTGACGTGGGGGTGAATCTGCTTACCGGCGATAACGGTGCAGGCAAGACCAGCGTGCTTGAAGCCCTGCATCTGATGGCCTATTCGCGCAGCTTTCGTGGGCGCGTGCGTGATGGACTGATCCGGCAGGGGCAGGACGCGCTGGAAGTCTTCGTTGAATGGGAAGAGACGCGCGCTGACGGTGCGGAGGTACGGCGCAAGGCGGGGCTTCGTCATTCCGGGCAGGAATGGCAGGGCCGTCTGGATGGGGAAGATGTGGGCCAGCTGGGCACGCTCTGTGCGGCGTTGGCGGTGGTGACCTTCGAGCCGGGCAGCCATGCCTTGGTGAGCGGGGGCGGTGAACCCCGTCGACGGTTCCTGGATTGGGGCTTGTTCCACGTGGAACCAGACTTTCTTCCGTTGTGGCGGCGTTACTCGCGTGCCCTGAAGCAGCGCAATGCCCTGCTCAAGCAAGGGGGCGCACCCAGGATGCTGGATGTCTGGGACCGTGAACTGGCCGAGGCCGGTGAACCGCTGACCGGCCGGCGGCTGCTGTATCTGGAGCGCCTGCAGGAGCGTGCGATGGTGCTCGCCGATGCATTGGCCCCACAGTTGGGGATCCAGGGCATGAGCCTGAGTGCGGGCTGGCGCCGGCACGAGATGTCCCTGGCTGATGCACTGCTGCTGGCGCGCGACCGTGACCGTCAAGCCGGCTACACGTCCGTTGGCCCGCACCGTGCCGACTGGAGCGTGAGTTTCAGTGCCATTCCGGGCCGTGATGCGCTGTCGCGCGGCCAGGCCAAGCTGACCGCCCTCACCTGCCTGCTGGCCCAAGCCGAGGACTATGCCGAGCAACGTGGCCATTGGCCGGTGATCGCCCTGGATGATCTGGCCTCCGAACTGGACCGCACCCATCAGGCGCGTGTGCTGGAACGCCTGCTCGCCGGCCCGGCGCAGATCTTCATCACTGCCACCGAACTGCCGGCAGCCCTCGAGACGCGTACCGACATCACCCGGTTCCACGTGGAACATGGCCAGATCCAGCCTGTGCCATAGTGCGCCAAGGGGCCCGCCCCCCGGCTGGTATAATCGATCCGTCCCCTTTTTCCCGGCGCGCCCTCCCGGCGGCGCCGACACGCGGAGCCTACGGCAAGCGCAATGACCGACGAACAGAACACACCGGCAACGAACGGCAACTACGACGCCAACAGCATTACCGCACTGGAAGGCCTGGAGGCGGTCCGCAAGCGCCCCGGCATGTACATCGGCGATGTCCACGATGGCACCGGTCTGCATCACATGGTGTTCGAGGTGGTCGACAACTCCATCGACGAAGCCTTGGCCGGCCATGCCGACCATGTCGCAGTGACCATCCACGCCGATGGCTCGGTTTCGGTCTCGGACAACGGCCGCGGCATTCCGGTAGGCAAGCACGCGCAGATGAGTGCCAAGCTCGGCCGCGAAGTCTCTGCAGCCGAAGTGGTGATGACCGTCCTGCATGCCGGCGGCAAGTTCGACGACAACAGCTACAAGGTTTCCGGTGGTCTGCATGGCGTCGGCGTCAGCGTGGTCAACGCCCTGTCGGAAAAGCTGCTGCTGGATGTCTTCCAGGCCGGCGCCCATTACCAGCAGGAATTCAGCAACGGTGCCGCCGTCGGCCCCCTGCAGCAGCTGGGCGCCACCAGCAAGCGCGGTACCACCGTGCGCTTCTGGCCATCGGTCGTGGCGTTCCACGACAACGTCGAATTCCACTACGACATCCTGGCCCGCCGCCTGCGCGAGCTGTCCTTCCTCAACTCCGGCGTCAAGATCGTCCTCAGCGACGAGCGCGGCGAAGGCCGCCACGATGATTTCCACTACGAAGGCGGCATCCGCAGCTTCGTCGAGCATCTGGCGCAGTTGAAGACCCCGCTGCACCCCAACGTGATCGCGGTAACCGGCGAGCACAACAACATCACCGTGGAAGTGGCGCTGCAGTGGACCGATTCCTACCAGGAAACGATGTACTGCTTCACCAACAACATCCCGCAGAAGGACGGCGGTACCCATCTGGCCGGCTTCCGCGGCGCGCTGACCCGCGTGCTCAACAACTACATCGAACAGAACGGGATCGCCAAGCAGGCCAAGATCAACCTGACCGGCGATGACATGCGCGAAGGCATGATTGCCGTGCTGTCGGTGAAGGTGCCTGACCCAAGCTTCTCCAGCCAGACCAAGGAAAAACTGGTCAGCTCCGACGTCCGCCCCGCGGTGGAAACTGCGTTCGGTGCACGCCTGGAAGAGTTCCTGCAGGAAAACCCCAACGAAGCCAAGGCGATCGCCGGCAAGATCGTCGACGCCGCCCGCGCACGTGAAGCGGCCCGCAAGGCGCGTGACCTCACCCGCCGCAAGGGCGCGCTGGACATCGCCGGCCTGCCGGGCAAGCTGGCCGACTGCCAGGAAAAGGACCCCGCGCTGTCCGAATTGTTCATCGTCGAGGGTGACTCGGCAGGTGGCTCGGCCAAGCAGGGCCGCAACCG
>DALZLW010000249.1:0-4556 GCA_032007425.1 Stenotrophomonas sp.
TGGGCAAGCTCCACCTGCAGCTTGCCTTCATGGCTGTGCGCACGCTGGGCGAAGATGTCCAGGATAAGGCCGGTGCGGTCGATCACCCGCCGCTCGAGGAAGCGCTCCAGGTTGCGCTCCTGCACCGGCGTCAACGCATGGTTGACCAGCACCAGATCGGCCCCGGTGGCGTCTGCGGCCGCCTTGACCTCATCGAGCTTGCCGCTACCGATCAGCGTGGACGGATTGGGCCTGTCCAGGCGCGCGGTCAACGTTGCCGCAATGGTCGCCCCGGCCGAACGCGCCAGATCGCCAAATTCTTCCAGGACATCGTCTTCCAGCCGACCAAAATGCGGCTGGATCAACAGGGCGTGTTCGCCCTTCTTCGAGCGATCAAACACGCCCTGCTACTCCTGCTTCATGCAATGGGTTCACCACCGGCAACGCCGTCTTCAGCCGACTGGACGAACCCGCCGCCCGGGGACACCTTGACGTTGCGGGCCGGCACGACGGTGGAAATGGCGTGCTTGTAGACCATCTGGCTGACGGTATTGCGCAGCAGGACCACGAACTGGTCAAACGACTCTATCGTGCCCTGCAGCTTGATGCCGTTGACGAGGTAGACCGAAACCGGCACCCGCTCGCGGCGCAACGCATTCAAAAAGGGATCCTGCAGCGATTGTCCCTTGGACATCTCAGACTCCTGGTTATTGTTCTTATGGGGGTGAGGGCGTAGCGGAGACAGCGCCGTCATCCGGGGATCTTACACGGCCAAGCCGCGCAGGCGGGGGGTGAAAGCCGCCACCGCGGCCGCCAGCTGCGTTTTCTCGACATGGGGATCAAACCAACGCGCATCAAGCTCGCTGCGCAGCCACGTCAATTGGCGCTTGGCCAGCTGCCGGGTAGCCTCGATGGCCCGTTGACGGAAGCTGCGTGCATCGCCCTGCCCGTCGAGGAACTCCCAGGCCTGGCGGTAGCCGACTGCGCGCACCGCTGGCAGGTCCAACGGACTGGCCACGGCCGCCATCTGCGGCAAGTCGCGCAGCGCCCGCACCTCGTCCAGGAACCCGGCCTGCAGCATGCTGTCCAGGCGCCGTTCGATACGCTGGTGCAGGACCGAGCGTTCGCGCGGCGCCAGCACCAGCTTGAGCGTGCGCAGCGGCAGCCGGCTGCTGGTCGCCTGCCGCTGCAGCTGGCTGATCGGCGTGCCGCTGATCCGGTAGACCTCCAGGGCGCGCTGGATGCGCTGTGGATCCGTGGCGTGGATGCGTCGGGCGGCGGCGGGATCGACCTTGGCCAGCTCGGCATGCAGGGCTGCCCAGCCGCGCTCGGCAGCCTCGGCGGCCAGTTGCGCACGCACAACGGGATCGGCCTCCGGCATGGCCGACAGGCCACGCAGCAGCGCCCGGAAGTACAAGCCGGTGCCGCCGGCCAGGATCGGCAACTTGCCGCGCGCCACGATGTCGGCGACCACGCGGCTGGCATCGGCGGCGAACTCCGCCGCCGAGTAAGGCTGCCACGGATCGCGCAGGTCCAGCAGGTGGTGCCGGGCCTGCGCCTGCTCGGCCGCATCCGGCTTGGCCGAACCGATGTCCAGGCCGCGATACACCAGCGCCGAATCGACGCTGACAATTTCACCATCCAGTTGCTGGGCCAGTGCGATGGCTGTCGCTGTTTTCCCGCTGGCGGTCGGCCCCATCAGGGCGATCGCCAACGGCCGCTGGTCAACACCCATCAACCTTCGTCCGGCCAGGCCATGGCCGCCGGACGGTCTACCCGCGGCGCTGGAACGGCCTCGACCGCCGCCCACACCTTGAGTGCGTCCACGGTCGCGGCCACGTCGTGCACGCGCACGATGCGCGCACCGCGCTGGACAGCGACCAGGTGCGCCGCCACCGAAGCCGACACGCGTTCGGCCGGCAGGCTGCGGCCGGTCAGCTCGCCCAGGCTGCGCTTGCGCGACAGACCGGCCAGCATCGGCACGCCCAGCTCCAGGAAACGCTCGGACCGGGCCAACAGCGTCATGTTATGGCCGGTGTCCTTGCCAAAGCCGAAGCCGAGGTCGATCACCAGCTGCTTTTTGGCGATACCGGCCATTTCCGCAGCGAACAGACGCTGCACCAAGAAGCGATGTACCTCACCGACCACATCATCGTAGTGCGGCTGATCCTGCATGCTGCCCGGCTCGCCCTGCATATGCATCAGCACCACCGGCACGCCGGCCTCGGCCGCAGCCTCCAGCGCACCCGGCTGACGCAGCGCGTGGATGTCATTGATCATGCCGGCGCCCGCGGCGACGGCCGCGCGCATGACCTCCGGCTTGTAGGTATCGATGCTGATCGGCACCGACGTGCGCGCCGCCAACTGCTCGATCACGGGGATGACGCGCCGCAGCTCTTCGTCCAGGGCCACCAACGGTGCACCCGGGCGGGTCGATTCGCCACCGATATCCAGCAGGTCGGCGCCCTGCTCCACCAGCGCCAGACCGTGGGCGACGGCGGCCTCGGTGCTGTCGTGGGCGCCTCCATCTGAAAACGAATCCGGGGTCACGTTGACGATGCCCATGACCTGGGCGCGGTCCAGGCGCAGCACGCGGCCGGCACAATCTAGCTGGGGAGCGGTATCGAACATGGACGGTCCTGGGTAACGGCAGCAACGACGACTAGTTTACGCCGCCGAGGTCTCGCGACCTCAGATGGCACGCGAAGTGTCAGCGGCGTCGGCGCTTGCGCTCTACGTACAGGGTCTTGACGATGCTCAGCACAATGCCCAGGGCAATACCAACGCCTGCACCCAGCAACAGGTTGTCGGCCAGCAGGCCGACGGCTACGCCGACGACGGTGGCGATCACCATTTCAGCGGTATGGGAAATGGGCTCGGGCAGCGGGGTGTTCATGCAGGTTCCTGTGCGGGCCGTAAGGAGTAGGACCCGCCATTGTCGCCCATCTGCACGCCCCGGCGCGCAGCGTCCCCACGCGCAGATACAACAAAGGCCGGGTTGCCCCGGCCTTTGTCGTCAAACCTGCTGCCTCAGACCTGTTCTGCCGGCCCTGCGATCGGCGGCAGCGGACGGGCGTCGCCACCCTTGTCATTGCCACCACCGCCATCCTTGCCGGATTTGCTCCAGCCCGCCGGCGGCGGCGGATCGCGGCCTTCCATGATGGCGTCGATCTGCGGCGCATCGATGGTTTCGTACTGCAGCAGCAGCTGCGACATCGCATGCAGCTTATCCAGGTTGGCCGTCATCAGCTCGGTGGTCCGCGCATACGCCTTGTCCAGGATGTTACGCACCTCTTCGTCGATGCGACGGGCGGTGTCGTTGGACACGCTCTTGTGCTGGGTCACCGAGCGCCCCAGGAACACCTCGTCGTCCTCCTCGCCGTAGGCGATCGGGCCCAGCTGGTCGGAAAGGCCCCACTTGGTGACCATGTTGCGGGCCATCTTGGTGGCACGCTCGATGTCGTTGGACGCACCGGTGGTGACCTTGTCGGCGCCGAAGATCAGCTCCTCCGCCACGCGCCCGCCATACAGCGAGCACAGCTGCGACTGGATGGCGACGCGGTTCATCGAGTACTTGTCGCCCTCGGGCAGGTACATGGTCACGCCCAGCGCGCGGCCGCGCGGGATGATGGTGACCTTGTAGACCGGGTCGTGCTCGGGCACCAGGCGACCAACGATGGCATGCCCGGCCTCGTGGTAAGCGGTCAGGGTCTTCTCTTCCTCGCTCATGGCCATCGAACGGCGTTCGGCGCCCATCAGGATTTTGTCGCGGGCACGGTCGAAGTGGTCCATGCGGACTTCCTTCTCATTGCCGCGTGCGGCAAACAACGCCGCTTCGTTGCAGAGGTTGGCCAGATCCGCACCGGAGAAGCCCGGAGTGCCGCGTGCAATGACCATCGGCTCGACATCGTCGGCCAGCGGCAGCTTGCGCATGTGCACTTTGAGGATGTGCTCGCGGCCCTTGACGTCGGGCAGGCCGACGACCACCTGGCGGTCGAAACGGCCCGGACGCAGCAGTGCCGGGTCCAGCACGTCAGGACGGTTGGTGGCGGCGATCACGATCACGCCCTCGCCCCCTTCGAAACCGTCCATTTCCACCAGCAGCTGGTTCAGGGTCTGCTCGCGCTCGTCATGACCGCCGCCCAGGCCGGCACCACGGTGGCGGCCAACGGCGTCGATTTCATCGATGAAGATGATGCAGGGCGCATGCTTCTTGGCCTGCTCGAACATGTCGCGCACGCGGCTGGCGCCGACGCCGACGAACATTTCCACGAAGTCCGAGCCGGAGATCGCGAAGAACGGCACCTTGGCTTCGCCGGCAATGGCCTTGGCCAGCAGCGTCTTGCCGGTACCGGGCGGACCGACCATCAGCACACCGCGGGGAATCTTGCCGCCCAGCTTGGTGAACTTGGACGGATCGCGCAGGAAATCGACCAGCTCGCCCACTTCTTCCTTGGCTTCATCGCAGCCGGCCACATCGGCAAAGGTCACCTTGATCTGGTCTTCGCCCTGCAGCTTGGCACGCGACTTGCCGAAGGACATCGCGCCCTTGGCACCGCCGCCACCGCCCTGCATCT
>DALZLW010000250.1:0-4529 GCA_032007425.1 Stenotrophomonas sp.
GCTGCCGGGACCCCACGCTGATGGCCGCTGCTGCCGCACCCGCCCGCGCGCCCGCCCGTCGCGCGGCGAAGATGCCGCGCGCCGACGTGGTGGAAATGTTCACCCGCCTGCGCGAACTGAATCCGCATCCAGTGACCGAACTGGAGTACAGCTCGCCCTTCGAGCTGCTGGTGGCCGTGACCTTGTCAGCCCAGGCCACCGATGTCGGAGTCAACAAGGCAACCCGCCGCCTGTTCCCGGTGGCCAACACCCCGGCCGCCATCCTCGCCTTGGGCGAGGAAGGCTTGAAGCCCTACATCGCCACCATCGGGCTGTTCAACGCCAAAGCGAAGAACGTGATTGCCGCCTGTGCGATCCTGGTCGCGCAGCACGGTGGCGAAGTGCCCCGTGACCGCGCCGCACTGGAAGCTTTGCCTGGCGTTGGCCGCAAGACAGCCAACGTGGTCTTGAACACCGCCTTCGGCGAGCCGGTCATGGCCGTGGACACCCATATCTTCCGCGTCGCCAATCGTACCGGGCTGGCCGCTGGCAAGGATGTGCGTGCCGTGGAAGATGCGTTGATGAAGGCCATCCCTGCTGAGTTCCTGCTCGATGCCCACCACTGGCTGATCCTGCACGGCCGTTACGTCTGCAAAGCGCGCAAGCCGGATTGCCCGGGCTGCGTGATTGCCGACCTCTGCCGTTTCAAGGAAAAAACCCGCAGCGATTGAGCCCGGCACGCGAGTTACTTACGTCACTGGCATGAACAGTGGCGCCGGGCGGTGCCTGGCCAGCACGACGGCAAACAGCAACGCCGGGCATCGCCCGGCGCTCCCTGCACTGCTACCGCAGAGGACAACGCCGGGCAGGCCCCGGCGTTGCCTGTACCCGGTGCTTACCAGGCGAACTGCGTACGCAGCGCGTACTGGCCGGTCTCGTCACCGGTGACTTCGTTGTCGCCCTTGGTGTAGTTGAGCATGAAGCGCAGGTTCGGATTGACGTAGTAGTTGACGCCCATCAACCAGCTGTTGACCTTGCGGTCCAGCGTCTTGTTCTCGGCGTTGTCATAACGTGCGGTCAGCTCCCACAGGCCCTTGTCGGCGACCTTCGGCGAAGCGAACACGCCGGTGGCCGGCTTGTAGGCCTTGTGGCCGCCATTGAGCATCAGGCTGCCCTGCACGTAGTACGACTTGACGTCCTGGTCGCGACCGCCCGGCTGGCCGAACGTGGCATCGGCGTACTCGGCCTGGAAGAAGCCCGGACCGAACGAGCCAGCCGCTTCGATGGCATACACATCCACCGTGTTGCGGCTGGCGCCGGTGGTGGTGGCGATGGTCTGCGACGGGCCGCGACGGCCGGCGTAGTTGAACGGTGCGGCCAGATCGGCCGAGCCCTTGTTGGCGTTTTCCTGGCTGAACCAGGCGCCGAGGTGGAAGGTCTGGGTTTCGGTGTTGATCGGGGCGTAAGTCACGCGGCCGGCGACACCGGCGCCTTCGTTGCGGCTGGCGGCCGCGCCACGCAGGTTGAACACACTCAGGCCGGCGGTGTAGTTGTCACCCGCGCGCAGGTAGCCCACGCCCTGCTGGAACTGACGACCGCTGAACAGACCGGTGGCCGACGCGAACGGGCGCTCCATCATCAGCAGCTCGTTGGAGCTGGTCAGTTCTTCCATCGCACGGTACGGCTTGAAGTGACCGATGGTGAACTTGCCACCCAGCGCCGAACGGGCGATGTAGGCATCACGCAGGCCGTCGAGGTTGCTGCCGGCCGAGAAATCCTGCTCCAGCTTGTATTCCCAGCCGTAGGCCTTGCCGGCCAGGGTCAGGCGGGCGCGGCGGAACTCGGTGGTGCCGGTGGTGTCGGCGATGTCGCGGTCAAAGGCATAGGCATCGAAGTGGATGCGGCCGCCGACCGAGACTTCGAACTTCTTGTCGGCCGAGGTGACCTTCAGGCCACCCTTGGTTTCAATCTTCGGCGAGCCATTGGCCAGCTTGTCCAGCGCCTCGGCAGTGTCCAGGTTGACGCCGGACTGCGCGTCGTCGCGCTCTTCCAGTTCGATCAGCTTGGCCTGCATGGCCGCCAGCTGGGTACGCAGTTCATTGATCTGCTGGTCGCGGGTGTCGGCGGCAGCGGCGAAGCTGGTGCTGCCCGTCGCAACGGCAAGCGCAGCAGCCAGAAGGGAATAACGCATGGGAAATCTCTCCGGGTGGGTAGGTCAGTCGTGGAACCGGCTCTGCTGGCCCGCGCCGCATCAGCGCATGAACGGTCCGTCAAAGATGTGTTAAATGGTCAGCGCGGTTCATGACAGGCATGTGCCATCTCCATGACAGAACACTGACAACGCGTCACAAAGCACGCTTTTCCTGCCTGCCACTTCGTCATCGACCGGTCATCCGTCGGGGACCGCAGCGGGTCACCGTCGCGCTCGACGGCGCGCGGTGAACGTCAACACATCGCCGTCGGCGTGCATCGTTATCGCCATGCAATGGCCACGCCGCCCCGCCTTTCATGCAGACGCCATGTGACGGACATCTGGCTGTCACGTAATCGTTATGGAATGTGCACCGACCCGAGGGGCGCACCGCCCATCGACCACCCAGGAGCCTTTCCCGTGATCCACGCCTTCAAATCGCGTGCCGCCGTCGCCATGCTGGCCGCGTCGTCCGTCTTCGCTGCCAATGCCGCTGATGTCACCGGTGCCGGCGCATCCTTCATCTACCCGGTGATGTCCAAGTGGTCGGCTGACTACACCTCGGCGACCGGCCGCAAGGTCAATTACCAGTCGATCGGTTCCGGCGGCGGCATCGCGCAGATCAAGGCCAAGACCGTGGACTTCGGTTCCTCCGACGCCCCGCTGAAGCCGGAAGACCTGGCCGCCAGCGGCCTGGCCCAGTTCCCGTCGGTGATCGGCGGCGTGGTGCCGGTGATCAACGTGGCAGGCGTGGCCCCGGGCCAGCTGAAGCTGGACGGCACCGTGCTGGCCAACATCTTCCTCGGCACCATCAAGACCTGGAACGACCCGGCCATCGCCGCGCTGAACCCGGGCCTGACCCTGCCGTCGCAGAAGATCACCATCGTCCACCGTTCCGACGGTTCGGGCACCACCTTCAACTTCGTCAACTACCTGTCCAAGGTCAGCCCGGAGTGGAAGAGCAAGGTCGGTGAAGGCACCTCGGTACAGTGGCCGGCCGGCGTGGGCGGCAAGGGCAACGAAGGCGTCGCCGCCTACGTGAAGCAGATCAAGGGCGGCATCGGCTACGTCGAACTGTCCTATGCCCTGCAGAACAAGATGTCGCACGCACAGCTGAAGAATGCCGCCGGCAAGTTCGTGCAGCCGTCCGATGCATCCTTCGCGGCAGCTGCGGCCAGCGCCAACTGGGGTGCGACCAAGGACTTCTACCTGGTCATGACCAATGCACCGGGCGATGCGTCCTGGCCGATCACCGCAACCAACTTCATCCTGATGCAGAAGTCACCCAAGAACGCCGAAACCGCCAAGGCCGCCAAGGAATTCTTCAAGTGGGTGTACGCCAATGGTGATGCCCAGGCCAAGCAGCTGGACTACGTGCCGCTGCCGGACAACCTGGTCAAGCAGATCGAAACCTACTGGTCGACCAACCTGAAGTACTGAGCCCCCGCAGGCAATGGGACCGGCGGGACTCTCTCCCCCGCCGGTCCCATCCGGGCGCGTGACCCTCGCGGGTTTCGCGCCTTTCTTCATTTCAGACGGCCGGCAGTCAGCGCGCAGCGGCCACGAATTGATCGTGGAACAGCGTGAAACACCTGTTAAATCGTGACCTGCACCACTCCTGTCATCATGGTCATCAGGCTGTAACAAAAACATCATTTCATAGCCGCAACCGCCGGCGACACCGGCCCAATCCCGCTATGGAGTGACCCATGAATCTGCGCACGACCGGCCTTGCCACGCTTTCCCTGGCCATCGCCCTTGGCCTGGCCGCCTGCGGCGGCAACCAGGACCCGGCTGCCCAGCAGGCCGCCACCGATGCACCGGCAGCCGCCCCGGCCGCTGGTGACAAGCTCACCGCCGAAGTTTCCGGCGCTGGCGCCTCCTTCATCTTCCCGCTGGTGTCCAAGTGGTCGGCCGACTACAACACCGCCACCGGCGCCAAGATCAACTACCAGTCCATCGGCTCAGGCGGCGGTATCGCCCAGATCAAGGCCGGTACCGTGGACTTTGGTTCTTCCGACAAGCCGCTGGCCAGCGAAGAACTGGCCCAGGCCGGCCTGGCCCAGTTCCCGTCGGCCATCGGCGGCGTGGTGCCCGTGGTCAACATCGAAGGCCTGGAAACCGGCAAGCTGCGCCTGACCGGCACCCTGCTGGCCGATATCTTCCTGGGCAAGATCAAGACCTGGAACGACCCGGCGATCGTCGCCGCCAATCCGGGCGTGGCCCTGCCGGACGGCAAGATCACCATCGTGCACCGCTCCGACGGTTCGGGCACCACCTTCAACTTCTCCAACTACCTGTCCAAGGTCAGCCCGGACTGGAAGAGCAAGGTCGGCGAAGGCACCTCGGTGCAGTGGCC